>JBKICP010000390.1:0-12746 GCA_046567085.1 Acidobacteriota bacterium
AGTTTGTGAACGATCAGTCGGGGCGCGTGTCGGCGGCGGTGGATGCCGGGCGGCAGGCGTACCAGAGCAACACGTCGCCGAATCAGGAAGGCGTATAGATCTGCGGGGCAGGGCGGGGACTGCCGCGCATGGCGGCGGGCGAATGCCTGTCCTGCGCACATAACGACAGAGCCGGGACCATGATCCCGGCAGGGAGCCAGCGATGCCGCACAACATTCCGGAGTGGGTTTACATCACCTTTACCGCTGTGACGGCGGTGGGCGTGCTGATGCAGGCATTAGTGCTGCTGGGGATGCTGCTCGCGATCAAGGGCGCACTGAAACAGGTGAGCGAGATCTCGAAGAAAGCAGAAGAGCATGGCGTCCCGGTTCTGGAGTCGACGAAGGATCTGCTGAAGGACATTGTGCCGAAGCTGAAAGTGGCGACGCAGAACCTGGTGGAAGTGAGCGAGACGGCGAAGGAAGTGGGCAACACGGTGCGCGCGGAGTCGACGCAGGCCGCGGTGATGCTGAACGATGTGCTGCAGCGGGCATCGGTGCAGGTGGAACGCGTGGATGAGATGGTCACGGGCACGCTGACCAGCGTGGCGCACGCGACCGCGACCATGCAGAAGGCGGTGTCGGGCCCGGTGCGGCAGGTGGGGGCGGTGCTGAGCGGACTGCGCGCGGGCTTCGACGCTCTGCGGCGGAGAGAGCCGGGCCCTCGCGAAGTGCATGAAGTGCACGCCGCGGCTGACGGCGATCATTTTGTGTAGACTCGCGCGGCGCTGAAGGCCTTTCGAGGCAACGCTGCCTGTTTGTACGGACGACCGGCTCCCCATCGGGGCCGGTGTTCTGTTTTCTGCGGAAAAGCAGCGCATTTTCGCGCGGGGCGTCAGGCGTCTCCGGGGTCGCCGGGGCGCATCTAACCGTCATTCACGGTTCATATTTCGAGAGATGAAAGACTGCATTGAGCGGATGCCGCGCATGGAAGCGCGAGCTCCTCTGTCGACGTATCGTTTGCAATTGCATGCCGGGTTCAGCTTCGCGGATGCGGAGGCAGTGCTTCCGTATCTGCAGGTGCTGGGCATCGGGGATTGCTACGCCTCGCCGATCTTCGAAGCGCGACCGGGGAGCCTGCACGGCTATGACGTGACGCGGCACGACCGGCTGAATCCGGAGCTGGGCGGGGAGGAGGGCTTTGCGCGATTTTCGGCGAAGCTGCGCGAATTGGGGATGGGGCTGCTGCTGGACATCGTGCCGAATCACATGGGTGTCGGCAACGACTCGCAGTGGTGGCAGGACGTGCTGGAGAACGGGCGGGCGTCGCAATACGCAAGCTATTTCGATATCGACTGGAATCCGCTGAATCCGGACATGAAGGACAAGCTGCTGCTGCCGATTCTGGGGTCGCAGTACGGCGACGAACTGGAGGCGAAGCGGATCCAGGTGGAGCTGGCGGACGGGCGGCTGATGGTGCGGTACTTCGACCATCTGGTTCCGATAGCGCCGCGGACGATCCCGGTGATTTTTCCCGATGGGGAGCTGGAAGGGCTGGGCGTGCCGCAGAGTTTCCGCGACCTTCTGCGAGAGACGGCGCATATTCCTCCGCATGAGACGACGGACGCCAATCTGGTGGCGCAGCGGCGGCAGCAACTCGCGGAGCTGAAGCCACGTTTGCGGGAAGCGCTGCTGAGCACGGAGATGCAGCCGGCGATCGAGAAGGCTCTGGAGCGGATCAATGGCGTCGTGGGCGATGCGCGGAGCTTCGACCAACTGCACGAACTGCTGGAGCAGCAGCCGTACCGGCTGGCGTACTGGCGCGTGTCGAGCGAGGAGATCAATTACCGGCGGTTTTTCGACGTGAACGACCTGGTGGGCTTGCGGATGGAGAATGCGGAGGTGTTTGCGGAGACGCATTGCCTGATCCGGCGGCTACTGGCGCGCGGTGAGGTGAGCGGGCTGCGCATCGATCATGCCGATGGGATGTTCAATCCGCGGCAGTATTTGATACGGCTGCAGTTACTTTATGTGGCGGCCTGTTGCTGCGGCGAGAGGGCGGAGGGGCCGACGGGGGCGAACGGCATCGAGAACGCGGTGCGGGAGGCGATGCGCGGGTTCGACTGGTCGGCGGCGCAGGGGCCGCTGTATGTGGTGGTGGAGAAGATTCTGGCGCCGAAGGAGTCGCTGCCGCGGGAGTGGCCGGTGCGGGGGACGTCGGGGTACGACTTCGTGTACGAGGGGAATCAGGTTTTCATCCTGAAGGAGAACGAGCGGCGGTTCACGGAGTTTTACACGAAGCTGACCGGCGAGACGACGGATCCGGAGACGATCGCGTACGAGGCGAAGCTGAGCGTGATGCGGAATGCGCTGTCGAGCGAGACGTATGTGCTCACGAATCTGCTGAGCCGGCTGGCTTCGGCGAACCGCAAGGCGCGGGACTTCACCGACGATCTGCTGGAGACGGCGATTCGGGAGACGATTGCGTGCTTCCCGGTCTATCGGACGTACATCGACGATCGCGGGCAGTATACGGAGAGGGATCGGGCGTTCATCCGGATGGCGGTGGGGCGGGCGAAGCGGCGGAGTCGCGAGACGGACGAGTCGGTCTTCGATTTTCTGGAGAACACGCTGCTGCTGCATGGGCGGATGGGGGAGGAGATCGATCCGGGAGAGCTGTACTTCGCGCTGAAGTTTCAGCAGCTGACGAGTCCGGTGATGGCGAAGGGTGTGGAGGATACGGCGTTCTACGTGTATAACCGCTTTCTCTCGTCGAACGACGTGGGCAGCTCGATGGAGGCGTTCGGGATCGAGGCAGAGGAGTTTCACGACGCGAACAGCGCGCGGCTGCAGGTGGCGCCGGATGCGATGCTGGGGACCTCGACCCACGACACCAAGCGCAGCGAGGATGTGCGGAACCGGCTCAATGTGCTGTCGGAGATGACGTACGTGTGGCCGTCGTATGTGCGGCGATGGGTGCGGCTGAATGCGAAGTACAAGCGGACGCTGAGCGACGGACGCGTGGCGCCGAGCGCGAACGAGGAGTACTTCCTTTACCAGACGCTGGTGGGAGCGTGGCCGTGGCAGATGCGGTCGCTGGAAGAGCGCGAGGCATTCCTGCAGCGGATGCAGCAGTACATGACCAAGGCGCTGAGTGAGGCGAAGGTCAACCTGAGCTGGACGAATCCGAACCCGGCGTACGTGGAGGCGGTGCATGCGTTCCTGCGGGGAATCCTGCTGCGGGATGAGCGCGGGCGCGAGCCGCGGTTCGTGCAGACGATGGAGGAGATTCTGCCGGCGCTGCGGATGTTCGGCGCGGTGAACTCACTGGCGCAGGTGGTGCTGAAGGTGGCGTCGCCGGGGGTGCCGGATTTTTATCAGGGGACGGAGATGTGGGATCTGAGCCTGGTGGATCCGGATAACCGGAGGCCGGTGGATTATGCGGTGCGGCGGCAGGCTTTGGAGGGATTGAAGGAGAGGGCGTCGAGCGGGGGCGAGCTGGCGGTGTGCCGCGAGGTGCTGGAGTCCCTCGACGATGGACGGGTGAAGCTGTGGACGGTGCATCGGGCGCTGCAACTGCGGAACCGGATGGCGGAGGTGTTCCGGCGCGGCGAATATGTGCCGGTGACTGCGACGAATGGGCTGGGCGAGCGGGTGCTGGGGTTCACGCGCGGGGGCCAGGTGCTGGCGGTGGTTCCGCGGTTCGCCTACACGCTGATGGACGGCAAGGCGCGGCTGCCGCTGAACGGCGCGTGGGGGCGCGGGGAGTTGCTGGTTCCGGGGATGGCGGGCGCCGTGCTGGAGAACGCCTTCACCGGGGAAGCGGTGCTGGTGGGGGACGATGGGCGGATTGCGCTGAAGACTCTGTTTGCGGAGTTTCCGGTGTTTTTGGGATACAGGGAATAGGGAATAGGGAATAGGGAATAGGGAGTAGGGAGCAGGGAGTCGGGTGCAAACTACGAGGGCTTTTCGTGTTTGTCGCGGTCGGTGACTTCGGTGAGGGCGCCGAGTTTCTGCGCGAGTTCGGGAGTGAGGGCGTTTTCGGGGCAGCGCCAGCTCCAGTTGCCCTCGGGGCGCGAGGGGATGTTCATGCGGGCCTCGCTGCCGAGTTCGAGGATGTCCTGGACGGGGTAGAGGACGAGATCGGCGACGGAGGAGGCGGCAGAGCGAATGAGCGGCCAGACGATGCCGTCGCCGTTCCCGCCCAGATAGGCGCGGGCGGCGGCCTGTTCGATTTCGGTGGCGCCGTGCTCCCACCAGCCGCGGGTGGTGTCGTTGTCGTGGGTTCCGGTATAGGCCACTGTGTTGGTGACAAATTGGTGGGGCAGGTGGATGTGCGCGCCGCGGCCGGAGAAGCCGAACTGCAGCACTTTCATGCCGGGGAGCGAGAATTGTTCGCGTAATGCATCCACTTCTTTGGTGATGAGGCCGAGGTCTTCGGCGATGAAGGGCAGTTCGCCGAGGCGGTCGCGGAGAGCCTGGAAGAGCGCGGCGCCGGGGGCCTTGATCCACTCGCCGTTGACGGCGGTCGAGTCCTGGGCGGGGATGGCCCAGTAGGCTTCGAAGCCGCGGAAGTGGTCGAGGCGGATGACGTCGTAGAGGAACTTCGCGCGGCGGATGCGATCGACCCACCAGGCGAAGCCGGAGTGCTGGAGCACGTCCCACTTGTAGAGCGGATTGCCCCAGCGCTGGCCGGTGGCGGAGAAGTAGTCGGGAGGGACGCCGGCGACGCGGATGGGCGCGAGGTCGGGGGTGAGCTCGAAGAGCTCGGGATGGGTCCAGACGTCGGCGGAATCGTAATTGACGAAGATGGCGATGTCCCCGATGAAGAGGATGTCGCGGGCGGCACAGTATTCGCGGAGGGCGCTCCACTGCTGGTTGAAGGCGAACTGAAGGGCCTGGGCGGTGGCGAGATCTTCGCCGTATTCCTGACGGAGGCGATCGAGGGCGGCAGGGTCGCGGTGTTTCACCTCGTTCGGCCAGTTATTCCAGGAGGCGTAGTCGAATTTGCGGCGGAGAACGGTGTACATGGCCCAGTCGTTGAGCCAGGTGGCGTTGGTGGTGCAGTAGGCGTCGAAGGCGGCCCAGTCTTCGGGCGTGTGGTGGCGCAGGAAGTTGCGGGCGGCTTCTTCGAGGAGGGGCAGCTTGTGCGTGGCGACCGCTTCATGGTCGATGGGGCCGGAGCGTCCGGGAAGGGAGTGGAGGCGGTCGTGGTCGATCCAGCCGTGGTCGGCGAGAAATTCCAGAGAAATGAGGAGCGGATTGCCGGCAAAGGCGGAGAGCGCGGCGTAGGGCGAGTTGCCGTAGCCGGTGGGGCTGAGCGGGAGAACCTGCCAGAGGCGCTGCTTTGAGGCAGCGAGGAAGTCGGCAAAGGCGTATGCGGCGGGGCCGAGGTCGCCGATGCCACCCAGGGAAGGCAGAGAAGCAATGTGGAGCAGGAGGCCCGAGGAACGATCAAATGGCATGCAGAAGACCTGTAGGAATAGTTTGCACGAAACGTCCGGGAACATCGAGCCGTGGTGAACGCAGGAAAGGTCCTCGTCCTCAAAGCACGCGTCTCTGCTGGTTGGACGCTCGCAGCTGCGGAAAGGTGTCCGGAGCTGCGGGAAGGATATGCGGAGGCAGTGCGCTCGTGGGGCGTCGCAGGAAGTTCGCGTTCTGAGAAATGGAAAAGCAACCGCGGATTCCCGTTCGACTCGCCTCGCGCTGCTCGGCATTCGCTCAGGGCAAGCTTTCGCTCACCACCCCCAAACCTACCCCAAAGAGCATTCGCTCTTTGGGGCCCCTGGTGCGTTTGGGCCCGTTCGCTCAGAATGCCCCCCTTTGATCCTGTAGCCAATGTTTGGATCAGCTCACTGGATGTAAACGCCGAGGCGCAGGATCAGGCGGAGGGGTCGTCGAGGAAGTCCCAGGAGACGGCGACCTGGGCGCCGAGACCTTCGGCGATGCGGATGGCGGCGGACTCGAGCTGATGCATGAGGCCGGTGAGGTAATCGCGGGATCCGGAGATGGCGGCGATGCCGAGGGTGGCGGATTGCCAGGTGAGGGCCTCATCCATTTCGGCGATGGAGATGTTGAAGCCGTGGGCGAGTTTTTCCTTCAGGCTGCGCACGACCTGACGGCGGTCCTTGAGGGAGTGGGCGTGCTCGATGCGGAGCTCGAGGAACATGGCGGCGACGGGCATCGGGGTTCATCTTACTGGTTCAGGGCGGGGTGAAGGCTGAATTCGCGGGCCACTTTTGATGCGGGCGACGGGGGGTTGGGTTGGTTGCTCGGCTTGCGCCGGAATGCGGCACGGGGGCCATCTTCAGTCCTGGAAGGCGGCATCCCAGGAACGAGGGGCAAAGAGCAGCAGCGAAGCTTGCCTCGCGGATACACAAAATCGCACCACGGAGAATGCGAAATGAAGAAAGTCTGGGTAGCTGCTGTCATTCTGGGAAGCTGCGGATGGCTGTGCGCACAGGAACAGAATCCGACGGCCACGGACCGCTGGCCGCAGAATGGCCAGCAGCCTGCGGGGAAAACGGATGAGGGCATCCCGATCTACAAGATCAATGTGGTGTCGCGGGATATTCCGGCGGTGAACTACTTTCATCGCAGCGGGTCGACGAAGATCGGCTTTGAAGGGACGCCGCTGCTGCCGCAGGGCAAAGGAACGGCGGAGGTGAACAGCCTGAACGGGCGGACGCAGATCAAGGCGCACTTTGAGGGGCTGGGACCGGCGAATGCATTTGGGGTCGAGTATCTGACGTATGTGCTGTGGGCGATTTCTCCCGAGGGGCGGCCGCAGAATCTGGGCGAGGTGCTGTGGTCGCACGGGCACGCGGATACGACGGTGACGACGAATCTGCAGTCGTTCGGGCTGATCCTGACGGCGGAGCCGTACTTTGCGGTGACGATGCCGAGCAATCTGGTGGTGATGCAGAACATCGTGCTGAAGAACAAGACGGCGGGCGTGCTGGAGACGGTGAATGCGCACTACACGCTGCTGCCGCGCGGAGCCTACGCAGATACTGCGGGGCGGCACACAGTGCTGCATCCGATTACGCGCGACGACCGGTCGCCCCTGGAACTGTATGAGGCAATCAACGCGGTGCAGATCGCGGATGCGGCGGGCGCGGAGCAGTATGCGCCGGAGGTGATGGCGAACGCGAAGCAGGATTTACAGAACGCGAAGGCCATGGACATCCACCAGAAGGAGATGAAGCAGGAGATCACCTACGCGCGCGAGGCGGTGCAGACGGCGGAAGATGCGCGGCTCGTGACGATCCGGAAGATCAAGGAAAACGACGAGGCAGCGGCGCGGGCGAAGATCGAAGCGGCGCAGCGCAAGGCGCAGGAGGATGCGGCGGCGGCGCAGGCGCAGGCGCAACAGGCGGCCGATCAGCAGGCCGCGGCTCAGGCACGGGCGGAGGCAGCGCGAGCCGAGGCCGATAAGGCGCGTGCGCAGCAACAGGCGGCTGAAGCAGCGGCGGCGCAGGCGGCCCAGCAGGAAGCGCAGATGCGCGAGAAGCTGAAGGATCAGCTGAACTCCGTGCTGCAGACGCAGGAGACGGCACGGGGACTGATCGTGAACATGTCGGACGTGCTGTTTGCGTTCAACAAGTACGAACTGAAGCCGGATGCGCAGATCAAGCTGGCGAAGATTTCGGGCATTCTGTTGACGTATCCGAACCTGAAGGTGCAGGTGGAGGGATACACGGACAACATCGGATCGGAGGCCTACAACATGAAGCTGTCGCAGGAGCGGGCCACGGCGGTGCAGGGATTCCTGGTGCAGCAGGGCGTGCAGCCGGGGAATGTGAGCGCGCAGGGCTACGGTGCGGCGGATCCGGTGCAGGACAATGCGACGAGCGCGGGACGCGCGGCGAATCGGAGGGTGTCGCTGGTGGTGTCGGGGCAGTCGATTGGCGTGCAGGAGAAGGCTCCGAATACGTCGACGAACGGGCCCGCGCAGGGTGGGCCCGCGCAGGGTGCTCCGCAGCCGGCTGCGCAACCTGCGCCTGCACCGCCTAACAATCCGACGGGGGTGGCGAATACGCAGCCGCAGTAGGTAGCGGATAGCGGATAGCGGATGGCGGATGGCGGATAGCGGATAGCTGATAGCTGATAGCTGATAGCTGATAGCTGATAGCGGATAGCGGATAGCGGATAGCGGATAGCGGATAGCGGATGGCTGATAGCGGAGGGCGGATGGCGTGTAGCTGATAGCGGATTTCGTGTGGCGGAGGGGCTGCTTCTTGAGGAGCGGCCCCTTTTTTTGTGCGCGGGATCCATTTCGTCACAATGTGGAAAATTCACTTGCAAATCGCAAGTGAGATTTGCGAGGATTCGTGGCGTGGCAAGGAAGTCATTGCCGAAGCATCGTTCCGGCTGCCCTGTCAATCTTTCGCTGGAGGTGTTCGGGGACCGGTGGTCGCTGCTGATCGTGCGCGACCTGATGGTGCGCGGGTTCACGCTGTTTCAGGATTTTGTGGAGTCGGGCGAGGGGATCGCAACCAACGTCCTGGCGAACCGGCTGAAGAAGCTGCAGCGATGCGGGATTGTGAGTGCGGAGAAAGACGCGGGGGACCGGCGGCGGGTGATCTACCGGCTGACGGAAAAGGGGATCGATCTGGCGCCGGTGATGCTGGAGCTTTTGATCTGGGGCGCGCAGCACGAGAACACGGGTGTTCCTGCTGCGGTGATTGCGGAGATGGCAAAGAATCGCAAGGCGGTGCTGGAAGAGACGAGGCGACGGTGGAAGGAGCGGGATCCAACACCGCTGCTGCCGTGGCTGGGGGGACCGAGGCGGAAGCTGATAGCTGATAGCTGATAGCTGATAGCTGATAGCTGATAGCTGATAGCGGATAGCGGATAGCTGATAGCGGACAGCGGGGAGCAGGGAGCCTGGAGCCTGGAGCCGGTGGCCGGTAGGGTGCAGCCTGGCAGCGGCGGTAGAGGGAGGAGGCGGGCATGGTCGTTTTCGTGAGGATCGTTGCAGGGATGGCTGTGGTTGCCGCCGCCTGGCCGGTGTGGGCGCAGAACAGGTATCCGAAGATGGCTCCGGTCGAGCAGTACCTGATGGCGGATCGGAATGCGGAGATTGCGCTGGCGCGGAGCGCGGCTCCGGAATCGATTTCAGCCCATGCCGAGGTGATGGTGCTGGGACGGGACGGTTACGAGGTGGCGGTGCCGGGGACGAATCATTTTGTCTGCTTTGTGGAACGGGGCTGGGACGCCGGGATCGGCGATCCCGGCTTCTGGAATCCGAAGACGCGCGGCCCCAACTGCCTGAATGAAGCAGCGGCTCGGTCATGGCTTCCGATCGCGCTGATGAAGACGAGCCTGGCGTTATCCGGCAAATCGGAGACGGAGATCGACGAGGCGATGCGGAGAGCGTTGAGCGCGAAGACGCTGCCTCCGCTGGAGCCGGGTGCGGTGAGTTACATGCTGTCCAAAGAGGGTTACCTGAACGACGCGGCCCGGAACTGGCATCCCCACATCATGTTTCTCGTGCCGTTAGCCATGTCGAAAAGCTGGGGAGCGAATCTGGAGGGTTCCCCGGTCCTTGCCAGCGACGATGTTTCGGACGGGGTTACGGTTTTCATGATTCCGGTGGCGCGGTGGTCGGATGGCACGATCGACGCGAACGCGGGGAAGTAAAGCGGGCGGGCATTGGGATGCAGAGCTGCGATGCTCTGCCGTTCACCACAACAAAGCTGTCGAACCCCAGGAGATCATCATGGCATCGACCCAGGGAACTGTTTATGCCCGCGAAATCGCAAAACCTTCAAAGGGACGCCGGTGGGCAGGGCTGATCCTTGCGGGGCTGATCGCTGCGTTCCTGTTGATGGATGCGGCGATGAAGTTTGTGAAGCCACCGCAGGTGGCGGAGGCGTTCGTGCGGTCGGGCTGGCCGATCGATCTGTCGGTACCGCTGGGCGTCATCCTGCTTTCGAGTCTTGTGGTGTACCTGATTCCGCGGACCGCCGTGCTCGGGGCGATTCTGCTGACCGGATATTTCGGCGGCGCGATCGCCAGCAATCTGCGCCTGCACGAACCTCTGTTCAGTTACACGCTGTTTCCTGTTTACTTCGGCGTGTTGACGTGGCTGGCTTTGTGGCTGCGGGAACCGCGGCTGATGGAGCTGATTCCGCTGCGGACAGAACGGTAAGTTGACAGTCGGGCCTGTACGTCCATCTTTTTTCCGAGGAAGTGGCTATGTCGATGGCAGAGATATTTCTGGCAGAATTCGAAGCGCAGGCGCCTGTGACACGGAGGTTTCTGGAGAGGCTTCCTGAGGACAAGCTGACGTGGAAGCCGCATGCGAAGTCGATGACGGCAGGGCAGCTCGCATTTCATCTGGCGACGGTGCCGGGCGGTGTGGTGCATCTGCTGCAGGGGGAGTCGGCGGCGCCACCGGACTTCAGCGTGCGGCCGCAGCCGGGGAGCTGCGGGGAGGTGCTGCGCGCGCTGGATGAGAGCGTGGCAACGGTACGGACGCTGCTGCCGAAGATGGACGATGGGCGAATGCGGGGGATCTTCCGGTTTGTGGCGGGGGAGCAGGAGATTATGGCACTGCCGCGGGAGGCGTTTCTGCGGAACATCATGCTGAACCACTGGTACCAGCATCGCGGTCAGTTCAGCGTGTATCTGCGGCTGCTGGGGATTGCGGTTCCGGCGAGCTGGGGGCCGAGTGCCGACGAAGCGCCGGTGTTCGCGCGGCAGGCGGGGGCGGGCGTGGCTCGGTGAGGTGAGAAGAGAGCAGCGGGACGGTGGGGCTGTACGGGGCAGACGATTTCGATTGAGGGATGAGGAGACAAGAGCGATGAGGATGATGCCGTATCTGCATTTCAAGGGCAACTGCGAAGAGGCATTCCAGTTGTATGCGAAGGTTCTGGGCGGGGACTATCAGGGCGTGTTTCGGTTTGGGCAAAGCCCGATGGCGGGCCGCTACGGCAAAGAGTGGGACGACAAGGTGATGCACGTGTCGATGAAGATCGGCGATCAGGTCCTGATGGGCAGCGATGCGCCGGCGCAGCATTTTAAGCAGCCGCAGGGCTATGCGGTGTGCCTGGACTGCGCCGACGAAGCGGAGGCCGAGCGCATCTACACGCCGCTTTCCGAGGGCGGCAACATCGAGATGCCGCTGCAGGAGACGTTCTGGGCGAAGCGGTACGCCATGTTTACGGACCGCTTCGGGACGCAGTGGATGATCAATGTGAATAAGCCGATGTAGGTGAGCGGATAGCGGATAGCGGATAGCGGATAGCGGTTAGCGGATAGCGGATAGCGGATAGCGGATGGCCGATGGCCGATTGTGTGAGAACGAATTTGAGTCTGAGGAGAACCGATGAGTCAGGTACGGGTGTTGGTGGGAACGAAGAAGGGCGGGTTTGTGCTGACGGCGGACGGCAAGCGGGAGAAGTGGGATGTGGCAGGCCCGTTCTTCGCCGGCTGGGAGGTGTACCACATGAAGGGATCGCAGGTGAATCCGGACCGGATCTACGCGTCGCAGACGAGCGGATGGTTCGGGCAGATCATCCAGCGGTCCGATGACGGGGGGAAGACGTGGACGGCGCCGGGCGGCGGGCAGCAGAAGTCGCCGCAGGGCTGGCCGATGGGGGAGAGCAACCGGTTTGTCTACGACACGTCGGAGACGACGGGCGCGCCGCTGACGACGCATCAGTTTTATGACGGCACGCAGCATCCCTGGGAGTTCAAGCGGGTATGGCATCTGGAGCCATCGCTGACCGACGCCGAGGCGGTGTATGCGGGAGTGGAGGATGCGGCGCTATTTTCCTCGAAGGATGGCGCGCATTCATGGCAGGAGCTGCCGGGGCTGCGCGGTCACGGCACGGGTCCGAAGTGGCAGCCGGGCGCGGGCGGGATGTGTCTGCACACGATTGTGCTCGACCCGAAGGATCCGAACCGAATCTACATTGCGATTTCGGCGGCGGGGGCGTTTCGTTCCGACGATGGGGGAAAGAGCTGGAAGCCGATCAACAAGGGTCTGCGCTCGCAGTTCATCCCGGACCAGGATGCGGAGGTCGGGCACTGCGTGCACCACATCGCGATGAGCCCGCGGCGGCCGGGGGTGCTGTTCATGCAGAAGCACTGGGACGTGATGCGGTCCGACGATGCGGGGGACAACTGGCGCGAGGTGAGCGGAAATCTGCCGACGGACTTTGGCTTTGCGATCGACGTGCACGCGCACGAGCCGGAGACGATCTTCGTGGCGCCGATCACCAGCGACTCGCTGCACTATCCGATGGACGGAAAGCTGCAGATCTGGCGGAGCAAGACGGGCGGCAACGAGTGGCAGGCGATGACGAGCGGGCTTCCGCAGAAGGACTGCTACGTGAACGTGCTGCGCGACGCGATGGCGGTGGATTCGCTGGACGACTGCGGCGTGTACTTCGGGACGACGGGCGGTCAGGTGTATGTTTCGCCGGACGGGGGAGAGCAGTGGAAGACGATTGTGCACGATCTGCCGCCGGTGCTGTCGGTGGAGGTTCAGACGCTTAACCCCAGCGGGAAATAACCGCTGGGGACCCCTGGGAGCTCGCATGATTCAGGTGGAATTGCCGCATCATTTGCGGACGCTGGCGCAGGTCAACGGCACCGTGTCGCTCGAAGTGGAGGCGCCGGTGACGCTGCGCCGCGTGCTGGATGCGCTGGAGGCGCAGTATCCGGTACTGCGGGGGACGATCCGGGATCATGGGACGCTGCAGCGGCGGGCGTTTCTGCGGTTCTTTGCCTGCCAGGAGGATTTGTCGCACGATT
>JBKICP010000391.1:0-6549 GCA_046567085.1 Acidobacteriota bacterium
CATCCCAGAAATTTCAACCCCTCCACCGGCTCGTCAAACGAACACGATCCGAAGCTGATCGCAAACTCACTCCGCACACGCTCGATCTGCTCCGTGATCAGCACCTGCTCCTGAGTTGCACTCGCCGAAGCCGCCTCCCATCGCACCACATCGTCATCGAAACGAAATTCCTTTGGCCCGCGCACATGCAGCGTGTTCGCCACCGCCCGCTCATCGGCTCCATAGAACGCCAGCGCTCCGGCCAGAAACAGATTCACGAAACCATGATGCATCTCCGTCTTGTCCGCCTCGCGAACCTCCGCCCGCAGCGGAGCATGCAATCCCGCCGTCGCCTTCCACGCCACGCGCTCCTTCGCACACTGCAGGAGAAAACGAGCCACGACCTCCACCGGCGGCACCTCCGCACCCGTCCCGCCCATCCGAATCTTCGCTCGCGCCCCGTAATCCGCCAAAACCGGCAGAACCTCCGCCGCCTTCTCCGGAGGAAACTCCACATACCGCGCCCGCGCTGCCGGCAATCGTGTCAGAACTGCCTCGGCCGCACGCGCATCCGCCGCTTTTGCTTCGAGGCTTCCAATAAACGCCGCGCCCTGCTGGAACTCCGCAACCGCCGTGGCGTCGCCATCCACCTCGCCGCCGCACACGATGCTCAGCGTCCACGGTGCCTCCTGCTCTCCGCAGCACACGCTCTCGAACGCCTTCGCAAATTCGCCGAGTCGCCGCGCCGGAACCAGAAAATTCCCCAGCATCCAGCGATGCTCGCCCGCCAGATACGTCTGGTAATTCCGGACCGCCGCCTCCATATCGAGCGCCGCCGGTGGAAACAACCCGGCATAGTCGATAATCCGCCCCAGCAGCGCTTCCACCGCACTCATCGCTTCCATCCTTCGCTAACCGCTCTTCGCTATCAGCTTCTCGCTAACAGTACTTCGTGAACAGCGCCTCGCTCATCGCCATTCGCTGACCGCCTCTTAACTGCTCTTAAAATTCTTTTTCAGCCCCTGCCAGCACTCATAGTATTCGTGCTGCAGAATCTTCGTCTCCAGCGCGAACCTTGTCGGACGCACCGGCAGCCCCGTCTCCCACATGAACGCCAGCGTGTTGTCCAGCTTTACCGGCTTCAGCTCCGCGTGGCTCGCCTTCTCCCACGTCTCCGCGTCGGGACCGTGTCCGCTCATGCAGTTGTGCAGGCTCGCTCCGCCGGGCAGGAAGCCCTCCGCCTTGGCATCGTACTCGCCGAACACCAGCCCCATAAATTCATTCATCATGTTGCGGTGGAACCACGGCGGCCGGAAGGTGTGCTCGGCCACCATCCATCGCGGCGGGAAGATCGCGAAGTCCACATTCGCCGTTCCCGCCATCACCGACGGCGACGTCATCACCGTGTAAATCGACGGATCGGGATGATCGAAGCTCACCGTGTTGATGCAGTTGAAGCGCGCCAGATCGTACTTGTACGGCGTGTAGTTCCCGTGCCACGCCACCACATCGAGCGGTGAGTGGTCGATCTCCGCCTCCCACATCCGCCCCAGAAATTTCCCCACAATCCGGAATTCTCCGTCCTCATCTTCAAAGGCCGCCACCGGCGCCAGAAAATCCCTCGGATTCGCGAGGCCATTCGCGCCAATCGCGCCCAGCTCCGGCAACCGGAAGGGCAGTCCGTAGTTCTCGCAGATGTACCCGCGCGACGGCCCCTCCATGGTCACGCGAATCTTGATCCCGCGCGGCACCACCGCAATCTCGCCCGGCTTCACATCCAGAATCCCCAGCTCCGTGTGGATCCCCAGCCGCCCCTGCTGCGGCACGATCATCATCTCCCCATCGGCGTTGTAGAAATACCGTCCCTGCATCGGCGCATTCGCCGCGTACAGGTGAATCCCCACGCCGATCTGCATCGCCGGATCACCGCTGCCGCCCATCGTCACGATCCCGTCCACGAAGTCCGTCTTCTTCTCCGGCATCGGAATCGGATTCCACCGCATCTGGTTCGGCGGCGACGGCACCTCGGTGAACGGTCCGCTGCGAAACGACCCCAGCCCGCCAGGAATTTCCGAAAACGGCTTGTGCGTGACGGACGGCCGAATCCGATAGGTCCACGTCCGCCGGTTGGTCGCCCGCGGCGCCGTGAACGCAGTCCCGCTCAGTTGTTCGGTGTAGAGCCCCAGCGCGGACTTCTGCGGCGCATTCTGCCCCTCGGGCAGCGCCCCCTTCACCGCCTCGGTCGCAAACTCATTCCCAAACCCCGACTGATAGTGCAGCTCGCTCTGAGCCATTCGAATCCTCCCTCCGGCGCGAAACCCACTACCCTACCGGGTGCGAAGGAGGATTGGCAACTCAGCCGCTCGTCCCTACTCCCTATCCCCTACTCCCTCCTCCCTGCTCTTTCACTCTTCCGCCTTCCACTGGAAGCACAGCCCATACCCATCCGGATCCTTCAGCGCCATCTGCTTCATCCCGTACGGCGCCATCTTCGGCGGCTTCACCGCAACGCCCTTCTCCAGCAGCGCCTCATACGCGCCATCCACATCCGGACACCCAAAGTACAGCGTTGTATCGTCATGCGCGGCGACGCGCGCGCGATCCGCCGGCACCGGCCGCTCGCTGTCGAACTCATACGCGGTGTTGAGCATGATTTCCGCGCCGCCCAGTCGCAGCCACACCCAGTGATGCTTGTCCGGACCCAGCTCCGGCGACGTCCCCACCACTTCAAACCCCAGCACATCCCGATAGAACTTCACCGCCGTCGGCATGTCATACACCTGCAGCAGCGGACACACGCCACGTACATCGATGGCCATCGCTCACCTCGATGGCACACAGCATAGCGCCGAACGGAGGAGCGGACCACGCCTTTCCTTCCCGCTTCCAGCCACAAGCTACCGGCTACAGGCTACAGGCCACAGGCTACCCCTCACCCGCTGCCTTCCTGGGTTCCCGCGTCTCCTCCTCCATCAGCCAGCGCCGCAGCTGCAGGATGTCGTTCGCCCGCGCGATCCCGATTGGCCTCCTCGGCCCCTGCGGCTCCACCACCACCACGTTCTCCGTGTTCTTCAGCATCATGTCGCGATGCACCTGGTCCACCAGTTCCCCCGGATACGCCACCACATAATCCTTCCGCGCCAGCTCCCGCATTTTGAAGTGATGATCCGGCGGCTCGGTACGCAGCAGATCGTGCGGCTCCACAATCCCCACCAGCGCCCCCGCCATATCCACCACCGGCATCAGCGCGTGATCGTTCGGGACATACTTCTCCAGCACCGTCCGCAACTCGTCTTCGGCGGAAAAGAGCGGATACTCCCTGCGCATCACCTGGTCGATCTTCGCCCGCATCAGCACCGGCACCGAATAGTCCTGCAGCACAATCAGCCCGCGCTTCACCAGCTTGATGGTCATGATCGAGTCGCGGCTGCACAGCCGCACAAATCCATCCGACACCATCACGCACACGATCAGCGGCAGCAGCGCATTCGGATTGTGGCTCAGCTCGAAGAGAAATACGATGCTTGTGAACGGCGCCCGCGCGATGCCCCCGAACACTGCCGCCATCGCCACCAGCGCGTAGAACGCCGGATCGCTCACCACCGTCGGCAGCAGGTGATGCATGCCCATGGCAAACGCCGCGCCCAGCCCGCCGCCCACCACCAGTGACGGCGCGAAGACGCCACCCGTCGTCCCCGACCCCAGCGAAATGGTCAGCGCCCAGAACTTCGCCACCGAGATCCCTATCAGATGCCCCGCCGTCACGCGATCGTTCAGCATGTCGCGGATCGTGTCGTAGCTCGTGCCCAGCACCTGCGGGTAGAAGTACCCCAGCACGCCCAGGATCAGCGCGCCAATCACCGGTGACCAGATCGCCGCGCGCTTCAGCGGCAGCCCGTCAAACAGATCCTCCAGCCATCCCAGCACGCGGATCATCACCACGCCCACCACACCCATCAGCACGCCCAGCACTGCGAAGAGCCACAGCTCCTTCATGCCGGTCATCTTGAACGCGGGTGTCGGAAACAGCGGCGACCACCCGGCAAAATGAATCCGCACCCCCGTCGCCATCGCCGAGGCCAGCGCCACCGGGATAAACGAGCGAGCGCGCAGTTCGAACAGCAGCAGCTCCACCGCCACCAGGATTCCCGCCAGCGGCGCGGTAAAGGTTGCCGCCATCCCCGCCGCCGCACCCGAAGCCAGCAGCACCCGCCGATAGTAAGGCGTCAGTCCCACCGCCTGCCCAAACAGCGAGCCCAGCGCCGCGCCCGTCTGGATGATCGGCCCTTCCGCGCCGAACGGCCCGCCCGTCCCGATGGCAAACGCCGTCGCCAGCGGCTTCAGGATTGCCACGCGAATCCGCATGCGGCTGTGCCCGAAGAGCACCGACTCCATCGCCTCCGGAATCCCGTGCCCCTTCAGCGTGGGCTCCCAGAAATAGATCATGATCCCGACCAGCAGCCCGCCCAGCGGCGGAATCAAAATCTCCCACAGCCCCAGATGATTTCCCGCCGGATTCGTGATCGCGAACGAGAACCGGCCGTAGAAGCAGATGTTCGTGAACAGATAGATCAGTTCCAGAAGCCCCTGCGCCACCAGACCCGCAACCAGCCCCACGCCCAGGGCGAAGACGCAGATCTTCAGCACCTCGGGCTCCAGCGCAACTCCCAGCTGGCCCTTCCTGCTGGTTTGAAATTCAGAATTGGTAGCGGCTTCAGGAATCGGAAATTCAGCCATTGCGATCCTCCTGCATTTCGGCTAACAACTCTTCGCTAATAGTCTTTCGCTAACCGCTAAACGCTCTTCGCGAGCAGCTCGTCGCCGACAGTCGGCAGCTGCTCCTCTGCCTTCCTCGTCTTCAACGCATGCAGAATGTCGGTCTTCGTTACGATCCCCAGCGTCCGGCCTTCTTCTGAAACCACCAGCAACATCGGCTGCACGTGCTCGCCCAGCAGCAGGCGCAGCGCCTCGGTCACATCGCAATTCGGAGACACGCGCCCGATGCGCGCATCGATCAGCTCCCGCACGCGCGTCGTCTTCCACCGCTCCGGCGCCACGTGCAGCACCGACCACAGCGTCACCGCACCCAGCAGCTTGTGTCCCTCGAAAACTGGAAACGCATCGTGTTGCGAATGCGGCCCCAGGTCGCGAACAAAATCCGTCACCGTCATCGACGCCTGCGCCGCGATCAGCTGCTGCTGCATCACCGCGCTCACCGGGGTCTCCGCCAGCTCCTGCAGCTTCACGCCTTCGTGCAGCCGCTGATCGCCCGACGCCGACGCATCCCCCGACACCGCATACGCCACCGCTGCGCCGATCAGCGCCGGAATGATGAACGCGTGCGCGCCCGTCGCCTCCGCGACGAACACCGCCGCGGCCAGCGGCGTCTTGTAGCCCGCCGAAATGAACGCCGCCATGCCCACCGCCGCATACAGCCCCGCATTCGCGCTGTGCACAATCGTCTGCGCAAACGCCGTCCCCAGCGCACCTCCGGTCAGGAACAGCGGCACGAACATCGCGCTCACCCCGCCCGACCCCAGCGAGAAGATCGTCGCCGCCAGCTTCAGCCCGCTGAACGCCAGCAGTTGCTGCGTCCCGTGATGCCCAGCCAGGATCATCTCCGCCGCTTCGTAGTTCGCGCCGATCGGCACCAGCGGTCCGTTGTAGAAATGCAGGAACACCACGCCGCACACGCCCGTCAGCAAACCGCCGATCCCCAGCTTCACCCAGTGCGGCACCCCCCAGCCCACAAAGAAGCTGCGCACCCGCCGGAAGGTGACCACGAACGCCATCGCGATCAGCCCCACCAGCACGCCCAGCAGCGCGCACCAGTACAGATCGTGGCGTGTGAAGTGTTCCGCGTGGATGAAGTTGAACAGCGGCTCCGAGCCCAGAAAAGACGTCAGCGTCACATACGACACCACCGACGCAATCAGCGACGGCACCAGCGCCTCGTGCGCCAGATCGTCGCGATACGGCATCTCCAGCGCGAACACAATCCCCGTCAGCGGCGCGTGGAAGACCGCCGACATGCCCGCCGCCGCGCCCGAGATCAGCATGATCCGCCGGTCGCGCGCATCCAGCCCCAGCCGACGCATCTTCGCCCACAGCCACGAGCCGATCGCGCCGCCGCCGTAGATGCTCGGCCCCTCCAGCGCCGCGCTCCCGCCAAAGCCCACCGTCGTCACTGCCGCCAATAGCTTCGCGAAGAACGGCCGCATGTCGATATCGCCCGCGTGCTCGTGATACGACCGGATCACCTCTTCGGTCGAGTGCTCGTCCGGATCGGGCGTGAAGTACTGCATGATCAGCCCCGTCGCTACAAACCCCAGCACCAGCCCCGGCACAATCGCCCAGTGATGCCTCAGGTAGTAGCCCAGCACCACCGGCCACATCTTTCGCAGGATCACGACCGCAATCCCGGTGATCGCCAGCCCCGTCACCGCACCGATAATCGGCGCCACGATGAGCCACTTCCGCAGATCGCGCGCGTACACCTGCACCAGGTCTTCGTGCACCAGCGGCAGATAGCGCCGCAGCAGCGGATGCCGCACCAGCCACCCTCGCCTG
>JBKICP010000392.1:0-7995 GCA_046567085.1 Acidobacteriota bacterium
GCTGATGCAGGGCGGGCTGCATCCGGATCTGAAGATCGACTGGTTCGCGCGGCTGCTGCGCGGGATCAAGGATCGCTTTCCGCAGATCTGGCTGCATTGCTTTTCGGCTTCGGAGATTCTGGCGATTGCCGAGTACAGCGATCTCTCGGTGCGGGAGACGATCGTGCGCCTGCGCGAGGCCGGACTGGACTCGATTCCGGGCGGCGGAGCGGAGATCCTCGACGACGAGGTACGGCATCGCATTGCGCGGCTGAAGTGCTCGACCGATGACTGGGTGCTGGTGCACCGCACGGCGCATCAGCTAGGCATGCGGACGACGGCGACGATGATGTTCGGCGTCGATGAGACGCTGGAGCAGCGGGTGAATCATTTCGAGGTGATTCGGCGGCTGCAGGAAGAAACGGGTGGGTTCACGGCTTTCATCCCGTGGAGTTTCCAGCCGAACCACACCGCTTTGGGCGGGCGCGGGTGGGAAGAGGCGACGGCCGTCGATTATCTGAAGGTGCTTGCCATTTCGCGGCTGTATCTGGACAACATCGAGAACGTGCAGTCGAGCTGGGTGACGCAGGGGCTGAAGGTACTGCAGATGGGGCTGCGCTTCGGCGGCAACGACGTTGGGTCGGTGATGCTGGAAGAGAACGTGGTGAAAGCGGCGGGCACAGCGAACTGCACGACGGAAGAGGAACTGCGGCGTGTGATTCGCGATGCGGGGTTCCAGCCGCGGCAGCGGGACACGCTGTACCGGACGATGTTTCTGAACTGAGGCTTGCCGGGGGCACGGGGGCATGAGGGGAGAAGCTGAGGTTTTTATCGGTGGCTGCGCCACCGACTCCCTCTGCGCCAGGGTCATTGTCGTGCACGCGGTTCGTGGCGCTACGGGGGTCGATTCGATTCCGCGCGGATCAAGGGTTGTCCCTGTGGCGAGGGCTGAGGCCGCGCTCCGCTCACGATGACATTCGTGTTGGCGCGCTCCTGGCCCGTCCATCCGAGAAGCCTATTTAGTACGCCGGGATGCCGGTGACGCTCTGGCCGATGATCAGGGTGTGGATGTCGTGCGTGCCCTCGTAGGTTTTCACGGACTCGAGGTTCATCATGTGGCGCATGACGGGCAAGTCGTCAGTGATGCCGTTCGCGTCGAGGATGTCGCGGGCCAGGCGAGCGCATTCGAGGGCCATCCAGATGTTGTTGCGCTTGGCCATGGAGATGTGTTCGTGGCCGACTTTGCCCTGGTCCTTGAGGCGGCCGACCTGGAGAACGAGGAGCTGGCCTTTGGTGATCTCGCTGATCATCCAGGCGAGTTTTTCCTGGACGAGCTGGTGGCTGGCGATGGGCTGGTCGCGGAACTGCTTGCGGACGAGGGAGTATTGGCGGGCGGTGTCGTAGCAGGACATGGCGGCGCCGATACCGCCCCAGGCGATGCCGTAGCGGGCCTGGTTGAGGCACATGAGGGGCGAGCGGAGGCCGTCGGACTCGGGCAGCAGATTGGCGGCCGGGATGCGGACGTCCTGCATGGAGAGGCCGGAGGTGACGGAGGCGCGCAGGGACCACTTGCCGTGGACGTCGTAGGCCTTGAAGCCAGGGCGGTCGCATTCGACGAGGAAGCCGCGGACGCGTCCATCTTCGTGGCCGGGGTCGCCGTAGGTTTTGGCCCAGACGATGGCGACGTCGGCGATGGTGCCGGAGGTGATCCACATCTTTTCGCCGTTGAGGATGTACTCGTCGCCACTGCGGTCGGCGCGGGTACGCATGCCGCCGGGGTTGGAGCCGTAGTCGGGTTCGGTCAAGCCGAAGCAGCCGAGCTTTTCGCCGGTGGCCAGCTTCGGCAGCCAGTCGTTTTTCTGCTCCTCGGAACCGAAGGTGTAGATGGGGTACATGACGAGGGCGGACTGCACGCTGACGAAGCTGCGCACGCCGGAGTCGCCGCGCTCGAACTCCTGCATGACGAGGCCGTATTCGACGTTGGACATGCCGGCGCAGCCGTAGCCCTGGAGGCTGGCGCCGAAGAATCCGAGCTGTCCCATCTGAGGAACGAGTTCTTTGGGGAAACGCCCCTCGCGGTTGCACTGTTCGATGATGGGGACGAGGTTGTCTTCGATGAACTGGCGGGCGGTGTCGCGCGTGAGGCGCTCGTCGTCGCTGAGAAGGCTGTCAAAACCGATGAAGTCTACGCCTTTGAATGGGAAAGCCATAAGAAAAAGTGCTCCGGAAGGGACATGATACCGGTTCGGAGGGGAGACGGGAACCGGAAGATAGGCGGGAAAAATGCGTCCGCCGCGAGCGGCTGTCGTCTTATAAGATTGGCCTACCGGGTTTACGCGCAGCGGAAACCAGGGGATGATGGCCTAAGGTGTGGAAACGAGGAAACCATGGCTGGCGACCTGCAACTGATTTGCAGCGATTGTGGACAGGAATTCACCTTTACGAGCGAAGACCAGGCGTTCTTCCAGGAACGCGGGTACTCCGCGCCGAAACGCTGCAAAAACTGCCGTCAGGCAAAGAAGAACCAGATGGGCGGCGGTGGCGGTGGTGGATATCAACGGTCCGAGCCACGGGGAACGGCAGTGATCTGCTCCGGCTGCGGGCAGCAGACGACGGTGCCTTTTGAGCCGCGGGGCGATCGGCCGGTGTACTGCCGCGATTGCTATCAGGCGCAAAAGGGCGGTGCCGGCGGCGGGCGCGGACGCGGACGCTACTAGCGAAAAGACCAGGACGCGAAGCAGCGCCGGCCGCGTGGCCGGCGCCAGGATTCGTGTTGCCTAAGCGGCTGGCTCGGACTTGCGTGGATTTCTGTCTGCGTCGCTGACGCTGGAGGGCGGACGGCCCACCTCGCCGGGGTCGCTGGCGTCTTCGTGGCCGGTTTCTTCCTGGCGGCGCTGTTCGGGGTGTTCGGTGACGGAAGGATGCTGTTGCTGGCTGCGGGGAGTGCTCTGATCCATTGTGGGTCGCCTCAGTGAACTGAGATGCGCGCGGGCCGCCGGCGGAGAGCGGCGCGGTCAGGGGCGTTCGAGCAGGCTCTTCATGGCGTCGTAGAGGCGGGCGGTGATCTGCTCGGGGGTGTCGTCCTCGGTGAAGCGGATGGGGTCGCCGACGCGGACGGTGAGCTGGCCGGAGCGGAACCAGCCGCGACGCTGATGCTTCAATTCGCTGAGGCCGGCGAGGGCGACGGGGACGACCGGAACGCCGGATTCATGGACGAGCAGACCGATGCCGGGGCGGAAGGGATGGAGGCCGGATTCGGTGCGGAATCCTTCAGGAAAAACCAGGACGTTGTAGCCGCGGTCGAGCGCTTCTCCGGCGTGCTGGAAGGAGCGGCGAAAGCCGGCGCTGCGCGGGAGCGGGAAGACGTTGTAGAGCGCGGTAATGAGGAACCAGGCGAGCGGACCGAGCGGGTCGAGCAGGCGCGCGAGGCGATGGCCATCGGGGACGACGTTGCGCATGTGGCGATAGTCGCGGAGCATGTTGCCGGCCATGGCAGCGGCGACGCGGCGACGCATGGGTCCGGGCAGGCCGTAGAGGACGAGCGCGGCGTCGTAGGCGGTGACGTGGTTCGCGATGAGGATGACGGGACCGAGGCGATCGGGCACGGTGCGTCGGGCTCCGGGCTCGCGGCTCGCCGAACGGTCCGAGTTGAGGCTCGCTGAACGCACGACACGCGGGTTGCCGAGAAGCCAGACGAAGAACTGCGAGACGAGCTCGATGTAGAGGACGCGGATGAGACGGACGGGCGCCCACCAGGGCCAGCGCGGGTAGATGTCGTCTTCGCCGGTGCGGCGGGGCTGGTCGCGACCGGGAGTGGCTGGTGTTGCGGTTTCTGCTGGAGGAGCCGCGGGGGCTTGCGCGGTGGGGGCTTCGGCTCGGGTGTCGGCGGTCATGCCGAGTTCGCGGCGCAGGTCAGCAAGGGTGAAGACGCGCTCGATGGCGGTGTCGTCGAGGGTGAGGCCGAGGCGCTGCTCGAGTTCCGACTGGAGTTGCACGCGGCCCAGGCTATCGAGGCCGAGGTCTTCGGAGATGCGGGCGTCGTCGCCGGTCGTGGCGGGCGTGGCGTGACTGATGGAGAGGATGAGGGCGAGGAGCGGATCGGCAGTTGTGCCGTTGCCGGTGGGGGCGGCCTGGGCGTTGACCCATTCGGTGACTTTGGGACGACGGACTTTGCCGGTGGAGGTGCGGGGCAGGTCGAGCTCAGGCCAGAGGCGCCACTGGCGAATCTGCTGGTAGTCGGCCAGCTGGCGGTTGGCGGCAACGATGGCGGCTGCGGCCTGGTCTTTCGATCCGCGGAAGAGGAGCACGGCGACCGGCTCGGTTCCGGCGGAGGTAAGGAGCGGGACGACGGCGGAGGCCTGAACGCCGTGCTGCGTGCTGAGTGCGGCTTCGACGTCCTCGGGATGCACGTTGAGGCCGGAGGGCGTGACGATGACCTGGCTTTTGCGGCCGACGAAGCGGAGCTGGCCCTGGTCGTCGCGCTGCGCGAGGTCGCCGGTGGAGAGCCACTCGGATTCATTTTGACGCAGGGCGCCCTGCTGCCAGGTGGCACGCGAGACGACGTCGCCGCGGACGAGAATCTCGCCCTCGTCGGTGATGCGGACATCGCGGCCGGGGAGAATCTTGCCGATGGTGCCCTGGCCGGTTTTGAAGGGATGGTTGAGGGAGATGAGGGCCGAGGTTTCCGTCATGCCATAGCCCTGGATGACGAGCAAGCCGAGGCCATTCCAGAAACCTTCGAGATCGGGAGAGAGCGCCGCGCCGCCGCAGACGAAGGCCCAGAATTTGTAACCGAAGGTGCGATGAATGCGGCGGAAGCGCCACCAGCGGGCGAGCGCTTTGGTACCGGCGGCGCGCTGGAGTTCCGCAGCGAGGTTCGGATCGACGGCGAGGAGGTGCGAGCGCAGGAGATCGAGGACGCGAGGGACGGCGATGACGAGCGAGATTCTTTCGCGGCGAACGGTCTCGATGAGGCGCTGCGCCTGGAGGCGGGTTTCGAAGTGGACGACCGCGCCGAGGAGGGGCGGAATCCAGAGGCCCATGGTCTGGCCGAAGACGTGACTGAGGGGAAGCGTGTGCAGGAAGCGGAGGGGGTGGAAGATGCGCTCGTACTTCAGGTACTTCTGCATCTCGCGCTCGATTGGATCGACGCTGGCGAGGACGTTGCGGTGGGTATGGACGATGCCTTTGGGCTCGGCGGTGGTGCCGGAGGTGAAGAGGATCTGAAAGGGCGTGTCGAGGGTGACGGGACTGGCCGTCCAGGCGGACGCGCCTTGCGGTGCAGAAGACTCCGGAACCCGTGGATCAGCCGGCGGTTTCGCGGGCAGCGACACGGCGAAGTCCTCGAAGCTGAGTTTGGGCAGACCGGCGGGAAGCTCGTGGAGCAGCGTGGCATCGCCGACGATGAGGCGGGGGTGGGTGTTGTCGATAACGCGGCCGGCGAAGTCGAGAGCGCCGGCGGGGTCGAGGGGGACGGCGAGGACGCCGCGCTGGATGCAACCGAAGAAGGCGGCGATCCACTCGGGGCCGTTGGCGCCCCAGAGAACGACGCGTTCGCCGAGAGGGATTTCGCGGCGGATGAGTTCGGCGGCGAAGCGGTCGGCGAGGATGGCGATCTGGTTCCAGGAGGAGACGAGGCGTCGGTTGCCGCGATGGACGACGACGGCGGGGGCGTCGCCGTGACGCCGGAAATCGTCGAGGAAGGTGATGAGGCTGGAACGCATGGCGATCGATGCCCTGTATTCGAAGATTGCCTGGAAGCGCATCCAGGATGCTGTGCGGTGATCAGGCAGCCTGGGCAGATCGGACGCGAAGGCGAATCCCCTCGGTTCTCTGCAGATGAGCGACGACCAGGAAGAGGTTACGGGCATGTGGATTCCCCGTGGGTCCGAACATGCGGATGAGACTTTTTGCGGGGATACCGGTGGCTTCGGCTAACTCCGGAAACCCGGCGGTTGCTTTGATGTAGTCGCGCAGCAGGGATTTACCGGCCTCGAGGTCGCCGGACAAAAGACATTCGACGCCTTCCCGGAGCAGGCTGCGGCGGAAAGCGCGGTCTTTACGGATACGGGCGACAACGGATTCGCGGAAATCGCGGGTGAGGGTCATTGCTGTGCCTTCTTTCGGTTACGGTAGTCCGTCCAGCACTCCGCGGCTCGCTGGATGTCGCGGCTTTGACGTTGCTTGCTGCCACCGCCCAGCAGGATGATCAGCTTTTCACCATCCTTGCCAAAGTAGATGCGGTAGCCGGGGCCAAAATCGATTCGATATTCGAAGACCCCCGCACCAACGCCCTTCACATTGGAGACGTTTCCACTTTCAAGCCGGTACAGTGCGACAGAAATCTTCGCGGCGGCGGGGCCATGCAGCTGCGCAAACCATGCGGCAAAAGGGCTGCGGCCGTCTCGCCCGAGGTATTCGCGCACCTCGACCATAATTCATGGGTAACACAGATGTTACCGCATTGCAAACCCAATCGGTGACGGTTCTAAACGCGGGCGAAGTCGATGTAGCCCTGGTTGGGGTCGGTACGAACGAGGGAGACGTGGAGGCGGTCGCCGACGTCGACGCCCTGTTCGCCGCGCACGAGCATGCCATCAACGGGGGGCTTGAGGGTGCGCACGAAGGAGCCGTGCTCGTTGACGCCGGTGACGATGGCATCGAAGGTCTGTCCGATGCGGCTGCTCATGGCGACGGCGGCGATGCGCTTCTGCATCTCGCGCGAGACTTTGCGCTCGGCATCTTCCATCTGCGTGCAGCGGGCGGCGACGGAGGCCAGCTCGTCGTCGGAATAGGGCGAGGGCTGGCCGGCGATCATGGCCTTGACGATGCGCTGGATGACGAGGTCGGCGTAGCGGCGGTTGGGCGCGGTGGAGTGCGTGTAGTCGTGGACGGCGAGACCGAAGTGGCCGATGGGCTGCTGGCCAGGCTTTTCAAGGATGTATTCACCGGGACCGAGGAGCTTGATGACGGCGAGGGAGAGATCGGCGAAGTGGTCGGGATCTTTCTGTTGCTGTTTACAGAGGAAGTCGTGGAGTGGCTTTGGATCGGGGGTGGCGGGGAGCCGGGTTCCGCGCTGGGCGGCGAGTTCGACGATGCGGTCCCAGCGTTTGGGGATGCGGACGACGCGGCGGATGGAGGAGTAGCCTTTGGCGTCGAGCATGCGGGCCACTGCGCCGTTGGCGGCGATCATGAAGTCCTCGATGATCTGGGTGGCACGGTTCTTCATGTCGGCTTCGATGTCGATTTCGCCGTCGCGCAGATGGATGGGATGGGTCTCGATGGTTTCGAGGTTGAGGGCGCCGTGGCTGTCGCGCTCGAGGCGGAGGCGCTGGGCGAGCTGATCCTGCAGATGGAGTTGCTGCTGGAGTTCGGCGGAGGCGGCGACTTTGGGCGGCGCGGGCTGACCGGAGAGCCAGGCGCCGATGGAGGGATAGGCGAGCTGGGCTTTGTTGAGGACGCGGGCCAGGTAAATGTCGCTGGCGGCGAGATGGGCCAGCGCGTCGATGGTGAAGTCGCCGACGACGGCGAGGCGTTCCTCGTCCTGAAGGAGAGAGGTGGAGCCGGTGGAGAGCTCCTCGGGCAGCATGGAGAAGATGTCGACGCCGGTGTAGACAGTGGTGGTTTCGCGGAGGGCGTGCTGGTCGATGGGCGAGCCTTTGGGAACGAAGGCGTCGACGTCGGCGATGCCGACGAGCAGGCGATAGCTGCCGTTGGGGAGAGCTTCGAGGAACTCGATCTGATCGAGGTCGCGGGAGGTGTCGTTGTCGATGGAGGACCAGAGGAGGCCACGGAGGTCGCGCGCGGTGGAAGCGGGCTGCGGCGGATGGGCGCGCAGCTGCTCGAGTTGCCCGGCGACGGCGGGCGGGGAGACGGGCTCGAAGCCATGGGCGAGCATGGAGCGGCGCGCGGCAGCGCTCAGGTCGAAATGGAGCTGGTGGTTCATGCGTCTCCTCGTGCGGGCGAAGGGCAAGGCTATCACGGGGAGGTTGTACGGAGCGCGTGGCGGACAACGGT
>JBKICP010000392.1:8005-12065 GCA_046567085.1 Acidobacteriota bacterium
TTGACATCCAACCGGGACGCCGGTCCTGCACTCCAAAGCACGGATGCCGCTGCGCAACGTCAAAGTGGACCTGGACACGGTGAAGGAAGCGCCGCAGTCGCAGCAGCGCGATCTCGATCGTCCGACCGCGGTCGATATCTACGAGCAGGTTTCGCGCAATGCGCGACGCGAACTGCAGCGGCCGGCCAAGGCGCTGGCGATTTCGGGAATCGTGGGCGGGTTGACGATGGGGCTCACGGGGTTGAGCGTGTCGGTGGTCAGCTCGATGCTGGGGACCTCGGCAGTGGCGCAGTTTGTGGCGCTGCTGTTCTATCCGATGGGGTTCATGGCGGTGATTCTGGGGCGGGGGCAGCTGTTCACGGAGAACACGCTGTATCCGGTGGCGCTGATTCTGGCCGAGCGGCGGTATTTACTGGCGACGGCGCGGTTGTGGGCGATTGTGTTCCCGTCGAATGTGGCGGGGGCATTCGTGTTTGCGCTGCTGGCGGCGCGGACCCGAGCGCTGCGTCCGGACACACTGCACGCGCTGGTGCAGCTGGGCAGCGAGGCAGCCAATCCGACGATGCGGCACATCTTCTGGAGCGGGGTGGTGGGCGGCTGGATGATCGCGATGGTGGCATGGCTGGTGAGCGGGAGCCATTCGATTACGGGGTCGGTGGCGGTAATCTGGGCGCTGACCTTCATTGTGGGCGGGGGCCACTTCGCACACTGCATCGCCACCAGCGGGGAGATTCTGGCGGCGGTTCTGGGCCACGCGGTTTCGCCGGCCGGCTACGGCCGGTGGCTGCTGGCGGCGACGAGCGGGAATATTTTGGGTGGCGTGGTTCTGGTGACTCTGCTGGAGTACGGGCAGGTGAAACTGGATTGATGGCGATGCCGAACTGGACTCATCATCTGCTTCAGCTGCACGGGCGGCACTGGATCATCGGCCTGGGCATTCTGCTGCTGGCGGTGCTGCTGAGCTCGTTTGCGAAGAAACTTCTGGTCAAACTGCTGAGCCGTTTTCATCGCAGCCAGACGTCGGGCGTCTCGCCGATTCTGCGCATTGTGACGCGCATCCGGCGGCCGGCGCAGTTTCTCGTGCTGCTGGCGGGGGTGGCGTTTGTGCTGCCGCTGGCGGATCTGCCACCGTACTGGCTGAACGTGGCGCAAAAGACGGTGGGGGTGGCGTGGTTTCTGGCGCTGGGCTGGCTGCTGATTGCCCTGGTGTACTGCTTTGAGGACTTTCTGCTGCTGCGTTTCGACGTGAGCGTGGCGGACAACCTGCGGGCGCGGCGGGCGCGGACGCAGGTGCAGCTGCTGCGGCGGATGGTAATCGCGCTGCTGGTGCTGGTGGATGCGGGGCTGGTGCTGTCGGTGTTTCGCGACTCGCCGATCTGGCATTACGGGGCGGGGCTGCTGGCGTCGGCGGGGCTGGCCAGCCTGCTGCTGGCGACGGCGGCGAAGTCGTCGGCGTCGAATTTGCTGGCGGGAATGCAGATCGCGCTGACGGAGCCGATCCGCCTGGACGATGTGGTGATTGTGGACGGGCAGTGGGGCCGCATTGAAGAGATCACGACCACGTATGTGGTGGTGGCGATCTGGGATCAGCGGAGGCTGATCGTGCCGCTGAGCTACTTCATCGAGAACTCATTCCAGAACTGGACGCGGCAGAGCGCGGAGCTGCTGGGGTATCCGTATCTGTACGTGGATTACAGCGTGCCGGTGGAACCGCTGCGGCAGGAGCTCAAGCGCATCTGCGAATCGACGCCGTTGTGGGACAAGCGCGTGTGCGTGCTGCAGGTGACGGACTTGTCGTCGAATATGATGCAGATCCGGTGTTTGTTCAGCGTGCGGAATTCGAGCGACCAGTGGGATCTGGGATGCCTGGTGCGCGAGAAGATGGTCGAGTTCATTCGCACGCAGTATCCAGATGCCTTTCCGCGGACGCGGTTCAGCGCGCTGGCGGAGTTTCCCGGGGAGAAGGGCGGGGCGGGGTCGCCGGATATTGCGCAGCGCGCAAATCAGGGCGCTGCGCCGTTACCGGAGCGCAAATCAGCGTGAGACGATCGTCGTTTCGCGCCGCTGCGCGATCGGAAATGACACGTTCACAACAAGAGTATGTGCTGGTCTGGTTTCGGCTGGACCTGAGGCTGGCGGATCATCCGGCGCTCGATCGTGCCGTGGCAAGCGGGCTGCCGGTGGTGCCGGTGTTTGTGTGGTCCGGCGAGGATCATGACGGGGCTCCGGGCGGGGCGTCGCGCTGGTGGCTGCATCAATCGCTGACGCGGCTGGAGGAGTCGCTGCGGGCGAGGGGATCGCGGCTGATCGTGCGGCGGGGCGCGGCGGCGGAAGCGCTGCCGGAGCTGGCTGAGGAGACGGGTGCTCGGCGTGTGATGTGGAATCGCGTCTACGAGCCTGCCGCACTGGAGCATGACAAAGAGGTGGAGGCAAAGCTGAAGGCGCGGGGTATCGCGGCGGAGAGCTTCAACGGGAGCCTGCTGCGCGAGCCTGGGTCGCTGCGGACGACGAGCGGCGGGATGTTCCAGGTCTTCACGCCGTTCTGGAAGGCGCTGTGGAACGAGCGGGGAGGACTGCGTGCGACGACGAAGGCCCCGTCGCAGTTCCCTGCCCCGGCGAGCTGGCCGAAGTCGCTGCGGATTGCGGAGCTGGGGCTGGAGCCGAAGATCGACTGGGCGGGCGGGATGCGCGCGGCGTGGACGCCGGGTGAGGAGGCAGCGCGGCAGCGACTGCGCGCGTTCGCCAGGGGTGCGGCGAGCGCGTATGCGGCGGAGCGGGACCGCACGGATCACGACGGGACATCGCGGTTATCGCCGCATCTGCATTTTGGGGAGATCAGTCCGCTGCAGGTGTGGCATGCGCTGGCGGATGTGACGGGGGCGGAGAGCTATCTGCGGCAGCTGGCATGGCGGGAGTTTTCGTATCACCTGCTGTGCGCGTTTCCGGAGACACCGTGGGAGCCTTTCAATCCGCAGTTCCGGAATTTTCCGTGTCGGCGGAATGCGAAGCGGCTGCAGGCGTGGCAGAAGGGGCGGACCGGGTATCCGATGGTCGATGCGGGAATGCGGCAGCTATGGGCAACAGGGTGGATGCACAATCGCGCGCGGCTGGTGGTGGCGTCGTTCCTGGTGAAGCATCTGCTGATTCCGTGGCAGGACGGCGCGGCGTGGTTTCTGGACACGCTGGTGGATGCGGATCCGGCGAACAACACGATGGGGTGGCAGTGGACGGCGGGATGCGGGGTGGATGCGGCGCCGTATTTTCGGGTGTTCAACCCGATCGTGCAGGGGGAGAAGTTCGATCCTGAGGGCACGTATGTGCGGGAGTGGGTTCCGGAGCTGCGGGATCTGCCGACGGAGTGGATCCACGAGCCCTGGGAGGCTCCTCCGCTGGCGCTGGCGGCGGCGAAGGTTGTGCTGGGCGAGACGTATCCACGGCCCATCGTCGATCACGCGGAAGCGCGGGCGGCGGCGCTGGCGGCGTTTGAAGAAATGAAGAGAAGCAGGGAGTAGGGGGTAGGGAGTAGGGGTAGGGAGTAGGGGTAGGGAGTAGGGGGTAGGGAGTAGGCGCGGGAGAGGCTGAGGGGCTCACGGCATGGTGAGGAGGGCGGCCATGGTGGCGGCGCCGTCCCAGAGGTTCTGGAGGAGGAGGTTTTCGTTCGCGGCGTGCTGGTTGTCGTCGTAGTTGGCGATGGGGACGGTGATGGTGCGGGTGTCGCCGGCGTGCTCCATGACGCCGAGGGGGACGCTGCCGCCCATGGTGGGGAGGAGGACGACGGACCCGCGGTGCTGCTCAGTGGCGGCGGACTGAACGGCGGCGATGACCTGGCGGGCGATGGGGAGATCCATGGGGGTGCGGACGGCGTTGTAGCTGGCGGAGTCGCGGAGGATGAGGGCGACGCGGGGGTGGGTGGTGAGGATCTGCTGAGTGGGCTCGGCGTCGACGATGAAGTAGCCCTGGGAGCGGACGTAGTCGATGACGCGCTGTTGCTGCTGGCGCCAGTCTTCGCCGACGACGAGGCGGAGGTCGATGTCGGCGGTGGCGGTGGGGGGGATGACGT
>JBKICP010000393.1:0-32201 GCA_046567085.1 Acidobacteriota bacterium
TTCACCTATCACGGGAGGGCGAGGGCGGTATCGCCCTGGGATCGTCTCCAGAGTTGCTGCCGGGTGCCGCAGGTTTCTTTCTGGCGTTTCGCACGGTGACGGTTCTGTTGGCCGTGCGCGCCTTCGGTCAGGATCCCGATGTGGGCACCGCGGCCAACGTAGGTCTGGACTTCCTGTTCCTGGCGGTGGTGGCATTCTGCACCCTGGCCGATCGGAGCCGGGAGCGCGTGGGGATATTGCGGCTGCCTGTGATCCGATGGGCATTGCTGTTTCTGGGATTTTCCTGTTGCAGTCTGCTGTGGAGCAGCACGGTCTCCCTGTCGAATTCCAGCCTGTCCTGGTGTGCGATGGCGTCGGATGTGGGCATGGTCGCTCTTCTGCTCCAGGCACGGTCGCTGGAGCATCCGGCGGAGGCGCTGATGCAGGGATATGTGTGGGGGGCCTGCGCGGTAGCGCTGATCGCATGGATCATGCCGGCCGAATCTGACCTCCGCCTGGGCGATGCAGAGCTGCTTGGTCCGAATCAGATTGGCTACGTTTGCGCTCTTGCTTTCTACTTCGCGCAGTACCTGGTGCGCGAAACACGGCGCGGGCCGGTTCTCGCCGCGGGATTCCTGGCGGTGACGCTGTTGCGCAGTTTGAGCAAGACCACGATCGTCGCGTTTATGGTGAGCCAGGGATTCCTGCTGGTGCGCGACCGGTCGATGAGCCGGAGGACGAAGGTCCTGGTTGCGGTGGCCGCGGTGATTCTGATTGCAGTCTTTTGGAGCCTGCTGGCGTCGTACTACGACGTCTACACCGGCGCGGGGAACCAGTCGGAGACGCTGACCGGCAGGTTTGGGATCTGGGCGTATTTCTTTGCTGAGGCTATCCAGCAGCCGTGGTTCGGCCACGGATTCGATTCCGCCTGGAAGGTCATTCCTCCATTCGGGGCGGACGAATTTCAGGCGGCTCATGCACACAATGAGCTGCTGCAGCAGTTCTATGGCTACGGCGCCGTGGGTGTAGGGCTCTTTGCTGGTATTTACGGCAGCCTGTTTCTGCAGATTCGTAAAGTCGCGGCCCGGCGAGAGCGGCTGTTCTTTCTGGCCCTGCTGATTTTTGTTCTGGTGCGCGGGCTGGCGGATACCGATCGTTTCGATTTGTCGCTTCCCCTCTGGTCGATTCTGATGGTCGCGTGGCTGACGGAAAGTGCGCGGCTCGCGACTGTGGAGAGAACGGATTCAACCACCGAACGGTATGCGCGGAGGACCACCCGCGAGCCTTCCGCAGTGACGCCGGCGACTGACCCGACGGGATGATGCAGGGACGCAAGCAGGCGATTCAGAGAACAGGCTGGCAACCATCCGGGTTGGTCCGGGAGGATGTCATCGGATTGTAATTTGTGCGCAAAATGACACAAAAGCCCAGATCTTTCGACCAGAATAGAGAAGGAAGGAAGCGAACGATGATGCAGGATTCCGAGTACCTGGCAGAAACTGGAACCGCGGCTCCGCTGGCGGCGGACCTTGGCACGATCCTCATTATTGAGGATGATCCGCGGATGCAGAAGGTGCTGCGGCGGATTTTCGCCGAGGAGCGATATTCCGCTGTGATTGCCGGAGACGGCCAGACCGGGCTGGACCTGTTTCGGCGCGAGCAGCCTCTGGCGGTGGTTCTGGATCTGATCCTTCCGCACATTTCAGGACGCGAGCTTTGCCAGACGTTCAAGAGCCTGTCGAGCGAGACCCCGATCATCGTGCTCAGTGCCATTTCAGAAGTGGCCGACAAGGTACTGCTGCTGGAACTCGGTGCCGACGATTATGTAACGAAGCCTTTCAGCCCACGCGAGCTGACGGCACGGGTGCAGGCGGCGATTCGGCGGCAGCGCAGGCCGGGGCTGCAGACTCTTTACCGCTTTGGCGACTGCGAGGTGGATTTCAGCAGGATGACGATTCGGCGCAGCGGGAATCCGGTAGTACTGACCGCCCACGAGTTCAAGCTGCTTAAATTCTTTACCGAGAACGCGGAACGGGTGCTGACGCGTGACGTACTTCTGAATGAGGTTTGGGGTTACAATTCCTACCCAACCACACGCACCGTGGATAATCAGATCCTGAAGCTGCGTCAGAAACTGGAACCCGATCCATCCAATCCGCGGCACCTGCTGACGATCTACGGCGCAGGATATAAATTTGTCCCCTAATTCCCAGGCAGAAGACGGGATGAAAAAGCGGGCAGGATTCGGGGCCGTTACTCCGGTTCGCCGGCGCGGCATTCGCACCTATGTGCTGCTGGTTCTGGCCATGGCGCTCGTGATTGTGATTGTTACGAGCCTTTGCCTGCTGCTGATCCGTCATCGGCTTCGCTCCCAGGTTACCCGCGATCTTTCGGCCGATCTGGTGCATTCCGTCACCGCGTTTCAGAGTCTGCAGGCAGAGCGACTGAGTGCGCTTGACCGGGAAAACTCGCTTCTGGCCGCGCTGCCGACACTCAAAGCGCTGATGACGAGCGGCGATGAGCTGACCATTCAGGACGGTGCTTCCGAGTTCTGGCAGATCAGCGGGGCCGATCTGTTCGCGCTGGCGGATGCGAGCGGCCATGTGGTCGCTCTCTACGCCCGCTCCAATACCGCCAACCTCGGGGCGCTTCGTGGGGAGATGGGGAAGCTGCTGGCGGCTCCGGACCGGCACTATCTTATCGACTCCGCCTCCCTGTACGCATGTTCGCTGCGTCCGCTTTACTTCGGCAGCGAGCTGGATGGGACGCTGCTGGGGTACGTGGTGAGCGGCATCTCGATCGAACGGACGGTGCGGCAGATCAGCCAGCCGACAGGAGTGGATGCAACGTTTATCAGCGGGGGGAAGATTGTGGCCTCGACGCTGAATCCGGCAATTCAGGCGGACCTGATCGCCCGGCCTCCGCAGTCCTTTGGAACTCCGCAGTCGCCGGTCTTCCTCATGCTGGGGAACGCGCGCTTTCTGGCCGCCAGCGAGAACCTGTCAGGTTCCGCCACGGCGCCACTGCAACTGGCGGTTCTCAAGTCCTTCGAGCCGGCGGAGCGTTCCATCAATCGCATTGACCGCGTGGTACTGAGTGCGGGGCTGATCGCGCTGATGTGCGGAGCAGCTCTCATGATCACGCTCTCGCGTGTGGTCACCCGTCCGCTGGAAGAGTTGTCTCTCGGCGTCAGAGCCTTCGGCATGGGAGATACGACGCATCACCTGCCTTCGCACGGCACGCGAGAGGTGCAGGAGCTGAGCGCAGCTTTTGACCATATGCGGAGCGAGATTTACCAGGCCAACCATGCCCTGCTGGAGTCGGAGCGCCTGGCAACGATCGGGCGGATGGCCAGTTCGGTTTCACATGATTTTCGCCACTATCTCGCGACCATTTACGCGAACTCTGAGTTTCTGGCGTCCGACCGACTCTCTGTGACGGAACGCGCGGACATTCTGGCCGATGTGCGGGCGGCAGTGCTGGGAACGACCGATATGATCGAGTCGCTGCTGATCTTCAGCCGCACGGGCGCGAGCCTGACCCGCTCGCCGCAGCTGGTGGCGACCGTGGTGGAACGCGCGGTGAGCCTGATTCGGATGCATCCGGACGCCGAAGGGGTGAAGGTGGAGATGCTCAGCGGCAACGCGAATGAGACGGCCGCCCTGGTGGACGGGAAGCAGCTCGAGCGTGCAGTCTTCAACCTGCTGCTCAATGCCTGCCAGGCGGTTCGCACTGCTACCCGGGACGGGGCGCTGGTAACCGTAACCGTGGAGGCGCAGGAGCATCGAATCATCGTGAGCGTGGCCGATAACGGCGCGGGTGTCCCGGAGAAGATTCGGGACAGCCTCTTTGAACCCTTCGTCAGTGAAGGGAAACAGAAAGGCACCGGCCTGGGACTGACGCTGGCTCACACCATTGCTGCGGAACATGGAGGCGAGGTGATTCTCCTTCGCAGCCGTCCCGGTGAAACCGTTTTTCAAATGACAGTGGCGCGTGCGCTTCGGATCGACCCTCCACCCGTCGTGTCGCAGCTCGCGCGATCTGATCAGGTGGTTCCCGATGAGAATGTCCGAACGTGAACGAAACCGAAGGTGCCTTCCGGATGCCGTAAGGATTTGTCTCCTGCTGCTGGCCATGTTTCCGGCTTCGCCGGGCTCCGCGATCCTGGCACAGACGACGGATCAAAAAGATCTGGCCAGCCAGATGGAGAAGCTGACGGGAGCGATGGCCCGCGCGCAGGCACAGATCGAAGAATCGCAGCGCGAGCTGAATGAGATGCGCGCGCAGCTCGCAACTTTGCGCAGCAAGATGGAAACAGGCGGATCGCACGGGGAAGCGCCGGTTGTTCCCGAGTCGTCCTCGGCGCAGACATCCACCGCGGCGCTGGCGGCGGCTGTGCAGGATCTGCGAGAGCGCCAGGCGATGCAGGAAGCCCAGATCGCCACGCACGAGCAGGCCAAGGTGGAGAGCGAATCGAAGTATCCGGTCAAGGTGACCGGGCTGCTGCTGCTGAACGGCTTCGTTAACAGCAGGGGCGTGGATATGGCGGCGACGCCGACGGTGGCCACGTCCGGAGGCGGCAGCACCGGGGCGACAATGCGGCAGACCATTCTCGGTCTGGAGGCGCGCGGCCCCCACGTGCTCGGCGCGCAAAGTTATGCCGACCTGCGAGTGGACTTCGACGGTATGCCGTCGAACGGAGCTTCAGGAGGGGCCTATTCCGGGTACTACACCGGATCGGCATCGCTGCTGCGGCTTCGCACCGCGCACGCAGGGCTGCGCTGGGATCAGACGGAGGTCGCCTTTTCCCTGGACCGGCCGATTGTCAGTCCGGACACACCCACTTCGCTGACGGCGGTAGCGATTCCGGCGCTGGCCTGGTCCGGAAATCTGTGGACCTGGAATCCGCAGGTCGTGGTCACCCGAAATATCGATGTATCGCCGGCACGCAGGATCGAGCTGCAGGGCGCGGTGACCGACGTGGCCGATGCTCCGCTGACGCCTGTGATCTCTTCTGCGGCGCTTGTTTCGCCGCCCAGCACCGCGGAGCAGAGTCGGTGGCCGGGTGTGGAAGCGCGCGCGGCGCTGCTGGGGGCTCCGGCAACAAATCTGCGCGCCGGGAGCCACTTCGGTATTGGAGGATTTTTCGAGCCGCACAAGTCGACGTTTCTGGCGCGGCGCTTCGATTCCTGGGCTGCCACCCTGGACGCCAGTCAGCCGCTGGCAGCGGGACTGGAATTGACCGGGAATTTTTATCGGGGACAGGCGCTGGGAGGGCTGGGAGGAGGAGCCTACAAGGACGTCGCCTACAAACCGGATAACGACGGCGTTGGATACTACTCTCGCGCTCTCGACGATGTGGGCGGCTGGGCGCAGTTGAAGGAGCGCTTCTCGGAGCGGCTCCAGATGAACGGCGCCTTTGGCATCGACAATGTCATCGCGGGGGAGCTGCGCCGCTATTATGTTCCGGGCGGCACGACGTACGGGAATCTGGCACGAAACCGCACGTACACCGGCAACGTGATCTATAGTCCTAACGCCTATCTGATGTTCTCGCTCGAATACCGGCATCTGGTCAGCTCCCCGGTGACCGGCCCGGCAGCGGCAAGTGACGTGATCGGTCTGGGTGCGGGATACCGGTTCTGACGATGAGAGCGCTCAGCCCATGGCTGGTTGCCGCAATCGTCGCTCTGTCGGCGACGGCCCTGGCGCAGAATCGTTCCGGAGGGAACGCCGCGGGCGCAGTCCGTCTGCGCCTCGAGTCCTCCTTGCCGGGGCGGCATCGCACCGTGCCGGCGGTCATGTGGCTGGAGCCGATGCCGGGGACGCCGGCTACACCCTTCGACCTGCATGGTCGCTACACTCTGGCGCAGAAGAATCGCACGTTTATCCCGCATCTGCAGGTGATTCCAGTGGGCAGCGTGGTGCAGTTTCCCAACCAGGATCCCTTCTTTCACAATGTCTTCTCGCTGTATGACGGGAAGCGGTTCGATTTAGGGCTGTACGAGGCGGGCACGAGTAAGTCCGTGACGTTCTCGCGAAAGGGTGTCTCGTATATCTTTTGCAACATCCATCCGGAGATGAGCGCCATCATCATCGCTCTGGATACGCCGCTTTATGCAATCGCCGATGCGCGTGATGTCGTTGCGCTGGAGCGCATTCCGCCAGGCGATTACACGCTGCACTTGTGGATCGAAGGCGTTCCTCAGCCATTTCTGGATCATTTGAGCCGGCCGCTCGAAATTCCTCCCCACGAAGTCAATCTGGGGGTGATCCGCGCGCCCATCGCTGCCGCCGCCGGTCTGAACCATGACAACATGTACGGTGAACCCTACCCCTCCGAGACGCAGTCGCCTTATTAAGTCCTGAAGCGTCATTCTGCGCTCTCCGGTGTAAAGCGATTCCGGACGCAGTCGAGCGGGCAACCATGGACTGAGCGCCAGGTCCCTGACAATCGAATGACAGCCGACTGACAACTGCTGCTGCCCGGCTCTCTAGAGTGACGTTAGCTGACGTCTGCGCCCGGGCTGATTCCGAGTGAAAGCCTTACCGTGACGGGAAACGTTCGCCGCAGACATCGCTCCGGGAACAAGAATGAATCCTCGATCCCCACAGGGGGACGGATTGCGGCGAGCCGCCGAACGGCAGGCTTGAATGACTGAGGCTCTGTCGAGCGAAGAAACAATCTCACGGGAAACGAGGCGATCTGATGCCGACGCAATATCCATTTACTGACATTCCCACCGCTCTGGGCGAGATGCGCGCGGGACGGATGATTGTTGTCGTAGATGATGAGGACCGCGAAAACGAAGGCGATCTGACCATGGCGGCTGAAATGATAACGCCCGCAGCCGTTAATTTTATGGCCCGGTTCGGCCGCGGCCTGATCTGTCTGGCGATGACGCCGGAGCGTCTGGACTTTCTCGGGCTGGGCCCCATGAGCGCCCACAACAGCTCACGGTTTGGGACAGCGTTCACGGAGTCCATCGACGCTGTTACCCGGGGCGTGACCACCGGCATCTCCGCCTGCGATCGTGCCACCACGATTCAGTGCGCCATTGATCCCCGAACGGATCCGGCAGAACTCGGGCGTCCCGGCCATGTCTTTCCGCTGCGGGCGCAACCGGGAGGGGTGCTGACGCGCCCGGGGCAGACGGAAGCGGCGGTGGATCTGGCCCGAATGGCCGGGTTGACGCCTGCCGGCGTGATCTGCGAAATCATGAACGACGATGGCAGCATGGCCCGCGTGCCCGATCTGATGCAGTTCTGCAGGCTGCACGGCATGAAGATGATCACCGTAGAAGAGCTGATCCGGTATCGGTTGGAGTGTGAGTTCGGGTCGTACCGGACGGTCGTGAACGATGCTGCCTGTGCGGATGGCACGTCGAGCGACTGCGTGATCTCCGGAAGTCTCCAAGCAATCGGCGGGGGTACTGATGCTGCCATTCAAAGGAAGGCAGAAGTAGTCGAACCATGATCAAGGGAATCACTGTGACTCAGGCTCAGGCAGCGGCGGAAGACGTCGCTCTTCTGGCCGATCTGCTGGCGGCGCTTGGATTCGAGCGCGCCACGGGCGGTCACTCATTCCTTATTCCGGCCGCAAGGCTGGAAGTGACAAAAGCTTCGCCGGGAAGTGGATCTTCGAGCAGTCTCTGTATCGAGGTGACAGGTCTGGAGGATCTTCGGATCGTTGCCGAATCATGGCTGCGTGAAACGACAGAGGATGGGAGCGTCGGCGCGATTGCTGACAGCGATCGTGAAACGCGATCTTTCGTGATCGAGCCCGTCCCTGGCAGCGCCATCACATTTTGGGAGTACAGTCATCCGCTGCGGGGCAAGCCTGCGGCTGTCGAAGGTGATCTGTCAGCAGAGGGTATGCACTTTGCGATCGTTGTGGCGCGCTGGAACAGCGTCATTACGGATCGGCTCCTCCAGGGGGCTCTGGACGCGCTCCTTCGCAGCGGTGCGAAGCAGGCGGATATCGAAATCGCGCGGGTGCCGGGAGCCTGGGAGATTCCCTCTGCGGCCCGAAAGATAGCGGAGACGGGCCGAGTGGATGCCGTCATTACTCTGGGGCTGCTGCTGCGAGGTGAGACTGCCCACTACGAAGCGATTTTCAACGAGGTTTCGCGGGGGATCGGACAGGCGCAGCAGGAGACGGGCGTTCCCCACGCGTTCGGAGTGCTCACCTGCGAGACTCTGGAACAGGCGCTCGATCGGGCTGGATTGAAGTCGGGAAACAAAGGATTCGAGGCGGCCTGCGCTGCAATCGAAATGGTCTCGCTGCATCGCAAAGTGACGGTGTCCCGCACTCAGGAATTGTCCACCGTCTGAGAGCCCGTGGTGCGGCTCGCCTCTGCCCGGCCGCGGGCCGTCCCGACAAATCATACATATATAGGTACGGGCCAAGATGAGAGCGGCGGATTCGATGGTTTGATCCGCCGCCTGGCAGAACGTCAAATCTGGCTCAGGATTCGTGTATATCGCGCGCGGGCAGCCTCGGAATCCGCATGGATCGCGAGATGCTCAATCTCGGCACGCGAAGGCTGGAGGTTCAGCGGCAGCGATTTCCAGTAATACTTCAGATCGTCAGAATGCCAGCCGGAATAGGTCTTTTCCCACGACTTGCCGGACTCTCCACCGAACGCGAGATTGGCTGGATTGAGGGCGCGGCCATAATCCTGGAACCGGCAGTCGAGGGAAATGCGGAGCTGCTGCGACTGATTGGGCGCGGCTGCGTGGACGGTGAGACTGTGGAAGAGGAGAACATCGCCGGCATTCACCTCGCCGCCGACCCACGCACCGCCGACGGCATTTTCGCGACGGATCTCAGGGACATGGAGGCTTTCATCTTCGTGCTTCTGGCAACCAAAGCGATGGGAGCCTTCCATGACCTGCAATGGGCCGACGCTGACAGGGCAGTCATGCAACGGGATCCAGGTCGTGAAGCACTCGGGATCGCCGCCCATGAAGCGATAGTCCTGATGCGCGTGGACGGTGAGCCGCTCGCAGGCCGGGAAGATCAGGCGTCCGATCGGCTTGGGGTGGACCAGGAGCCGATCGCCAGCCAGCAGGTTCATGACGCGACACAGGGCCGGATGGTGGGGAAGGGCATGAAAGGCTTCCAGATTGAAGATCTGCTGATAGACGCGCTTGAACTCAGGATCCGGATCACCGTAGGCTGCGCCATGCCTGGCCATGCGCTCCAGCGGGTCGGTGCCGGGCTGGAGCCATCCGGCAGCATCGAGGATGCCGGTGATCTGTCCCAGCAGATGCCGGACATCCTCAACCGGCAGAACGCCGCGGACCAACAGATATCCGTCGGATTCGATGGCATCCCGCAGCGACGCTGCGCTGAGGTCCGAGGCATGGATTGCGTGAAAGGGCTTCATTCGTTGATCCTCCAGGAGCGCTGCTGCTCCGTTTTTCGCACCAGGCCGCCCGCGCGAACGATGGCTCAGTGAGAGAGCGAGTCGATCGGCGACTGCGGATTGCGCCACCGAGCGGAGCGAAGGGCAGAGCACAGACATGATGGTGGCTGCACGACAGTGCGAGCGTGTCTCCCGGCCGTCTTCCGTTTGTCATCTGTTTGTCTCCACACCTGCGCCGCCGGCCCCTCCTGGTGACTCACACTGAGCGGAGCAGGTCCGTGACAATTTCCTGACAGAGTCGTGACAGGAGGCTGGCGCGAGTCCGATAGCCTTTCTGGTGTCATGAGCGCTCTTCGTCCGCCTGCCCGGGCCTTTGACGCAATCGCGACCGCTTTCGATGAGCGCTTCGGCGCGTGGCAGAGTGTGGCCGCGCAGAGACGAGCGGTACGGTCCGCCTTGCTGAGAGCCTTTCCGAAACACGGCCACATTCTCGAAGTGGGCGGCGGAACCGGGGAGGACGCTGTCTGGCTGGCCGAGCGCGGCTTCAGCGTATTTCTTACGGATGCCTCTCCCGGCATGGTTTCGGTGGCGAAAGAAAAGCTGCGGCGTTTCGGCAGCCCGGCAGCCGTTGCTCCCGGCGAGGAGATGGAGAGCTTTGCGCAATGGCATCTTTCTGCAGGTGGTCGCAAATTCGACGGAGCATTCTCGAATTTTGCACCGCTAAACTGTGTTGCCGATCTGCAGCCGGTTGCTCGCGGGTTGTCGGATCTTCTGAAGCCCGACGCACCGCTGCTGCTGGTTGTGTTTGGCACGCTCTGTCCAGGCGAGATGGTCACGGAGGCTCTGCGTGGCCGGCCGCATCTGGCACTGCGGCGCTTCAAGCGCGGGGAGATCCACGCCCGCCTCGCGAGCCGCGAATTTCGAGTGGTCTATCACCGGCGTGCTGCCCTGGTGCGGGCGTTTTCTCCGTGGTTCAGGCTGGAGAAGCGGGTGGGGATCGGCGTCACCGTGCCCCCCAGTGCTGCGGAACCATGGATCTCCGACTATCCGCGTGTGCTGGCTGCCATGGAAGCGACGGACCGGATACTGGCCCGTCCGCTGGCTGTCTTCGCTGACCACATTCTCTATCAGTTCCGGCGCACGGCTCCCTGAGTTCACTCCTGACTTCCGGGCTGGCCTGCATCGCCAACAAGGAAATGACCGGCGTGAGACATTGTGGCGACATCAGCCCGCGGTGGCGGCGCTACGCTCCCAAAAACAGAAGGAGATGGCACTGCGTTGATGGCGCTGAACAAGAAAGCCGATGTGAGGTTTCCCACAAAATGGGCGACCTTTCGCCTGATGGCCTTTGAGGCCATCTTCGACGAAGCCGAGCAGAAGCCGCCGCAATCCGGACTGGCCCTGATCCTGGGGGACATTGACAATACGGTCCCTTTGGTTCGGATCCACTCGCAGTGCGTGACGGGCGATATCTTCCACTCACTGCGCTGCGACTGCCACGACCAGCTGCACCTGGCGCTGCGCACGATCGCGCACGAGAAGGCCGGAATCCTGCTCTACGAATACCAGGAAGGCCGTGGCATTGGGCTGGCGGAGAAGCTGCGTGCCTATGAGTTGCAGGACGAGGGGGTGGATACGATCGAGGCCAATCTTCGACTCGGTCATCCGGTGGATCTGCGCGATTATCGTCTGCCAATCGAGATTCTCCGCTTTCTCAACGTTCGTTCGTTGCGACTGATGACGAACAACCCTCAGAAGATCGAGGCGGTCCAGTCAGCAGGAATCCGGATACGCAAGCGTATCGCGGCGGATGTGCCGGCGACCGTGCATTCGATCGGCTACATGGCCACCAAGCGGGACTTGCTCGGCCATCTGTACGGGGGAGAGATACCGGGAACGCCCATGGGGACGGGATCCACGTTTACAGAAGGAAAAGAGGTGAATTGTGGCTGAGGTTGTTGTGGCTCATACCTACCATCTTCCTTATGACCCGAAGCAGGTCGCGAAGATGCAGCCTTATCTGCCGCTGGGCACGCTCTATGCGGCAACGGCACTGCGGGACGGCGGGCTCTCCGTCGACGTCTTCGATCCTATGCTGGCGCCCCCCTTTCCGGGCATGGCGGAGGTCCTCGAGAAGCATCGGCCCCGCATCCTGGTCGTCTATGAGGACGACTTCAATTTTCTTTCCAAGATGTGCCTGACTCGCATGCGGGAGGTTGCGTGGAAATTTGCGCAGGCGGCCCGCCGAATCGGCGCGGTGACCGTGGTTCACGGTTCCGATGCTACCGATCATTCGGAACTCTTTCTGGAGAATGGCTTTGAGTACGTGTTGTGCGGCGAGGCCGAACAATCGCTGGTCTCGCTGTGCCGTGCTCTCCTGGAGGGCCATCCCATTCCCGTGGTGGACGGACTTGTGCGGCGCGATGAGAGCGGACGACCGGCGCGCAGCGGCGAGCGACTGGCCAAAAATGCGGAATGGTCTCAGCTGAGGCCGCCGGTACGCGACTGGGTCGATTTTGAGTCCTATCGCGCCGCGTGGAGGGGCGCGCATGGCTATTTTTCCATCAATATGGTCGCCAGCCGCGGTTGTCCTTATCACTGCAACTGGTGCGCAAAGCCGATCTCGGGAAGCAAGTTTCAGCTTCGCCCCGCCGCAAACGTTGCCGACGAGATGCAATTTCTGAAATTCACAGTCGATGCCGACCACATCTGGTTTGGCGACGATGTGTTCGCCCTCAACCATCACTGGGTGCGCGAGCTTGCCGAAGAGGTGATCCGGAGAGACGCTGCGATTCCGTTCAAGATCCAGTCACGGGCCGATCTGATGACGGACGAAACGGTCGAGAATCTGAGGAGGGCCGGATGTGCGGAGGTCTGGATGGGAGTCGAGTCCGGATCGCAGAGTGTGCTCAATGCCATGGATAAGGGGCTGAGCCTGTCGGCCGTCATCGCTGCTCGGCGGCGGCTTGCCCGGGCCGGCATTCGCGCCTGCTATTTTCTGCAGCTGGGATATCCGGGCGAAGGCTGGAACGAGCTGCAGGAGACCCTCGCGTTCGTCCGCAGAACTCGGCCTGACGACATCGGAGTCTCGTTTTCCTATCCCCTGCCGGGCACCGTGTTTCATGAACGCGTTCATGCTCAGATGGGGGACAAGCGAAACTGGACCGACAGCGACGATCTCTGCATCCTGTTTGGAGCAGCCTACACAACAGAGTTCTACCGCGCCGTGCGCGACGCGCTGCATGCCGAAGTGGATTCGTGGAGGCAGGCGCGCTGTCATTCGTCGCGCGTAGGCCGGTTGTGGCAGCGTGTGCACGACCTCGAACCGGTGAGCCGCAATGCCGCCGCGTTCGGGCCAGTCTGCCAGGTCACCATTGCAGTGCCTGCGATGATTTCGGTTGAGGAACTCACAGCACGGAGGACATGAATGGCAGTGCAGGCTGCGAAGACCCAGCCAATCCATGATGGCCGGAGCCGCACGACCTGGGATGCGCCACGCGAGCTGAGTTTTCGCTGCCCGCGCTGCGCGCTCGATCTGCGTCGCAACGACTGTCCCCGTTGCGGGCTGCGACTGGAAATGCATGACGGAATCGTCCGCGCGCTTCCGCCGGAGCGAGCCGCGCACTATGCACGATTCATCGCCGACTACGAATCCATTCGGGCCGCCGAGGGTCGAGCGAGTGAAGCGGACGATTTCTACTGCGAGCTTCCGCATCGGGATGTAACGGGGAGGAACTGCGGGCAGTGGAGGATTCGTGCGTGCAGCTACGAGGCGCTGGTGCGTGAGGTTTTGCCGCCAGCGGTTCCGAAGGGAGGGCGCATTCTGGACCTGGGCGCAGGAAACTGCTGGATGAGTTTTCGCCTCGCGCTGGCAGGCTATGCGCCGTACGCCGTGGATTTGCTGACCAACCCGGAGGATGGTCTTGGGGCGGCGGTTCACTATCGCGGCCATCTGTCGAACCTGTTTCCACGATTTCAGGCGGAGCTGTCACGCCTGCCGTTTCGGAACGAGCAGTTCGATGCTGTGATCTTCAACGCCTCGTTTCATTACGCAGAAGATGCGGAGGCAGCGCTGTGCGAGGCGCTGCGCTGTGCGCGACCCGGCGGCATTGTGGTCATCAGTGACACTCCGTGGTACCGCCGCGATGAGAGCGGACGGCAAATGGTGGCGGAGCGCCACGCAATGTATCTGGCACGGTACGGCTCGGCATCGGATTCGCTGCAGAGCATCGAGTATCTGACCGATCAGCGGCTGAAGATGCTCGGCGAGCGGGCTGGGATAGCGTGGACGATCCATACGCCACGCTATGGATTGAAGTGGAAGCTGCGTCCGCTGATGGCAAAGCTGCAGGGCCGCCGCGAGCCCTCACGATTTCGCATCTATGTCGCGCGAAAGGCGGCATGAGACCGCCTGGCGAACTGGGCTCAGTCATTCTTCGCGGAGCTCGCTGTGCCACCGGTCCGCAGGAGAGAGAGGCCTGTTCTCTGGAGTTGAGCGGTGGGCGGATCGTCGGCAGGGTCCGGGAGGGCAGCGACGACGGAACCGCTTCCCGCCAACGGCAGGTTCTCGACCTCAGCGGATTCCTTGTTCTCCCGGGACTGATCAACGCACACGATCACCTGGAGTTTTCTCTCTATCCGCGGCTCGCCTCTCCCCCCTATCGCAACTACATCGAGTGGGGAGTGGACATCCATAATCGCTTTCCAGAAATCATCGCCACCCACCGGGCTGTTCCGAAGGAGGTGCGGATAGGGTGGGGCGGGATTCGGAATCTGCTGTGTGGCGCGACAACCGTCAGCCATCACAACCCGCTGCGTCCGGAGATGCTGGATGCAGCGTTTCCAGTTCGCGTAATTCGCGACTATGGCTGGGCTCATTCGCCTGCGCTGGGCGGGGACGTGCGCAGCGCCCGCACAGCAACTCCGGAGGGCGCCCCCTTTCTCATTCACGCCTGCGAAGGAACGGATGATGCGGCGCGAGACGAGATATGGGCTCTGGATCGGCAGGGGCTGCTCGATGCGAGCACAGTCCTCGTGCACGGGCTGGCTCTGAACCGGGAGGGCATTGCCCGGCTGATCGAGCAGCGTACGTCATTGATCGCGTGTCCATCTTCCAATCAATTTCTCTATGGGACTGTCCCGGACCTCGCACCTATGCAATCCATTCCTCATCTGGCCCTGGGGAACGATTCTCCGCTGACAGCGGAGGGCGACCTGCTCGACGAGATTCGCTTTGCCATCCGGTCCTGCGGGATTACACCGGAAGCAGCGTGGACCATGGTGACGGACGCGCCTGCTGCGATTCTGCGGCTCCGTGGGGGGGAGGGATCGCTGCGCACCGGCAGTGTCGGCGACCTGGTCGTGGTGAGGGATACGGGAGAGACGCCGGCCTCCAGGCTGTCGACGCTCAGGATGGAGGATGTGGAACTGGTGATCATCGGCGGGCGCGTTCAACTGGCCTCACCGGCCGTACTGGAGAAACTTCCGGATGCAATGCGCAGCGGACTGGAGCCGCTGTGCGTCGATGGAATGATGCGCTGGTTACGGGCGCCGGTATCGTATCTGATCAGGCGGGCGGAAGAGGTACTGGGTGCGGGGCAGGTGCGAATGGACGGCCGGCTTCTGACAACTCCGGAGCCGGGAAGGGGCGGCCATGCGCACTGACCGGCACTCCCTGCACTTTGGGGTGCTGCCGTTTACGGGCACCGGGCATCTTAATCCGCTCATCGCCCTGGGGCAGGAACTCACGCGAAGCGGCCACCGCGTAACGTTCTTCGAGCGGCCCAGGGTTCGTGAGCGCGTTGAGGAGGCGGGGCTGGGGTTTGTCCCCATCCGTGCTGAGCGGTCCACGCATGCCGCCAAACCCACAGGCGTTCGCGCAGAGCTGGCGACGCTGCGCTTCAATCTGCAGCGTGTTACGCAGGAGGTGGAGAGCTATCTGCGGGAGACGCCAGCGGTGCTCGAGCGTGTGCGGATCGACGCTCTCCTGGTGAACGAGATTGCTGTAACCGGCCCCACACTGGCGCAGCAACTGGGGCTGCCGTATTTCATCATCTCCACATCGGTACCCCACAATTGCGGATGGAGTGCCTATCCGTGGTACGCCGGATATCGTCTGGTGCGGTCGCCGGTGAGCCTTCTGGAGCGGGCACTTTTGGAAGTCTCCGCAGTGCGCCTGCGGGGACCGATCCGCAGGACGGTTGACCGGTATCGGAAACTCGCTGGCCTGGGAGCCGTCAGCACGATCAGGGAAATATGGCCGCCGCTGGCGCACATTACACAGCTGCCGCGGTGCCTCGATTTTCCCGAGGGGCATCTGCCGGAGAATTGCCACTACACGGGCCCCTTCGGGGGCGGGAGTGCTCGTCCCCCAGTCGAATTTCCGTGGGAACGGCTCGATGGCCGCCCAATCGCCTATGCCAGCCTTGGGACGACACGCAATGCTCAGGCAGGGATCCTGCGCATGATCGCCGAGGCATGCCACGGCCTTGACCTGCAGCTGGTGATCTCGCTGGGTGGGCGATTCGCCCCGGAGATGTTTGCCGACTTGCCCGGCACGCCGCTGGTCGTTTCGCTGGCCCCACAGCTGGAGCTGCTGCAGTGCGCAGAGATCGTGATCACGCACGGTGGCTCCAACACTGTATTCGAAGCGCTGAGCGAAGGAAAGCCGATGGTGGTCATTCCTCTCGCGCACGATCAACCTGCTATCGCAGCGCGCCTGGCGCAGTCAGGAGCTGGGCGGGTGCTGCCGGTGATGCGGCTCTCAGCCCAGCGGGTTCGCACGGCCGTATCCACGGTTCTTGCAGATCCCGCATTTCGCAAAGCAGCAATGACTCTGCAAACGCAGATCCGTACGACCTGTGGGGCAGAGAGGGCGGTGGAAATCATCGAAGAGGCATTATGCCGGCGCGCAGAGCTGCGACGGCGTTCGACGGCTGCCTAAAGCCGCGCGCGGCTCACGCGGGATCCGTAAGCCCTTCCAGAGTTCGGATGGCATCGTTCAGATCGTGGTAGTGGAGATCCAATGTCGGAACAGCGGCAAGAGTTTCCAGAATCGCGGTGTGCTTCGCGCGAATCTCTCCCGCCGAAAATAGTTCCGCAGCCAGGCGCCGACTGGCGGTTCCGGCGGGAAGGCGGGCCAACCGGGGTGCCGCATCGCAGGAGCGGCGGAGAAATACGACCGCGTGGACATCGGCTTCTTCCGCAGTCTGCGACAGGGGAAGCTCGGCGGTGCGGACTTCAATCGACGGCTTACCCTCAAGACGAGGAGTGAGCCCGAAGGACCGCAGTTCGGGGAAGAGCTCACAGGCGGAGGGACGGAAGCGGGCACGATGAGCGTGACCGATGATGCGGGGAACCGCGGAGCCATGGATGAGATAACTGGTGTCGTCCGACGTGTAGGTCCAGCCGGCACGTCCGCAAGCATAGGCGAGCGTGGACTTTCCGGCGCCGGAGTCTCCGCAGAGCAGGATGCCTTTGCCGTTCCGACTGACGCAGCCAGCGTGAATGTCGGTGACCACGGTGGCGCCGAGGAGGAGATAGACGACCTTCTCGAGGAAGTGATAGCGGAGATAGAGGGGATCGCGTGCTGCCGCTTCGGTGATCCAGACGAAGCTGGTACCGGTGCGGAGATCGAGCAGTGCCTGATTGTCTCCATCCGCAACGAGAGAGTAGAGATGGTTGAACTGGCGGCGGATCGGCTCCGGCGGCCGGCGCATGCAGGTTCCCGGGTGAACGCCGACAGAGATCGGCGGCAGTCCGCTATCGCGCGAAGCGTTGCGATGGCCGAAGGCCTGGTGCGCAGCGAACAACACGGCAGCGTCGTTTGTAGCGATCTCGACGGTATAGCCGAGCGGGCAAAAGGTGCGGCGCAGGGGCAGCTGCATGTCGCAGAGAAGCGCATCCTGGGGACGTGCAGGTTCATGGGCACGGCCGTCGGCTTCGTGCAGCCGACGCTGACATTCCGTGGCGCGCGGCGCATCCGGTGAAAGGTTCTGTCGGGACTGCATCGTGATGAGTTTCAACCTGGACTCCACCGCTGAAGGGTCGCAACTGGGGAGGGCATCGCGCGACGTGCACAGATCGCCTCAAGACGAGAAGTACCATTCCCCAGCGGCGGCGGTGTCACGCAATTGTCATAGCCGGCTCTCCTCTCAGAGGAAAGCGTGCACCGGTGTGGCGCGAAGGACTGCGCTTCGTACAGGGCCGCCGGGCGGTACAAATGAATGACAATTCACTGACCCCGGCATGACACCGGCCCCAGGGGGCTCTTTTACGGTCAGAGGCGTAGACGAAGAACTCTATGTCCCAGATGACCTCATTCGGCCGTGCGCTTTCCTTGTCTTTGGCGCGAGCCGCACGCAATGCTCATCGCCAGGTGCCCCTTTCGCTGCTGGCGCTCATGCTGCTTCCCGGGGTGCGGACCGTTGCGCAGGTCGGCACTGATCCGGGTTCCACGCAGAGCACGGCACAGCCCTCGACGAACAACACGGGCGACGCAACGGACACAATGTCCCTGGGCAGCGAGAATACGGCCAGCGGTTCCGACAGCAGCGGCACCTTCAATTCCAACGATCCGATGTCGCAGACTCCCCTGTCGGCCGATCAGATCATCAGCATCCTCCAGCAGAATCCTGACCTGAATGCGGAGCTGAAGACGGAAGTCGCCAGCCGTTTGCAGGAGCAGGGCGTCTCTGCCGATCCGAATTCAATCTCCGATCAGATGCTCTACGGTGAGATATCCAGCAGCGCCAGTCTGCGCGCCAGCATCAGCGAACAGCTGCGCGCCCGCGGATATGCGCCGGACGGCCTCACTTCCATGAGTTCGGCCACAGCGGATCAGTCCGGGGCGAAGGCAGGCTTCACGCAGAGAACGGACACCCTCGCGAGCCAGGCCGATGCGCCGGTTTCCATCCATCCTTCGGACATCGCGCAGGGGCAGAAAGGTGAGAACACGTCGCTCGGTACGACGCATGCCGGCCGCAATGGGAAGATCCAAATCGAGCATCTCCGCAGAACCGAGAGTCCGCATGCTTCGACCGATCTGCCGGTGGTTATCCATGAGCCGGCGCCCTACGACCTGCAGGCGATCCACGACCTCTACACCCAGGTTCCCGAGGAGAAAATCCAGCTGCGGCGATTCGGATCGGATGTGTTTATCAATCGGAACTTTTCGGCTGCTGAGCGTGGGGCGACGGCACAGGATACTCCGCTCGACGTGCCACTGGGGCCGGACTACATCGTAGGGGCGGGTGATGCTCTCACCATCGAGTTGTGGGGAGGGATGACGCAGAGCATCACGCGCACTGTGGATCGGGATGGCCGTATCTTTCTTCCCGAAGCCGGCGCACTGCAGGTAGCTGGTCTGCCTCTGGAAAAGACGCAGAGCCTGATCACCGCAGCCCTGCAGCGGCAATACCGCGATGCGAAGGTGGCGGTGACGGTTTCAAGTTTGCGCTCGGTGCGCGTGTATGTTGTGGGCGATGTGCAGCAACCAGGCGGCTACGACGCGAGTTCTCTGGCCACGCCGCTCACCCTGCTCTATGCGGCAGGCGGTCCCACAGCTGCCGGATCGCTGCGAACGCTCTTCCATTACCGGGGCAAGAACCTGATCGAGAAAGTCGATCTCTACGATTTCCTGCTGAACGGGATTCGGAATGGGAGCGCGCCGTTCCAGAGCGGGGACACGCTGGAGGTGCCACCCGCCGGGCCGCAGGTGGCGGTTCTGGGCGATGTACGGCGTCCGGCGATTTACGAACTGAAGAGCCCGCAGGAGAGCCTGGCTGCCCTCATCCAGGACGCGGGTGGGTTCACCGCGGCGGCTTCGCTCAGTCACATTCGGATCGAACGTATCGATGCGCATCATCAGCGAGAGACAGTGACACTGAACGAAAGCGGAGAGCTGTCATCCGGGCCGGGAAACAACGCGGTTGCGGAATTTCAGGTTCAGGATGGCGATCGGATTCGTGTTGAGCCGATTCTGCCGTACAGCCAGCGTGCCGTCTACCTGGCAGGTCACGTGGTGCGCCCGGGTCGCCTGCCGTACACCGACGGCATGAAACTGACGGAAGTGCTGCGCAGTTATCGGGATATGTTGCCCGAGCCGGCCGACCGGGGCGAGATTGTCCGTCTGGTTGCTCCCGATCTGCATCCGGAGACGATGGAGTTCAATGTCCCGGATGTGCTGATGGGGAACACGAACATTGCGCTGCGGCCCTTCGACACGATTCGCATCTTCGGGCGGTACCAGGCAGACGCTCCGACGGTGACGATCCGCGGCGAAGTGCTGCGCCCCGGAAATTATCCGATGGCGAAGGGCATGACCGCGGCGCAGCTGGTACGCGTGGCGGGCGGATTCCAGCGGGATGCGCTGCGTGACCGCGCGGACCTGACGAGTTACGACGTGAAGGATGGAAAGTCGATTGTGGAGGCGCTATCGTCGGTTCGTATTGGCGCTGCGGTGAGTGGTACAGACCCCAGCGCCGATGTTCGGCTGAAGCCCGGGGACATTCTCTCGATCCATCAGGTCACGAGCTGGAACGACATCGGCGAATCGGTCACGATTCGCGGCCAGGTCCGCTACCCCGGCAATTACGGCTTTCACGATGGGGAGAGGCTTAGTTCGGTTCTGCGGCGGGCGGGAGGCTTTTTGGCGTACGCGTATCCGACCGGGGCGGTTCTTGTTCGCGCCCAGGTGCGCCAGCTGGAAGAGAAGAGCCGCGACGAGTTGATCCGGCAGATCGAGACCAACTCGGCGGCGGCGCGGTTGTCGCCTTCGGTCGCCGGAGGCTCCAATGCAGGGACCGCACTGGAACTGATCCAGGCGCAGCAGGCGCACGTGCTCGCGGATCTCAAGTCGCATCCGCCGAACGGGCGCATGGTAATTCACCTTACGGCCGACATCGACAGCTGGGCGAATACGCCGGCGGATATCGAGCTGCGGAGAGACGATGTGCTGACGATCCCGAAACGGCCAGGCTTCGTCCTGGTGACGGGACAGGTGTACAACGCAACCGCGCTCAGCTTCACGCCAGGCAAGACCGCGGAGTGGTACCTGGGTCGCGCGGGAGGCACGAACTCTACAGCGAATCGCAAGGATATTTTTGTGATTCGCGCGAATGGCTCCATCGTGGGCCGCAATTCGGGGGGCTGGTTCAAAGGCAGCGTTCTTTCAACAAAACTCGATCCGGGCGACGTGATCGTGGTGCCCCAGAAGATTATTGGCGGCTCGCTCTTCTGGAGAAATCTGCTGACCACCGGACAACTGGCGGCTTCCTTTGCGATCACAGCCGGCGTGGCAACGGCGGCGCTGTAGGCATGCCGATGATGATGCAGATCGATCCTTCTCTGCGCGCTGCGGGATCTGCCTCTCGGCAGAGCGCGGCGTCTCTTCTGCGGCTCTTCCGGCTGACGATTGGGAGGAACCGATGAGTCCTCAAACGATTCTGGCTCCTCTGGAACTGGAGGAGCCCATTGCCATGACCCCCGAGCCGATGTGGGCGCTGCGGGCGCTGGTGCTATGGAAGCATCGCCCCATTCTGGGTCGGGTGACAGGCATTTCGTTTGTGGTGAGCCTGGCCATCGCGTTCCTCATACCGAAGGAGTACAAGTCCGTCACCAGCATCATGCCGCCCGATCCACAGAACACCAGCGCGATGATGCTGGCAGCGCTGACGTCGCGATCTTCCGGCCTCGGCGCTCTGGGCGGCCTGGCCGGCGGTTTGCTCGGCGCACACTCGTCAAGCGATCTGTATATGGATCTGCTGCATAGCTCGACGGTGAGCGATCATCTTATCGATCGCTTCGATCTGCAGCAGGTCTACGACAAACGCTACCGGATCGACACTGCGAAGCATCTCGCCCACCTCACCACGATCAGCGAAGACAAGAAGAGCGGCGTTATCACGATCTCCGTCGAGGACACCAGCCGGGTGCGGGCCCGCGGTCTTGCACAGGGCTATCTGGACGAACTGAACAAGCTGGTCACCCGAACCAACACCTCATCGGCACATCGGGAGAGGGTGTTCATCGAAGGGCGTCTGCACGCCGTACAGGAAAACCTGGAACAGGCAGAGTTGGAGCTGAGCCAGTTTTCAAGCCGCAGCAGCGCAATCGACATTAAAGAGCAAACCCGCGCCATGGTGGATGCGGGCGCCCGCGTACAGGCCGAACTGCTGGTGGAGCAGTCCAGCCTGCAGTCGCTGCGCCAGATCTATGGCGACAGCAACGTCCGCGTGCGGGAAGTGCAGGCGCGCATAGCGGCATTGCAGTCGGAACTGGCGAAGATGACCGGATCCTCCGCGTTACCTGGAACCGAAAAAGATCAGGACAGGGAGAGCGCCGTAGCGAGCAGCGGGGGTGCGGGGGAGTTGTATCCGCCGCTCAAGCAGTTGCCCCGCCTGGCGGTTCCCTATACCGATCTTTACCGGCGGGTGCGGGTGCAGGAAGCCGTGTTCGAGCTCCTGACCCAGCAGTATGAGATGGCTCGCCTCGAGGAAGCGCGGGATATCCCCGCCATCAGCGTCATCGATTCTCCTGGAATCCCGGAGAAGAAAGCCTTTCCGCCGCGTCTCCTTCTCACTTTGCTGCTGACGTTCCTGGCGTTTGCCGCAGCTTCCACCGTGATCCTGATGCGCGAACGCTGGAAGACGCTCAGCAGAGAGGACCCGCGCCGAGTTCTTGCCGCTGACGTTCTCCCGGTGCTTCGCCGCCGGGTTCGCTCGGTCACGAATATCCGGCGAGGTGCCGCATGAGGCGTCATTTGACCAATGCCGTCTGTGGGGCGCTGGACTATGCCTCCTATCCGGTTGGGATGCTGGCGGTGGCGCCGGTCGTACTGCACCGACTCGGCGCGGCGGAATACGGGCTGTGGATGATCACGACCTCGATCATCAGCGCCGGCGGCATCATCGCCTCCGGCTTCGGCGACGCGAATCTTCAGCGCGTGGCGCATCTGCGCGGAGCCGGGGACGCAGCGCGCATTGCCGATACAGTGCGCAGCATGCTGGGGATCAGCCTGGCTTTGGGAACCGGAATAGCGGCGCTGGTGTGGACGGCAGCTCCATGGATAGCGCCGCACATTGCAGTCGCGCCTCTCGCGCCTGCGCGCGAATGCCTGGTGGCGATTCGCATCGCGAGCGCAGCGATTCTGCTGCGGTCTCTCGAAACCGTGGGCGTAAGCACGCTGCGGGCGTTTGAGGAGTACCGCGCGACGGTGCAGATCAGCATGGCGACGCGTTTCCTGACTCTGGGCGCAGCGGCCATCCTTGCATTTCTGGGTTACCGCACGGTCAGCATCCTGCTGGCCACGGCAGCATTCCTGCTGCTGGGCGCGTGGATGCAATTCCGCCAGGTGCGCCGGCTTGCAGGGCCGGTGCTGCTGTGGCCGAAGCTCCATCGCGAAGAGGCCCGTGTCCTGCTGGGCGTTGGGTTCTTCGCCTGGCTGCAGGCGCTGGGCGGCGTGATCTTCGGACAGGCCGATCGCATCCTGCTCGGCGTTTCCCTGGGAGCTGCGGTGGTTGCGCCGTATGCGCTGTGCGTGCAGTTCGCGCAGCCAGTCTTCGGCCTCACAGCATCCGGCCTGCATTTTCTCTTTCCCTATCTCTCGGCGCAGACAAAAGAGAGTTCCGGGGAGAGATTCCGCCGCACAGTAGTTCAGGCTTTCGTCTGTAACCTGCTTCTGGTGACGATTGGCGCCTTCCTCCTGCTGGCGGTGGGGCCGAGGCTGATTCGCCTGTGGGCAGGACCTGCCGTGGCTCACAGCGCAGCCGGCATTCTCACGCCGATCGTTGCCGGATCAGCATTGATGGGGCTGGGCGTAACCGGAACCTACGCGATGCAGGCGCTGGGGCTGTTCCGCACGGTGGCCTGCATCAGCCTCGCGGGTCACTCGGCCATGTTGCTGGTGATGCTGTTCCTGCTGCACCACAACGGACTGTCAGGCCTCGCGTTCTCACGCCTGGGGTATGGATCGGCAGCGCTGATCGTCTACCTGCCGCTGCTGGCAAAGCTCCCGAGGAAAGCACGAGGTTACGCTACTGCTGCTTCGGCTCCCTCTGAACTGCAGGAGGGCTGGAAGCTATGAAGATCCTCGTCGCCGCCGCATCGTTTGCCACGAACATTTCGGGCGTGCAGCGCCACGCGCTCAATCTGGTGCGCTGTCTGCTTGCGCGGCCGGAGATCCGCTCTGTCTTCATTGTCGTCGCTCCGTGGCAGGAGGCGCTGATCAACGCGGCTGCTCTGCCGCCGGATCCTCGCCTGACCACCTGGGTGGCGCAGATGGAGCGACATTCGGCTCCGCGCAATGTCTGGTACTACCGCGACTTGCCGCAACTTGCGAGAAAGCTGCAGGCGGATCTGGTCCATCTGACCTGTCCCATGCCGGTGAATTCTGCGGCGTATCCGTGTCCCACGGTTGTCACGCTGCACGACCTTTATCCCTGCGAAATCCCGATGAACTTCGGCTTTCCCAAGTTCATTTTTAACCGCATCGTCCTCCAGCAATGTCTGCAGAGTGCCGATGCCATCGCATGCGTTTCCAGAGCCACGCAGATGCGACTGGAGCAATACTTTCCCGGCGCGTCGCGCCGAGGCGTACGGATTTACAACTGTGTCGAACCGAACGAGATGGCGGGACCGGCGGTCCCGCTGTCCGGATGGCGCGGTGCTCCGTTTCTGCTTTCGATAGCACAGCATCGCCGAAATAAAAACCTGCCGCTGCTGGTGCGGACCTATGATCGCCTGCTGCGTACGGGCCAAATCTCCGCCGCAACCGAGCTGATTATTGTCGGCATCGCAGGGCCGGAGACTTCCCTTCTTCATCGGCTGGTACAGGAGCACCGGCTCCAGAGCCGCGTTCATTTTCTCGAAGGGCTGTCGGAAGCCGAACTGCACTGGTGTTATCGACAATGCGAGGCGCTCGTCGCGCCTTCCATCACTGAAGGCTTCGGGCTCCCTGTCGCCGAGGGGCTGCTGATCGGCTGCCGCATCATCTGCTCTGACATTCCTGCCCATCGTGAAATTGGAGGAGACCGGTGCACTCTGGTTCGATTGGGCGACCGGGCCGAGGAGGACCTGGCCGATGCCATTCGGGCGGCTCTGCAGCGCCCCAGGCCGGAGCCGATTGAGTTGCCGCAATTCACTGCGCCGGTTCTGGGCGAGCAATATGCGGGACTCTACCGCGATCTGATCGCCGCGTCCGCAAAGCGTTCAGCTGCCGCGCCTGCGATGGTACTCAGCGCAGCGGAAAGGCGGCTGCCGTGACCGCAGAAAGGCAGTTCACAGCGCTCCCGAGGAGGCGGCAATGAGTGCCTCCGAATCGGTCACCTCTCGCCTGTATGTGGAAACTCGGGGTGCCACGGCGCGCCCCGTGCCAGCGAGCCCGCGGTCTCTGGTGCGCCGCGGAATCGTCGTCGTGGAGGCGGCGGCGGATTGCGTCGTGTCGTCCGTTGCCGTCCTGGCGGCATTTTGGTGCAGCACCATTCCGGGCGGTGGCGCGCTGCCCGCTGTGGACGATCGGATGGTAGTCAGTTTCGCCTCCGGCCTGCTGGTGGTGCTGCTGCTGGAACGCCAGGGCGCTTACCGGACCGAGGGCAGTCCTCTGCGAATACGCGAGACGGAGCGTGTCCTTTGCGCCACCGCGCAGGCAGCATCGTTCCTGCTGGCGCTCACTCTGTTTCTCGGTGGCAGGTCCTGCTGGGGAGGTCCGATCCTGGCCGCTCTGTTTCTGCCGGTTCTGCTGATCCCGCAGAAGCTGATGCTCCATGCTCTGCTGCTGGCTCGCCGTGAGCAGAGCGCCGATCGCGTCGTGGTCTATGGCGCCGGCCATGCGGCGCGACGCGTCGTGTCGGTTCTCCTGCAGTCGCATCGGCTGCGCATCTGTCCCGTTGCGATGGTGGAAGAGCAGGCGCCGTCGGGGTCGGATTCAGTCGTCGAGATGGGCTATCGGCGTGGAAGGTCGGTCCCGCTTTTATCGGGGCCGCTCCAATCGACGCTGCTCCAGGCCTTTCGCTGCAGTCTGCTGATCGTGGTGCGGCAGAACCTTTCAGCGGAGCAGACTGGTTTCGTGGAAGAGGCCGCTGCGCGGGCCGGAGCCAGGATTGCCTATCTGTCGGGCACCGAATTCGAGGGCCCCCTGTTCCCGGAAGAAGTGGATCTCGACGGCTTCGCGCTCGCATCCGCTGCACAGCCTTCTATGGAATTTGTCGGTGCGTTGATTAAGAGAGGCCTGGACCTGATCGGGTCCGGATTGCTGCTGCTCACCTTCGCTCCACTGCTTGGTGTGATCGCGTTCCTGGTTCGACTGGACTCTCCCGGCCCGGCTCTGTTCATGCAGGAGCGCGTGGGCGTCAGAGGGTGCATCTTCCGCATGTACAAATTCCGCTCGATGCATTCCAACGCTCCCAGTTATGCCCGGTCACCGCTGACTGCACGCGACCCGCGCCTGACTCGGATCGGTCGGATGCTGCGCCGCACCAGTCTCGATGAACTGCCACAGCTGTTGAATGTGTTGCGGGGAGATATGTCACTGGTTGGTCCCAGGCCGGAAATGCCGTTTGTTGTTCGGAATTACACGGCCGGGCAGCGTCAGCGCCTGCAGGTCCTGCCGGGCCTCACTGGCCTCTGGCAACTCAGCGTCGACCGTGCTTTCCCGATCCACGATGCAATCGAGTATGACCTCTATTACATCCGCAATCGCGGATTCTTTCTGGACCTTGCCATCCTGATCCACACGGTGCTCTTTGCCATGCAGGCTGGAGTATGAGCGAACCTGCATTGGTCCCGCCAACTGGGGTGCAGTCCGCGAGGGCGGTCGTGCAGCAGTCGGATGCTGCCCCGCACGGCAGCAAATTCCTTCACCCGCATGCCAGCATCCTGGGAGTTCAGATATCTGCGCTGGATCTCCGGGGCGCAGTGGACCTCGCCGATCGATGGCTCTTGTCGGAAGCAGGGCGGGCATATATCTGTGCAACCGGGGTGCACGGCGTCATGGAGGCTCATGCCGATCCCGCCCTGCGGCAAATCCTGAATCGCGCGTTACTCAATCTGCCCGACGGTATGCCGATGACATGGGTCGGGCGATGGCAGGGGCATCGCGGTATGGACCGCGTCTTCGGGCCGGACTTTATGGCCGAAATGTGCAGGATCTCCGTCGAGCGCCGATATCGCCACTTCTTCTGCGGCGGGGAACCAGGCGTGGCCGAGCGGCTGGGTGAGGCTCTGCAGCGGCGTTTTTCGGGACTGATTGTCGCAGGGACCTGGACGCCACCCTTCCGGAGCCTCCATGCCGCCGAAGAAGCTGAGTTGCGCGCGCTGCTGAGCGCAACCCGGCCCCACGTCCTGTGGGTCGGGATGAGTACACCAAAGCAGGAGCGGTTCATGGCCCAATACAGAAGTCGTCTGCCGGTACCTCTGCTCGTGGGTGTCGGTGCCGCGTTCGACTTTCACACCGGACGGATCCGCGACTGCTCGCCATGGATCAAGCGCTGCGGTTTGCAGTGGCTGCATCGGCTGGTGCAGGAACCGCGTCGTCTCTGGCGCCGCTACCTGCGCAGCAATCCCGCCTTTGTCTGGCATGTCGCCTGGCAGCTGGCCGGACTCCGGCGATCGCCGCGCCTGCCTCAGCCATTGCCGTCAGTCCACCGAGATCTCCCCCTGACGTCGACGCGAGGCTCGGCGATGAGAAAGTCAAAGGACTCCTGACTTGTAGTACTCCTGGGTGGCCGGATCGAGTGCCCGTGCCCAGATCTCCTCGAAATCGTACGGATGATCGGGATAGAGCAGGAGCGTGTTCAGCAGCACACTCATCAGGCCCTTGTTGCCCCGATGTTCCGCCATGGCATTGCGCAGGGCCTTTTCAGGTTCCTCGCAGGCGTCCGCAAGCTCGTTGTTCATCTCGCTGGAGAGCACGCTTTCCGTATACGGCGGCAGGTTGTCCCCGATGTCTTCGCAGCACCGGCCCCGGTTTGAGGTTCCCGAAGCGGTTCCCAGCCAGGTGCTGAAGTACGGTGTGGTCCTGAGATTCGGCTGGATCACCCCGACTGCGTCCTCCCTGGCGGCATCGTCAATTGCCACCATCCGAAACAGTAGCGTGCCGTTACTGTGACCACACTCGCTGCTCCTCGGAGAAGACGAGCGTACGCTGGGCTGAAAAGCTAAGCAACGAAAGAAGCGTTTCCACCAGCACTTTGATAAGAATGATCTGCCAGCCGAGAAGAAACGAAAGAGCCTTGATGCTGCCGTAAGAAATGGCCGAAAGCAGGATGGCCAACATGTAATAGCGGCTCAGCGCAACCGGAACGGAGGTCCGACTGCGAAAGACGAGTGTGCGATTCAATAAAAAGTTCAGGATGGAACTCAGCCGGCCGATCATGACGGCAGCAAGAAGCTGGTGGGTCGCCCACCAGGCGATCGAGAAAAACAGCAGATCGAGCCCTGCCGATACAAGCGATGACGCATAGAAACGTATCAGAACGAAATAGATGCGCATGGAGTCGCGCAAAGGATTGAAGTTCGAGGAGCCGTTGCCGTCGATGTAGATGGTTTCGATGGGAAGTTCGACGATTGGGACTCCCATCGAGCTGATATATGCAAGCACCGTCATCTCGTATTCATAGCGTTCACCGGGAAGAGCGAGAAGCTGCGGAAACAGGGATGAGGGGAAGGCGCGAAGCCCTGTCTGCGTATCGCATATTTCCCGTCCGCTGAAATAGTGAAAGACGAGCCGGGTGAGGCTATTGCCGAATCGGCTTCTGAGCGGCACCTCGCTGCCGAATGCACGACATCCCAGAACGACCGACCCAGGTCTGGCAAGAAGCTCGCGCGCGATTCGGACAATGTCCGTGACGGAATGCTGTCCGTCCGCATCCGCCGTGACCACCGCGGCGACATCGGCGAGGTCGTTGAGTAGATAATTCAGTCCTGTTTTAAGCGCTCGCCCCTTCCCCTGGTTCACGGCGTGCCTCAGCAGGTGAACACGAGGAATTGCTGATAGCTTCTGGAATGCGGACTCGTCCGTCGACGGCATGCCGTCGTTCACAACAAGAATGGCTCCGAACCCTGCCGCGCTGAGCGCGCACACCATCGGCTCCAGTTCGGGCTCCATGCGTCGCGCGGGAATGAGGACGGCCGTCCGATCAAGATCCTCGATCATCGCGCGGAACCGGGCAGGCAACATAGAACTCGCGCTATTGTGTTGCGTGCGACTGGCTCACGGCCCAGGCAAGGTTGTTCTTTGCGAGCTGAAAGTTGGGCCTTAGGCTCACCGCCTTCTGTGCAGCGGCGATTGCGTGGTTCCATTGGTGCATCGCGGAGTAACATGCCGCAATGTTGTTATAAGCTTCCGCGTACGAAGGCCGCAGTTTCAGGGCGAGCTCTGCTTCCTCGATGCTCTGCTCATATTGCCCTGTCTGAAAGGCGTGCAGCGAAGCATTGAGCAGATCTTCCGGGGTTTGCCGGCCAGGCTCTTTCTGCGACGCAGCGGTGTACGCTCTTAGGTTATTTTGCGCTACCACGAGCTTCGGATCGAGTTGCACCGCTTTGCGCTCGTTCTGAATCGCGAGTTCCCATTGTCCTGATGCTGCATAGGCTGCGCCGATGTTGTTGTAAGCCAGCGCGGATTTGGGATCGGCAAGCAATGCCCGCTGCGCATCCGCGATGCAGGCGGAGTAGCGCGCCGCGCGGTACTCGGCCAGAGAGGCGTCGATCCAGTAACTGGACGCCGACAGCGGAGACATGGATAATGCCGCGAGGGCGCCGGCATCGCCTGGCGCCAGGCGATGCGTTCCCTGCGCCACAGCCTTTGCCTGGGTAAAGTTGCCTTCAAGTGTGTAAGCCGCAGTCAGCAGATCGCGGGCATCAAGCCGGGAAGGATTAAGCGCGACGGCCGTCTTCAGTTGATCGACCGCATTGGCAGGATCGCCGTTCTCATAGAGCCAGCGGCCATAGAAATAATGCGCGGAATCGCTGGCGGGATCCAGCAGGAGCGCGCGGTGAAAGTGATCGGCTGCCTCATGACTGCGGTGCATTGCCGCGTTCACGACCCCCAGGTTGATCTCCAGAATCGGATAATTCGGCGTGTAAGCCGACGCGCGTTCGAAATACTCGAGGGCAATCGGGTAGCTGCCCTTCGCCATCTGCGTGAGGCCATAATTCATAAGACCGCGCCCATTTTGGGGGCACTTCAGCACATCGTCGCGCCACAGGGATTCGTCGGACTTCCACACCTCATTGCGAATATGCGTGCCCCAGGCATAAGGGGCCAGCAGCAGAACGGCGCAGACTGCGGCGGCTGCTTTCAACTGCGAACCGGAGGGTATCCGAGCGGCAAGTGCCTCAATACCCAGCGCTGCAGCCCAGCACACGGATAGTGCCAGGCCCACAAAGGGCAGGAACATGCGGTGGTCGTTCTCGACCTCAGACAGCACAAACAGGGACGTGGGGAGCGACGTAATGACGAACCAGAGCAGGCCGAAGGCGATCGGGCGCGTGCGGCGATGACGAGCCGCCGCCCAGGCCGCGAAGAGCAGTAACCCAACAAACACGAATCCCATCAGTGCAGCAAATTTGAAGGCCGAAAACGCCCGCAGGTCCGTATCGGCATTCAAGTGAATGGGAAGGAAAAACGAACCAAAATAGCGCAGCAGCACGTAAGGCTGCGTTATACGGTACGCGGTCGCAGAGAGAATCGAAGGCGCAAAGCTCTTCGGCGTCATAACCGCCTGCAATGCCATGAGACCGGCGCAGACCAGAAGCGATGGCACGGAGGATCGAAGCGCGCAGCCCCAATTTCCGCCGCGCTGGTCCTCGAAGAGCACTAAATAGAGAACCAGAAGCAGCGGAAACACAACCGCGGGAGGTTTACTGAGCAGCGCGAATGCAAGCGGCAGCAGGTACAGGCCCCTCCGTCTTAACCCAGGCCAACGAGCGTAGATGGCCAGGGCTGCAATGACGCCGAATGCGCAATACACGTCGCCGCGCTGAATGACGTAGTTCACCGTTTCCGCCATCGCAGGGTGAAGGCCATACCATGCCGTTGCAAGGAGCGACACTACACGGTTGGCTGTCGCTTGTTCCGGAGCGGGTCTGACAGCCGCAAGAATAGTGGCGAACAGCGCGTACATCGCCAAAAGCTGAGCGAGAAACACCACGAAAGTGGAGGACTGAAACCAGAAGGGGTTGTAGCCTCGGCCGAGAGCATAGTCGAAAGCAAGTGATGCCGAAACTATGGGCCTGTAAGTGCGGTTGGCAGGGAGGACGCTGAACGTGGTTGTATCTGTAAAGAATCGCGGCAGATAGCGAAGGCTGCGAATGTAGGGATTGTCCACGACGGTGTGGGAATCGTCAAAATGAAAACCATTATGGAAGTGATTTGCGTAGGCGCATAAGACCGCCACAAATATGCAGGCAAGCGGCAGAGAACGCCTTAAACCAAGCACGAAACGCCTCTATACGATTTGGTGCCCAACCGGTCGGGGACTCTGGGAATGAATCCATTCTGGCAGCTCCGCGTGGAATTGAACAGGCCGCCTGATGGCTAAATCCGCACAAAGTGGATAACACTTATGAGTTATAAGCGACTCACAAAAGTACTTGATTTCCGAACTCTGGTTACGTATAGATTGAGGAGCTTTTCATTTCCCCTTTTCTGCAAATTAGTCTTCCGTCCATCCAGAACGCGCCGGCTGGCTGCTTAAGACCCGGCATGTGTGGGCATTCACTTATTTTGCGAGCTCCAGTGAGCTTTTGCCATTTTTGAGTTCCACCGCCAGTCCCAGGAGACGCAGGATGAGCCAGCGCAGCTGGAAGAGATTGTTTGCCTTTGGTTTGTGTGTGATGTCCAGCCTGGCAGTCGCGCACGCCACAGAGGCGACCGTTTCGGGCGATACCTATGTGAACGCTGCCCTGCCTTCGGTCAATTTTGGCAGGCTGTCGAACATGTACGTGAATTCGAACGGCACCGCGCTGATCCAATACGACCTCTCTTCGTTGCCGGCTGGGACTACGGCTGCGCAGATCGGCAAGGCGACCCTGACCATCTACGTGAACAGGATCAATGCGGCGGGCCCGATATCGGTGCAGCCGGTGCTGGGAACGTGGAGCGAGTCGACCGTTACCTATTCAACGATGCCTGCCCTGGGGGCGGCGATTGCATCCTTCACGCCTGCTGCCGACCAGCAGTTCATTACTGTGGACATCACTTCCCTTGTGCAAAGCTGGCTCACAACCCCAGCCACGAATTTTGGGATTGCGCTTACTACTTCGACTGGCAGCATCGTCCTGGATTCGAAAGAGAACGATGAGACGTCCCATGTGTCATCGCTGAATATGACCGTGGTTTCTCAGGGGCCCCAGGGCCCGCAAGGTATCCAGGGACCGCAGGGCGCGCCCGGTGCTCCGGGAGCGCAAGGCATCCAGGGTCCGCAGGGTGCTACAGGCGCTCAGGGTCTGCAGGGAATCCAGGGCGCCACTGGAGCAACCGGGGCCCAGGGGGCTACAGGTGCGCAGGGGGCAACGGGACTGCAGGGCATTCAAGGCGCGACGGGTGCGACCGGGGCCCAGGGCGTTCAGGGTGCAACCGGAGCCACCGGCGCGAACGGCGCAACGGGAGCGACCGGAGCAACGGGCGCGGCAGGCGCCACCGGCCTCACCTATATGGGGACGTACAGTAATACCGTCACCTACAACCAGGGCGATGCGGTCACTCTGAATGGGACGAGCTACATCGCTCGAGTGAATGCCGTGCTGGGCATTAACCCGGCCACAGATTCCGGTACGAACTGGGCAGTATTGGCAATGGCCGGCGCCACCGGAGCAACCGGAGCACAAGGCATCCAGGGAATTCAGGGCGCGCCA
>JBKICP010000394.1:0-2511 GCA_046567085.1 Acidobacteriota bacterium
TCTTTGTGCACCTCGGCATCGTGTTGATGCTGGGCCTGTATATTCCACCAGCTCTGGCGGACTGGTATCGCGCGGCTGCGCACCTGATTGGATGAGGAGATGAGCACAGATTTTTCGCTGCCGACAGAGGACGCCGTACCGTCCAACTTGCCGATCGCGCGGATTTCCGTCACGGCCGCCGAGTGGCTGAGCACCACCGCGTGGCTGCACGCGGAAAATGCGCGGCTGCTGTCTTTGTGGGGCACGGATGACCGGGACCGGGACGGCTGCTTACGCATCTATGGCGTCTGGCTGCTGCCGAAACGCGTCATTCTTCTGGAACACAGGATTCCCGATACAGCCCAGGCATGCTATCCGGGCGTGGCGGATCTTTTTCCGGCGGCTGCGAAGATGCAGCGCGCTATCCATGACCTGCTGGGTATTGCTCCCGACACAGGCGACCCACGCGGATGGCTGCGGCATGACGGCTGGCCGGAGACGGTGTTTCCGCTGCGGCGGGATTTCAACGGCGCCTCTGAGTTTGCCGTTGCTCCGAAGCCCTATCCCTTTGTCCAGGTACAGGGCGATGGCGTGCATGAGATCGCCGTTGGTCCGGTACACGCCGGCATCATTGAACCGGGCCACTTCCGTTTTTCGGTCGTTGGCGAAAAGGTGCTGCGGCTGGAGGAGCGACTGGGTTACACCCACAAGGGCGTGGCAAAGCGCTTCCAGAATCTGCCGCAGCTGGATGGCCACAGGCTGGCGGCCCGTGTTTCCGGCGACTCGGCCGTGGCATATTCCTGGGCGTGGTGTGCGGCGCTCGAGCCGCTGTGCGAGACCGTTTGCCCCCCTCGGGCCGCGAGCCTGCGGGCTCTGGCGCTCGAGCACGAACGGCTGGCGAATCATCTGGGGGATCTGGGCGCGCTGGGCAACGACGCGGGCTTCGCCTTTGGGCTGACGCAGTTTTCCGGGCTGAAGGAAGCTTTGCTTCGCGTCAACGCGGAGATCTTCGGAACTCGCTACCTGATGGACTATGTCGTTCCGGGAGGCGTAGTGCGAGATGTTCCCGGACACGCGGTCAGCCGGCTTTGCAGCTTCTACGACCAGCTCGAACCGAGCGTCGCGCAGATGCGCTCGATCTACGACGAGCACGCCGGCATGCAGGACCGCTTTCGCCAGACAGGACGGCTGGAGCAGCCTGTGGCGGTAAGGCTGGGGGCGCTGGGCATGGTGGCCCGGGCTTCAGGCATCTCCTGCGACCTGCGCAGGGATTTACCGTGGACGCCTTACGATCGTCTTCCAGTGCGCGTGGCGACTCAGGCCAACGGCGACGTGGCGGCGCGTGTTCAGGTGCGTTTCGATGAAATTGCCGGGTCGCTGGAGCTCTGTCGGCGCCTCGTGGGGGATTTGCCTGCAGGGCCGGTCCAAAACCCGGTGACAGCGGCCTCTCCGAATCTGCTGGGTGTGGGCATCATCGAAGGCTGGCGTGGTCCGGTGATGATCGCACTGGAGACAGGCTCGGATGGCGCGATCCGCTGGGCTCACGCCCACGATCCTTCGTGGCAAAACTGGCCGCTGCTGGAGCGCGCCATTCTGGGGAACATCGTTCCGGATTTCCCGCTGATCAATAAGTCCTTCAACCTGTCCTACAGCGGACAAGACGGGTGACGCGCGTATGTTCGACGTTCTCTCGCGCATGATGCGCACCGGAATCCTGAGCGAATCTCCGGAAGCGTCTCTGGACGACCTTCAGAAGGGGATCTATCGCACCGTCGGTCGTGCTCTGGCGATCCGCCAGCTTGACGCGGGTTCCTGCAATGGCTGCGAACTGGAGATTCAGGCGCTGAATAATCCCTACTACAACCTGGAAGGCCAGGGAATTCATTTCGTTGCAAGTCCGCGCCACGCCGATCTTCTGCTGGTTACCGGACCCGTTTCGGTGAATATGGAAGGGGCCCTGCTTCGGACCTTCAATGCCATGCCTGATCCCAAACTCGTGGTTGCCGTGGGCGCCTGCGGCGCCTGCGGCGGCATTTTCGGGCGCAGCTATGCATGCCGAGGCGCGGTGGCGAATGTGATTCCGGTAGATGTCACCGTGAGCGGCTGCCCGCCGGAGCCGCGAAAGATTTTAGAGGGCATTTTCGAAGCGCTTCGCGCTAAGGGCTCCTCCGTTACCGAAGGTTGAGCTGGCCGAGTTGAAAAATGTTCGGGCCCGCTCTGCAGACTGGGCGGTAAAATCCGACCAGCGGATATGGCGATTCGGTTTTTAGACAGGCGAGAGGGAAGGGAGTTGGCCTCTCCTCTTTGAGGGCAGTCGTGGAACGAAATTCTCCCAACCCGGCATATTCAGCGAGGCCCGAACGCGCTTACGGCAGGGAGATTGCTCAAATCCCCGCGGCAATTGTCATTTCGGGACCTGCTGCCTCTGTCGCTGTTCGCCATCTTTCAGGGAGTTGCTGCTAGCAGATCCATGAAGGCGCTGACTCCACTCCAGCTTCTGGAATGCACGCGTCCGGCGGCCAACGCCGGCGT
>JBKICP010000395.1:0-5055 GCA_046567085.1 Acidobacteriota bacterium
GAGTACCTCATTCTGACCGGCATCGCCCGCTTCCTCGTCGAATTCATCCGCATCAACCCGCGCGTCCTGTGGGGCATGAGCAACGCCCAGCTGGCCAGCCTCGGCGCCATCGTCTTCGGGTTTGGGCTGATTCTCTTTGCCCGCGCCCGAGCCGGCGCGAAGACCCGGACCGCAGAAAGCCGAGCCGCCGCCGCGCATTCCTGAGGGCGTCTGAACCTTGAGGCGGCGTCGGCCTTGCCAGCTGGCTCCCAAAGCGAGCAATCCCAAAATTCCCGATTCACCCGCAGGAGTTTGGAACGGACCGCGACGAGTCTCACCAGACCCGTAACCCTGCTTCCTTCACCCGGCGAAAGCCCGAATCCACTCCACCACGCTGCGCACTCCCACCCCCGTTGGCCCCGACGCCGACCACGGCTTCGCCTCATCGACCCAGGCGACGGCCGCAATATCGAGATGCAGCCACGGCGTCTCCTCCGCAAACTCCTTCAGAAACATGGCAGCGTTGATCGCCCCGCCGTACCGGCCGCCCGTATTCTTGATGTCCGCAATGCTGGACTTGATGACGTCGCGGTAGTCATCCTCTGCCGGCAAACGCCAGAAACGCTCTCCGGCAATCTTCAATCCATTCATGAACTTCTGATAGCTATCTTCTTCATTGGCAAAGATTCCTGCGTTAATCTGACCCAGCGCCACAGCGACCGCTCCCGTCAGCGTCGCCGCGTCGATCAGGTGGGTGGCGCCGAGCTGCTTCGCGTACGTGATACCGTCCGCCAGCACCAGGCGCCCCTCGGCATCGGTGTTGATGATCTCGATGGCTTTGCCAGGCTTGCCCGAGGCCGGCATGGCGATCTGCACATCGCCCGGCTTTTGCGCTTTGCCCGAGGGCATATTCTCCGCAGCGCAGACGATGCCCACCACCTTCACCGGCACCTGTAGCTGCGCGATCGCGCGCATCGCTCCGATCATCGCCGCCCCGCCGGCCATGTCGTACTTCATCTTCTCCATGTTGTCGGAGGGCTTGATCGAGATCCCGCCAGTGTCGAAGGTAATCCCCTTGCCCACCAGCCCCAGAACCGGCCCTTCCACCGCGTTCGCCGGCGTCCAGGTCATCACGATCAGCGCAGGCGGCTCCTCGGATCCTTGCGTCACGCTCAGGAAGGCGCCCATCTGCAGCTCGCGCATCTTCTCCGTCGAGTGAACCTCGCACTGGATCCCGAACTCCCGGCACATCTCCGCCGCCCGCTGGCCGAGGATGGTCGGCGTCAGGCGGTTGCCGGGCTCATTGATCAGCGCCCGGGCGAAATTCTGCGACTCGGCAACGATCGTTCCCTCGCGCAATCCCGCTTCGGCCGCGGATCGGTCCACGCTCGCCGGCGCGACCACCTGCACCGTCTGCACGCTGCGATCCTTGCGATCGGAACGGTACGTATCCGAGTCGAAATCCCCCAGCACGGCGCCTTCCGTGAGCGCGCGGACCGTCAGTTGCGGATCGAGCCCATCGGCCACCGGAACCGCCAGAGCCACTTCCCGCAGTCCCCGCGGCTTGGCAAAGCGGACCGCCGTGCCCGCCCCCTTGCGCACCTCGTGCACGGTCAGCTTCCCCATTTTGCCCAAGCCAACGAGGAGCAGGCGCTTCGCCTGCAGTCCGCTGGGGTTGTGGAGCAGGAGCGTCTCGCACGAATCGGCCTTGAACTCGCCCCCGTCCAGAACCCCCTGGACGGCCTCGGCCGGCGCACCATCGCCGGCCAGGAGGCGGATTGCGGGCTTGACAGCATCCTTGGCCGCCGCATCGACGGCAAAGACGACAAGAAGCTCAGTGACAGCATCGGACGACGGGGCGAAAAGGAGATTCGTATTCATGGAATCCAATCGGAAAGCCGAGAATGCCTACCAGATCACTCTAACGTCAGCGCAGCGCCGAAAGATCCGGGCCGGTTACGCGGTCCTGGGTCCGCCCGGAACCGGACAACAAATCCTGGACAACTTTAGCTCTTCCGCCCCCGCGCCATCGCCGCCCGCGCCTCCCGGTCGGCCTCCCGGCGGCGCTCCGTCTCGCGCTTATCCCAGTCCTGTTTCCCGCGCGCGACCGCGATCTCGCACTTCACCCGCCCGTTGCGGAAATAAAGCCGCGTGGGGATGAGCGTGAGCCCCTTTTGCTGCGTCTTTCCCGTGAGCTTTCGAATTTCCTCCTGGTGGAGCAGCAGTTTCCGTGTGCGCAGCGCGTCATGATTGTTGTAGCTGCCATGCGAATACGCCCCGATATGCGCGTTCAGCAGAAAGGCTTCCCCGTCCTTGATCAGGCCGTAGGCGTCCTTCAGATTCGCCTTCCCCTCGCGGATGGACTTCACCTCAGTCCCGCGCAGTGCCACGCCCGCCTCGTACTTCTCCAGCAGGAAATAATTGTGCGAGGCCATCCGATTCTGCGCCGCGTCCCGGTCGCCCGAGGCAACCGGATCCCGGGGTTTGGGCTTCGAAGGGCTCGTCTTCACGGGATGGCTGGTGGAACGGCTCATGGCTTCAGTCGCAATTTCTCATCCTATATCGCCCCGGCTTCCGGTGAAACCGCCCCCCTCTCGCACCCGACTCATCACGGGGGCGGCATGAAGTTCAGGTCACGGCGCAGGGATGGAATGCGATACTATACCCGGCGCAAAGCGGCGGCGTGCTGCGGATCAGGCCTGTCCTCGATCCCTTCAGCGTGGGCCGCTCCGGCTTGTACGATTTCCTCTCCCTGCGATGGAGCTGCATGAAGCGAAGTCTTTTGATTTGGGCGTTTTTTGCCGCAATTCTGGCTGCCCTCCCGGCGGCCCACGCGCAGTCCGCCTCGCACTGGTTTAAGCAGGGCCACCTGGCCGAGATCAAAGGCGACACCCTCGGCGCCTACGAGGCCTATTACCGCGCCTACCAGAAGAAGCCCACCGATGAGCGCTACAAGATCGCCTGGGAGCGGACGCGCTTTGCCGCCGCCGCCATCCATGTCGAACATGGTGAGAAACTGCGCGACCAGGGCAACTACACCGATGCCCTCACCGAATTCCTCCGCGCGGTCGAAATCGATCCCAGTAATGAGCTCGCCTCTCAGGACATCAAAGCCACGCGCGACAAAATCAACGCCCAGTCCCCTGCTCCGGAGAACGCCCCCCGCACCTCCGACGACGCGCTGGAACTGGCCGGCCCCATCCAGCTCAAGCCCATCTCCAACGAGCCGCTGACCCTGCACATGGTCGAGGACAGCCGCATCATCTATCAGGCCATCGGCAAGGCAGCCGGCATCAACGTGTTGTTCGATCCCCTCTACAGCTCGAAACGCATTCCCATCGACCTGAACAATGTCACCCTGGCCGACGCGCTGCGCATCATTGCGACCGTCTCCAACACCTTCTGGCGTCCGATCACCTCGAACACCATCTTCGTCGCCGAAAATTCCCGCGCCAAACACACCGAACTCGACGAGCAGGCGGTCGAAACCTTCTACCTGCACAACGTCTCGCAGCAGAATGACTTCACTGAGGTGCAGACCGTCCTGCGCAACCTGTTTTCCCAGGGCGCGCGCATCAACGGCGTCGCCAGTGAGAACGCCATCGTCATGCGCGCCACCCCGGACGAACTGCTGCTCGCGCGCAGGCTCATCTCGGATCTGGATAAGCCCAAGCCGGAAGTCGTCATCGATGTCGCCGTGCTCGAAGTCAGCCGCGACCTGCTCCGCAACATAGGCGTGCAGTTGCCGCAAACCGCCAGCATCAACTTCCAGCCGTCGAACTACAATCTGAACAGCAACAATACGAACAACAACAATAACAACAACCTCTACGGAACCCCCTCCACATCGACAACCACCACCAGCATCACGCTGAACAACCTGGCCCACCTGAACTCCACCAATTTCGCGGTGACCATTGGCCAGGCCGCGGTGAACCTGCTGCTCACCGACGCGCGCTCCCGGGTCATCCAGAACCCGCAGGTCCGCGCCTCCGACGGTCAGGAAGCCACCCTCAAAATCGGCCAGCGCATTCCCATCGCCACCGGGTCGTATCAGACCGGCGCCGCCACCGCCATCGTCAGCTCGCTCGTCAACACGCAGTTCCAGTACATCGATGTCGGCGTGAACCTGACGGTGAAGCCGACCGTGCACTTCGATCACGACGTGAGCATGAAGTTCAAAGTCGAGATCTCCGGCACCAACAGCAACAGCAACATCGGCGGCATCTCCGAACCGATCATCACCCAGCGCGTCATCGACCAGACCGTGCGCCTCAAGGACGGCGAGCCCAATCTCATTGGCGGCATCGTCCAGCACCAGACCACATGGAGCATCAGCGGCACGCCCGGATTGGGCGAACTCCCGCTGCTCAAGTACTTCTTCAGCACCCAGCAAAAGGAAACCACCGACGACGAGATTGTCTTCCTGCTGGTGCCGCACGTCGTGCGCGCGGAGCAGATCGGCCCCGAAGACGTTCAGCAGATCGATACCGGTACCACGAATGACATCCGGCTGCGCCGTATCAACCTGATGGATGTGGCGCCCAAACTCGCACCCCAGGCCACGCAGGCCGCGCCGGCAACGGCTCCTGCCCCGGCTGCCCCACAGCAGGCATTGCCGGCGCCGGCGACTTCGGCCGCTGCGGCTGCCCAGCAGGCCATGACCACGATGCAGCAACAGGCGACGGCCGCACCCGTGACCCTGCAGATGAGTCCGCCCCAGGCCACGGAGAAGGTGGGTTCGACCTTCAAAATGTTTGTCGGCCTCTCCGGCGGCGAAGATGTCTTCGGGGTACCCATGGATGTTCAGTACGACCCGTCGAAGCTGACTCTGATCAATGTCGACTCCGACGATCCGCAGCACCCCAACGTCCTCGGCCGTGACGGTCAGGCGGTGGCGCTCGTGCACCGCGACGATGGTAAAGGCAATGTCGCCGTTGCCGCCTCGCGGCCGCCGGGAACGAAAGGCGTGAGCGGCTCCACGGGTACGCTCTGCGTGCTCACCTTCCAGGCAAAAGCTCCCGGCGACGCAACCGTCGCTATCACCCGGCCGGTGGTGCGCAACAGCCAGCAGCA
>JBKICP010000396.1:0-9309 GCA_046567085.1 Acidobacteriota bacterium
AGCGCCCAGGCAGCAACTGGGTGCGCTGGGGCCGACGGCGCGATGAGCCTGGGCCTGCTGTCGAAGGGCGCCAACTGGGTGCCGATGGAGTGGGTGCGCCCGCTTTCCGGCGTGAAGCTGGTGCTGCCCTTCTACCACATTGTGGGAGATGCTTACATTCCGCATGTGAGCAACCTCTACCAGTTTCGTACGATTGCGGAGTTTACTGCCGATGTGGAGTTCTTCGCGCGGCACTTTGAACCGGTCACGCTGGGCGACATCGTCGCTGCATTGAATGGCACGCGCAAACTGCCGCGGCGGTGTTTTCATCTGACCTTTGATGACGGATTCAGAGAGATGCACGACGTGGTTGCGCCGATCCTGTTGCGCGCCGGGATTTCGGGAACGTTCTTTCTGACGACGAAGTTCCTGGATGGCGGCGGCCTGGCGCATCACAACGAGATCAGCCTGCTGCTGGATAAGATCCATGCGCAGCCGCCGAGCGATGCGGTGGTCGAGCGCCTCGAGCCATTTCTGCCGGCACCGCAGCACGGAATGACGATGCTGCGCGAGCGGATGCTGGCGATCCCCTACGCGGACAACGCCAACGTCCGATCAATGGCGGAGATCCTCGAGGTGGACATCGAGGGCTATGTTCGCAGGACGCAGCCGCATCTGAGCTCCGAGCAGGTGCGGGCGATGATCGGGCAGGGATTTGCCATCGGCGGCCACAGCCATGATCACCCGCTGTACGGGAAGCTGACGCCGGCGGAGCAACTGAACCAGACGCGGACCTGCATGGGCATTCTGGATGAGAAGTTCGGCTTAGGGCCCAGGGCATTTGCATTTCCGCACAACGACGATGGGGTCGGAAGGGAGTTCTTCACTGAGCTCTTTTCCGAGGGGACCCTGGAGGTTTCGTTTGGAACGTCGGGGTTTGTGGCTCACTCCCATCGCAGGAATCTCGAGCGCGCGAGCATGGAAAAAACTTCAGCACCAGCAGATCGGATACTGAAGCGTCAATTTGCCCGCGCTGCCTACCATCGGCTGCGTTCGCGTAGCCGGGCCGAGGTGGCGGCCAATCCGCAGGCCGTTCGCGGATCGCGATAAGTACGCGATCCGCGCAACGGCCGGCGGAAGAAGGAAGGACTTACTGCGGCGTCGTACTTCCGATGAGGTTGACCGGCGGATCGGGGACCGGACCGGTGGCGTAGCAGGATGCGGGATTGAACGCAGAGCCTTTGGCAGGACCGCTCAGGTAGCAGTTCTCCGCGGCGTTGGCGTTGATGGTGGGATTGCCTTCGGGGCCTTCCAGCGGCCACGGATATCCGTGGAGGTAGGCCGGTTCGGCAGGATAGTACATGGATGCGGCGAGTGTGTGGTTGGCGCCGCCGTTCCAATAGGCAACGCCCTGCGTCTTATAGTCGTAATTGCCCTGGAAGAGCGCGGTGGTGAGAGAGCTGGGAATGCTGCCGACGGCGGTACCGCCGCTGTAGACGCCGGGGGAGCTGGCCGATTCGTAGCCGCAGCTTCCGGTCGTACAGCTGATCTGCAGGGTGGCATTGGCCCAGTTGGTGTGCAGGTTGAGGTGCCCGAGCACATTGCCGACGAAAGAGTAGTAGGTCTGCATGTTGTACAGATCGATGGCGTCAAAGCCTTCTTCCGGCGGGAAGCTGGGGACGCCGGTGCCGGTCTCATCGCCCCAGAGCCAGTTGCGGAAGAAGACGAAGTGCGAGGAACTGCCCCAGAAGTCGTCGGCGGCAATGTGGGAGATGACGTTGCCTTCCCACAGATTCATGTAAGGATGGGCGCCGTGGGAGGTCCGGGCTGAGCCCAGATAGGTGAGATCGTCGGTATATTCGTCGTCGATGTAGTTGTAGAGCACGGCGATACCGGAACCGCCGCCCTGAAAGACGATACCGTGGCGGTTGTGGCGCATGACGTTGTTTTCGATTTTGGCGTCGCTGTTAATGAAATTAAGAAAGACACCGTAGCCTGCGCCGCTCGCGCCGGAGCGCTGATCATGGTAGTAGCCGTCGCGAATCTCAGAGCCATAGGTATAGTCCAGTTCGACGTGAGCGGAACCGCTCTGGCTGCCGGTATCGTTGGTTTCGACGGCTTTGACCCAGCAGTAGAGGCAGCCCTGCAGCAGGATGATCTGGTTGGAGCCGATGTCGCCGGTGGCGGTTACTCTGAAGCTCTCGTAGCCGGCTTTCTGGGTGAGGAAGTTGTACCTGCGGTAAGCCGGGTTCTTATAAAGGGTGTAGTAGAGGGGACGCGCCAGGGTAGCGGTGGTCCCGCTGACGGCGGTGACCTGGTCGATCTGCTGCATGAGATGGTAGCCGGTGTTATCGGCGCACCACTCGCAGCGGCCGTCTTCTCCGGTGGCGTTCACCAGGGTTGGATCATCGTCGGCGAAAATGGCGATCCAGTCGCCGGGATTCACCGAGCCGCTGGAGATGGTGATCGTGGTATCACCCTTTTTGGGGGCGCCGCTGAGAGCATAGCCCGCGGATTTGTTGCCGTAGGAGGTCGCGGGGGTCAGGTTCGCAGAGGCCGAGAAGGCCTGGGTGGTGAGTTGGCCGCCGGCACCAAGATTGATGGCGGTCGTCGATCCGGCCCCGCGCAGCACGACATTGCTTTTGAGGCGGACGACGCTGTTCACCAGGTAAGTGCCGGCAGGAAGATAGACGGCGGTATTCGCAGCAGCATTATTAATGCAGGCCTGGATAGCGGGACCATCATTGGTAGTTCCGTTGCCGGCCAGTCCGGTGCAGTTGACCGAGGGATAGGTGGGTAAGGTTCCGTTGTTCCACAGGTCGGAGCCGGCTTGCCAGGGAATAACACGGCAATTACCGGGGCACGCTGTATTGTCATTGGGAAGACTATAAGTCTGAGCGTGGACCGGTTGCCCCGGCACGGCGACAAGCAGCATAAAAAGGAAAAAGGCCAAAGGTACGGCGCCCATCAACATCAGGGTCACAAAGACGGGTTGGGGGATGTTTTTTTCGGACATGACGTGCTGAACCTCGTTGAGGTGAAATCTCCCTCGGGAGCCACGAGAAAAATTCGAAGTCCCGTGCAAGAGCAGGGACCGATGTTGCGAAAAGCTATGGCCATCGTCTCCCGATCCCCTCGCAGTGTCAATTGAGCAAAGGTCATGTGGGTAACCGACGTAACCAATCTTAAGTCATTGGTGCAAAGGTACTTGGGTGGTTGACTTCCACTTTAGTCACCTGGGCCTGGGTCCGGTCAGGTTCCGTTCGCGCCAGCCTTGCCCGTCCAAACGGGTGATTGTTGTGGAAGGCGGGTTGCCGCGATGATTGGGTTGCATTCACCCGGGAATGGCCCGGGTAGATCCTGAAACGGGAAGGGGAGCGAGACGCACGTTTCAGGGAGCGGCGAAACGGATTCTGCCGAGCCGCATCGGTGAGCGAGAACCGATCGTGCTTGCGGCGATCGCATAAAGGCAAGAGAGAAATCAGTAAGGCGCAGGATCAGCAAAGCAGCGGTTGGAGGGAATGAGTTATGAAAGTCGTAATTTTCTGCGGTGGTCAGGGTTTGCGGTTGCGGGAGTATTCGGAGAATGTTCCCAAGCCGCTGGTGCCAATTGGCGATGCGCCGGTCATGTGGCATCTGATGAAGTACTACGCCTGTTACGGCCACAAAGACTTCATTCTTTGTCTCGGCCACAAGGGCGAGGCGATCAAGCGGTTCTTCCTGAATTACAACGAAGCTCTGTCGAATGACTTTGTGCTGTCCGACGGCGGCAAGAAGGTCCAGCTTCTCGGGGATGACTTTGCCAGCTGGAAAGTGACTTGTGCCGATACGGGAGCCAAGTCGCTGATCGGGGAGCGGCTGCGCCAGGTGCGCGAGCATGTGAAGAACGAAGAGATCTTTCTGGCGAACTACTGCGATGGGCTCACCGACATCGATCTGGACATGGTCATCGACCGGCTGATCAGCTCGGGCAAGACGGCGTGCTTCGTCTCCGTGCCTCCCACGCAGACCTTCCATCTGGTGGAAACCGACAAGGAGTCGCACGTGACCAGCATCAACCATGCGGGCACGTCGCACACGTGGATCAACGGCGGCTATTTCGTCTTCCGGCAGCGCATCTTCGACTTCATCCAGGAAGGCGAGGAACTGGTCGATGAGCCTTTTGCGCGGCTGATCGAAGCGAGGGAACTGATTACGATCAAGCATGAAGGCTTCTGGGCCTGCATGGACACCTTCAAGGAGCGCCAGCAGCTGGAGGACCTGTGGTCCAAGGGCGGAGCGCCGTGGCAGGTGTGGGGCAAGAACGGCCATGTTCGGAAAGCTCCGACGCCGGAACTGATTCTCGCCGCGAAGTAGCAGGGATCGGTTGCGGCGAACAGGACGCCACACAGCAGACAACAAGACACCCGGGAACAGGAACGCACGTCGCGTGCATACGCCGGACGTGCGGACCTCACCCGACCCGCAGCTCACTCGTCACAGGAAGGCGGCTCGAGGCTTGCCGCTGGAGGTTGCTTGAGCACCAACATGGATCTCGCGGAGATGAAGGATCCTGCTCCCGTTCGGGAGAAGGAACACGAGCATTTCCGCACGGATCATCTGCTCGCCAACATCGGACACCGCGCTGTCTCCGGCGGGTTCGTGACCGTTGGAGCGCAGGCGGCGAAATTCACGCTGAATTTCCTGGCGGCGGCGGTTCTGGCGCGGCTTCTCGATCCGCGCGACTTCGGCCTGGTGGGCATGGTCCTCGGCGTTACGGCGATGGTCCAGGTCTTCAGCCAGCTGGGGCTTTCGATTGCCACCATCCAGCGCGAAACCATTACCCAGGCACAGGTCACGAATCTGTTCTGGATCAATGTGGGTTTCAGCGGGACGCTGGCGATCCTGAGCGCGGCGCTGGCGCCCCTGACGGCAAAGTTCTACCACGATCCTCGCGTGACCGCGGTCATGCTCGCGCTCTCGGTCACGTTTGTGATCACCGGCGCGACCGTGCAGCATCAGGCTCTGCTGACGCGGCAGATGCGGTTTCCGGCGCTGGCCGTGATCGATGTCACGTCGGCCGCGATCGGATTCGGGCTGGCCTGTGTCATGGCCTGGCGCGGGTTTGCGTACTGGGCTCTGGTCGCGCAGCAGGTGGCGACGGCCACGTGCAGCCTGATCTTTATGTGGCTGACCTCGGGCTGGCGGCCGAATCTTCCGTCGCGCAACAGCGGCGTGAAGCCGCTGGTCAGTTTTGGCGCGCACCTCAGCCTGGCCGATTTTGTCGGGCAGTTTTCCGCCAACAGCGACAGCATTCTGCTGGGAAGGTTTTTCGGGGCATCGCCGCTCGGTCTGTACACGCGAGCGCAGGTGCTGCTGGCGCGGCCCATCCAGCAGATCATTACGCCGATCAATAATGTGCTGATCCCGGTGCTCTCGCGCCTGCAGCACGATGCGGACCGGTACCGCCGCAGCTACATGCGAGCGTACGGAACGCTGGCGCTGATCGTGTTCTCCTTTGCTGCGATGTGCCTTGCGCTTTCAAAGCCGCTGGTGCTGGTCATTCTGGGGCCGAAATGGGCGGGCGCGATTCCGCTCTTCGCGATGTTTACGATTGTGGCGATTTCGCAGCCGCTGTCGGCGATCTGCAGCTGGATCTACGAGAGCCAGGGACGCGGCAAAGATCAGCTGACCAACCACACGGCAGCCGGCCTGGTCACGATTGCGTCGTTCGTGCTCGGATTGCACTGGGGACCGATCGGCGTGGTCACGTCGCTGGCGGTGGTAAGCCTGATCATCCGCCTGCCCATCGTCTATTACATTGCCGGCCGCAGCGGACCGGTGAAGACCAGCGATTTGTGGATGGGCTTCCTTTCGCATTTGCCGTGCTGGGTGGGTGTGTTTCTGATGACCGCGCTGGCCGTTCGGCTGCTCGGGCATCACTCGAATCTGGTGCAGTTGCTGATCTGCGGTCCTGCCGGGCTGATTGCCGGAAGCGCTCTTTTCCTGCTCTTCCCTCGACCGCGCGAGAGCGCTTTTTTTGCCGCCGGCAAAGTCAGCGGTGCCCTGAAAACGAGGTTCGCAAAGTGAGCGCATCCGTGGAGTTGGAAGTGGCGCAGCCGAGGATGGATCCCTCTGTCTCTCCCGTGCCGGGGACCGGCGCGAAGATCGCTTTCTTTGGGATCTTCGGCATCCAGAACCTGGGCAACGAGTGCACGCTGCAGTCGATTCTGCAGAACGCACGGCTGCGCCTGCCGGGCGCCGAGATGTGCGCCGTCAGCTTCAATACGGCAGACACCGAGCGACGCCACGGGCTCGCAGCGATTCCCGTGACGGTGCAGAATTTCAGCAAAGTGGCGCGGCGCGGGGGCATCGCGGGCAAGCTGTCGAAGGTTGTGCGCCTGGCGAAGCGCGTGCCGAGCGAGATCAACGAGTGGCACCAGGCGGTAAAGAGCCTGCGTGGAACCGATGTGGTGGTGATGACGGGCACCGGCATGCTGACCGACTATATGACGACAGCGTCCGGTTTCCCCTACGACGTCTTCCGCTGGACGCGGGCCGCGCGTCTGGCCGGATGCAAGGTGCGCTTCGTGGGCGTGGGCGTCGGCCCTATCTACGGCAAGACGAGCCGCCGCTTCATCACGAAGGCGCTCGCGCTCGCCGACTATCGCAGCTTCCGCGATCAGAATTCAAAGGACCGGATTCGCAACAACGGATTTGTCCGGCCCGAGGATCCGGTGTATCCGGACCTGGTCTGGAGTCTCTCGCCCGATTCGTTTCCTCGATTTGCAAAACAAGGCGACCCGATCCGCACGGTGGGGCTCGGCGTGATGGATCACCGCGACATCCACATGTGGGACTCGGACAAGCACCAGTCGCACTACTCGTTCTATCTGGACACGATGGCGGACTTCGCCATCTGGCTCACGCGGCAGGGCTACAGGGTTCGCATTTTGCAGGGCGATGCGAAGAACGACGCCAGCACGCGGACGGAGCTGCGGGCGCGCCTCGAAAAGCGCGGCATTCGCTATGAGGAAGCTGGCATCATCGACGAGGGCAGCACGACGGTCGAAGAGCTGATCGCGCAGATTGGCAAGGTGGACTTGGTCGTGTCGCCGCGATTCCACAATCTGCTGCTGGGCCTGATGATGAACTTGCCGGCAGTGTCGATTTCCTACGATCCGAAGAACGATCAGCTGCTGGAGTCGGTCGGGCTGGGCAAGTACCGCCAGCGGCTCGAGGATCTGAATCTGCAGTTGCTGCAGGAGCACTTCACCGAGCTGGCCTCTTGTGCCGATGAAGTCAGGCCGAATATCGAGCGCAAGGCAAAGGAGTTTCGCGCGCAGCTTGATCAGCAGTACGACCGCATTTTTGGCGAATTTGCTCACACAGGCTCTCGCCGCAACTGAAGTCACCAGTCCGGGAAAGAACAAGCGGTTGGCCGCAGACGCCGCCGCAAAATCAATCACCAGAGGATTTCATGCCGCAAGCCGTTGAAAATTTCCGCGATCGGGATTACTGGATTGAAGAAAACAAGCTGTATGTCGAGCCCAGCTTTCGCCTGAAGAAATGCGCCCAGGTGATCAATGAACTGGCAGCCGGCCGTCAGGTGAGCCTGCTCGACGTCGGCTGCGGCCCGGCCGCGCTGCGTCCTCTGCTGGCTCCCAATGTGGCGTACCATGGCATCGACATTGCCATTCACCAGAACGTGCCGTATCTGCGCGAGCGCAACATCGCCGAGGAAACGATTGCCTGGGATAATCAGCGCTTCGACTTCGTCTGCGCCATGGGCTTCTTCGAGTACATGGGGCACCAGCAGCAGCGTAAGTTCGAGGAAATTCGCAGTATCCTCAAGGACGACGGGCGCTTCATGATGAGTTACATCAACTTCCGCCACATGCGCCACAAGGTATGGCCGAACTACAACAACGTGAAGCCGGTCGGCGAAATGAAGAAGGGCGTGGAGCAGGTGTTCCGCGTCGATAAGCTGTTTCCGGCGTCGCATAACTGGCGGCCCAAACAGCCAGGGAAACGGCACCTGCCCGGTCTGCAGATGCACATCAACTTCACAATTCCGGTTGTCAGCTCCGCGCTGGCAGTGGAGTACTTCTTCCTCTGCTCGAAGCCGAATCGGCCCTGAGAGATCGTTGTTCTGCGCTTCATGATCCGGAACAAACCGGATGCTACGATGAACCAGGTTACTGACATTCAGCGAAGAGAGAGGCATGGGACAGTCGTTACGCTTTACGCCGACGCCGGTTGCCGGTGCGGTTCTGATCGATCCGATCCTGCGTCAGGACGACCGCGGGCACTTTTCACGAGCTTTCTGCAGCAGGGAATTCGCCGAGAACGGAATCAACTTCACTCCTGTACAGGCGAACACGGGATTCAGTTTCAAAAAAGGGACCACGCGCGGTCTGCACTTCCAGGTAGCTCCCGCGCTGGAAGCGAAGCTGGTGCGCTGTACGCGCGGCGTCCTCTTCGATGTGGTTGTCGATCTTCGGCCTGATTCCCCGACACATTTTCAGTGGTTTGGCGTGGAGCTGCGCGCGGAGAAGTATCAGCTTCTCTACGTTCCGGAAGGCTGCGCGCACGGCTATCAGACTCTGGAAGACAACACCGATCTCTTCTACATGACCTCTGCGTATTTCACTCCCGAAGCAGCGAAGGGAGTGCGATTCGACGATCCCGCTTTCGGAATTCAGTGGCCCCTGGCGCCGACCGCCATGTCGGATCAGGACCGCAACTGGCCCCTCGTGAGTGAAAAGAGCCCCTTATGATTGATACCGCCCTTCTCGAACGTGAAGCTTCCGGCAAACCGATCCGCATCGCCGTGATCGGCGCAGGTGCAGCCGCTCGTGCCGTCGCGCTGCAGCTGGCGACGCCTGCCAAAGGCATTCGTCTTGCCGCCATCATCAACCGCACCGCGGCGAACGCCGAGCGCTCCTTCAGGGAAGCCGGTGTGAAGGAGTGGAAGCGTGTCGACTCCGCGAAGGAAGCCGAAGCGTCGATCAACCGCGGAATCCCGGTTACCAGCGACAATCCCGACGTGGCGACGCACTGCGACGCGGTCGATGTGGTAATCGAGTGTACGGGCACGCTGGACTACGCGCTCGATGTGGTGCTGGCCGCGTTCGATCACGGCAAGGATGTGGTGCTGGGCAATGCGGAACTGGATGCGTTTCTCGGGCCGATCCTGAATGTACGCGCCAGGCAGGCCGGGCTTGTGATCACACACACCGATGGTGAAGAGCCCGGTGTGGCGATGACTCTGCTGCGGTATCTGCGTGGCTGCGGACTCCGTACCGTGGCCGGCGGCAACCTGAAGGGCATGGTGGATCACTACCGCAC
>JBKICP010000397.1:0-11625 GCA_046567085.1 Acidobacteriota bacterium
CTGGTACTGCCGACTTCTTCACCGCCATCGTCAGCCGCCCTTCTCCGGCTGACTCACCCTACCAACCTTGCACACCCCATTTCATGCAGCCTTGCCGAAAGGACACGATTCAACCGGCCCCGGAAAGTTCCGGCGCCTCCTGCTTTCAGGCGATTCGCATCGTCAATCCCCCGTCGATCACGAGATCCTGGCCGGTGATGAAATCATTTTCGACCAGTTCGACGATGGCACGTGCAACATCGTCGGGCTGTCCCTCCCGATGCAGCGGGATGCGGTTCTGGATGTTATTTTTGACCTGCTCCGGAGTCAGATAATCCTGAAACGGTGTGCGGATCACACCGGGCGAAACGCAATTGACCCGGATGTTATGATCCGCCAGTTCCCTTGCCAGCACACGCGCGAACTGCGGCAGCGCACCCTTCACGACCCCGTAAGCAATCGCGCCGAGACAGCCTCGCTCACCTGCGGTCGATCCGATAAGAACGATCGCTCCCTGCTTTCTTCGCATCATGTGTGGTACGGCGGCCTGCGCCAGTGTGAGGACCGCGTGAACGTGAACGTCAAAAGCATTACGCCAGCGCGTGTCGTCAATTTCGAAGAACCCGCCCGGCACCGCAGCTCCCGCAGCATGGACGAGAACGTCAATTCCTCCGAACGCCGCCACGGTTTCCGATACGGCGCGCCTGCAGTCCTCCGTATTGCCGGCGTCCCCCTGAATGAAGCAATGCGGAGCGGGAGAAGTGACAGCGAAGCCTGAACCATCAGGATGGCCGTTGGGCGGCGCCTTTCTTGCGAAGATGGCGACCTGGGCTCCGCGACCGGCAAACGCCTGCACGGTGGCGGCTCCGATTCCGCTCGTCCCGCCCGTGACCAGACAAACTTTCCCTGCAAGATCCATCCCAATCCCGCCTTTCCTTCCGGCTTATGATATATCAGTGTCCTGAGAACACAGGAACCGGTATCCATGGTTTCCCCCATGCTCAGTTACGATGAGGTAGAAAATCTGAAGCCGGAACAGGTGGCATTGGGTGGCAAACCAGAGGCGCGCGACAAGGTCCCCACGCAAATCAGGCCGGCGTCCTGCCGGCGGGGAGTCCCTGTCCGACAGAGCCTACCAGCAAATCCGCGACGAGATCCTGCGAGGTGATTTGTCCATCGGCGACATCCTTTCGAGGAGGCGCCTGGCCGATCGGCTCAACATGAGTTTTCTTCCCATTACTGAAGCGCTCCGCCGCCTCGAAACCGAAGGGCTGGTGGAAAGCCGCCCTCGCATCGGAACCCGCGTTCGTATTCCGACCGAGCAGGACATCCGCGACAGCAACGTGATCCGCGAGGCGCTCGAATCGCAGGCGGCCCGCCTGTGCGCGGAACGGATTACTCCCGAAGAAAAGAAACAGCTGCGCACCAGCGCCCAGCATCTGGATGAGTTGCAGAAGATGTGCACTCAGGATCTGACCGACTCGCAGTTCATGTTCTCGGTACACACGTATCACATGCAGTTCCACATGCGGATCGCCGAACTCGCGCGCTGCCCAGGACTCTGTCGCGCGATTGAGAAGGAGCAGGTTCTCATCTTTAACTGGCTTTACGATATCGCGGCTCAGCGCCGTTCTCAGCCGCAGCAGTTTCATACCAGCCTTGCCGAAGCTCTGTGCAGCGGTGACCCGATGCGCGCCGATGCGTCCATGCGCGCCCACGTGCGCTATGGGCTGAATCAGGTTCTTGAAAAGCTGGCTTCCCATGAAGCTCCGGACAGCTGGCGCATCAGGACCGCCACGCATCACGGCGCGTGATTCGCCCGCGATTCTGCTGGAGCTCTGTTCTCTGCCCTTGACGAGTCCGCACGGTCTGATATATCAATGGGCCGTGACGTTGCCTCCGAACCAACGATCCTTTTGGGGCCGCTCCCGCGGTGGGGCGGCCTTTTCTTTCGCTCGATGAAGGAGAAACCATGAACCGCCGGGAATTTATTGTCTCCGCCGGCGCCGCCTCTCTCAGCTCTGCTGCGGCGCTCCCGACCTGGGCTCAGAACAACGAACCTCCCATCGAACATCGCCTCCCGTCTACAGACGCCGATTACCGGCGATCGAAATCCTATGTCGAAGAAGTCCCTGTCCATCGCTATCACTGGGCCTCGGATCGCGCGGTGGAAGCGTTCAAAGACATGAAGTTCGGACTGCGCATCCACTGGGGCATCTATTCGCTCTACGGAAGGCCAGGGGAATCCTGGCCATTTCTGACCCTGCCTTTCGATGAACGGCAACAGTACAACCAGGCGTACAAGACCTGGAATCCGCACGAATTTGACGCCGACGCATGGATGAGCCTGTGCGAAGAATCAGGGCTGAAAATGTTTGCCTTCACCAGCAAGCATCACGAAGGCTTCTCCACGTTCGATACCAAAACCCGCGTCCGCACTCTAGCGAACTGGACCGCCCCGGGAGGTCCGAAGATCGAGGACTGCGACCTCGCCTACAGCATCATGGAGACGCCGTTTCGTCGCGATGTCGTCCGCGAGCTCACCGAGGCTGCGCACAAGCGCAACATCAAAATCGATCTGTATTTCTCCCATTCCGACTGGTATGACGCCGATTTCCGCCCCTATGGTTGGCACCCGCTTCAGGTCCCTTCGTCGCCGCAGCTATGGGGGTGGCAGCCCTCCGATGGCACAGTCGAAGAATTCTGGGATCGCATGAAGAAGCGCATGGCCGGACGGCTGGTGGTAGTTCCCGATCCGACGCCTGCCCAGGTCCAGCGCATGGTGGAGCGTCATCGCACGCAGCTAACCGAGCTGCTCACACGCTATGGCACGATCGACATGCTCGGTCTCGATATCTTCTGGGGTCCTTCCCTGTGGAAGCAGATGCGTGACACGATCCTCACAATCCGACAGCTGCAACCCGATGTGATGCTGCGTGCGCGCGGCATCGGGAACTACGGCGATTACTATACCCCCGAAGGATTTGTGCCCGCGTCGAAAGAAGCCACTAACATGCCGTGGTTCGTTATCTATCCGCTGGGACGCTCCTTTTCCTATGAAAGCGATCCTTCCAGATACAAAGGGGCGCAGTGGATCATCCATAACCTCGTCGATATCACCGCCAAGGGCGGTAACTTCATGGTGGGTGTCGGCCCCAGCGGGCTGGGCAGTTTCCATCCCACCGCGGTCGAGCAACTGCGCCAGGCCGGTCAATGGCTGAAGGTGAATGGCGAAGGCATCTACGGCACCCGTCCCCGCCCTGGAACAGCATGGGCCGAAGGCGACACTCTCCGCTTTACGCGCAGTAAAGACAATCGCGTGCTCTACTGCTTTGTCACCGATTGGCCGGGCCGGACACTCCAGATCAGGTCGCTGGACGCGCGCCCTGTCCGGTCGGTCGAGATGCTTGGCTATCCCGGAAAGCTGCAGTTTCGCAGAGACGCCGCGCACAGTCTGGTTATCTCGATCCCCGAGGCACTCCAGGATCCTGCGAAGAGGCCCGCTCCCTTCGCATGGGGCTTTCGACTGGCGTAGTGATCCTCATGCACCGAAAGCGTCCCCGTATAGATCTCGCTCAGCTCCATGGACCGCTTTCCGCTGGTTCAGGCCGCTCTCTGTGAGCGGCCTGAACCAGGGATCGCAGGAACCGAGCTATTCGGCGGCACTCGTCGTGTCACTCACGGCGCCTGCAGGCGCAACGGCGATTTGCAGATAGCTGCCCGCATCGAGTTTGAAATTTCCGGACTTCTTTGAGAAGGTGCCGGAAGTATCGTCCTTAACCGCGGCGTTCAGTGTGATGCCCCTCAAAACTCCCGGCTCCTGATCGACCGAATACTGACTGCTGACATGTGCTGGCGTGATTCCGGCACCCACGTAGCCGTCTCCGGAATATTCCTCAACATCAGGCGGATAGGCGCCCAGAAGAGTAGCTTTCACCGGAATCTTTTGGCCGTCCTTCCGTTCGGCGGTTGTAAAGACGACGCTGATTGTGGCAGCGCCTCTGCCTTCCGCCGCCTGGACAGACGAGATATTGCCAGCCAACTGAGTACCCTTTGGCAACGTTGCCCCATTCGCGAGCTTTACGGAATCGTCCAGCTTCGCCGTGACGGGCTGCCCGCTCCTGGCGGTCCGGGTGTTTAATGGCGTCACTAAGATTGCCGTTGCCCCCGAGAGCGACTGGGCGGAAGCGGTTACCGCCGAAATGGCGAGGATGACGAAACTCATCGAGAGTTTTCTCAATAGGAAAGACAACTGCATTCGATAACTCCTGGTTTTAGGTAGCGTCTTCTGCAGGGACGGCATTATCCCTCCACGACGGCGCCGCTGCAGACAGATCAACATTGTGAAACGGGAAACAGCTCTCCATGAGCCGAATACCCTTCAATTCTGTTTTGCCATACCAGGTAAGATGAGATAGGGAGGACGCACGATTCTCATCCTCCGCATTACCGCCTGTTAATTGGGCATATCTATCATCCGGCGGTAACTCAAAACCCTTATTGCGTGTCTGAAGTTCGCCATTCAGGGGACAAACGTGTGTCAAGTCATTGGCACCATCCAGGATCGCCCAACCCTTGTATGCGGGTGCCAGCACGCGCCAGGCCGGGTGGACATCAGCTTCGCAGGAGGTGGCGGCGACGACGGTGTTTCCTTGTCAGACCGCCGTAACCGGAGCGCCCTTCCGGGCATCGGATACGCAGACAGCCGCCATGGTTATTGACAAATTAATGATTAACGTATCAATATGGCCGTCACTGCCGGGTCCATAAATCAACGGCTCCGGACAATTCGGGACGGGACGCGCTGGCGTGAGTTCAGTTTCCCATCCTTCCTGCCTTAACCACACGGCTCCTGCAGTACCTTTCAGGGCTCATCCGGCGCGGTAAGACCGACTCGCGGGACGCACGCTGACTGTACCCCGGGCCGCGTGAAAGCCACCGATTCGCACCCGACCGGTATCCCCCTCGGCCACGAGTGCATGCCAGCTGGCTGCGGGACAATCCATCACAGCGGAAGACCTCCGGGTCTTTCCAAAGGAGAAAACCGTGCGCAATCCACAAAGGAGCACAACGTCGTTACGCCTGGTGGTTGTGGCAGCCGTGCTGGCCGCCATCTTCTCAGGGTTGTCGGCGATCCGCGTGCTTGCGGCGAAAGCCGCAGGGGCAGACGATGACCCACAGCCGATGCCCGTTCCGGCCTCACTCGACAGCCACGGCATTCCGCCGGCGGCACGGGGAGAGATCGCTCTGATCGAAGCGGAGATTCGCCAGACGGAGCAACAAACCCTGCGGCTGGTGGGTACCAACATGGACCCGATGCATCAGATCCAGACTCTGGGGAAACTGGAGTTATTCGACCCCAGCCTCTCGGTCAACAAGCAGGAAGCCTGCAGCTTCTGTCACATGCCCGAGGTGGGCTATACAGGGCGCAGTTCCGTCCTGAATATGACAACCGTCGCCTATCCCGGGTCGGTGCGGACGCGTTTCAGCGATCGAAAGCCGATGAGTTACACCTACGCAACCCTGGCTCCGGTTCTGCACTATAACGCTACTCAAAAGGATTTCTACGGCGGCAACTTCTGGGATATGCGGGCTACCGGATGGAGGTTGCAGAGCCCCTCGGCAGAACAGGCCCAGGGTCCACCGACCAATCCTGTTGAAATGGGGCTCCCGGACAGCGCGTGCGTAGCGTATCGGCTGGCAACGGGAAGGTACGAGTCTCTCTTCCAGCAGATATGGGGAACGGCCATCACACAAATCAGCTGGCCGGCCAATGCGGAGAGGGTGTGTACGACACCGGCGGGCGCCGGCGGGGTTGGCCCGCAGCTCAGTCTCAGTTCGGAAGACCGGGATCGCGCCAATACGATCTACGATCAGTTCGCCCTCTCGATTGCTGCGTATGAGGCTTCGCCCGAGGTAGACGCGTTTTCGTCGAAGTTCGACGCCTATCTGGCAAACCAGGCCACCCTGACTCCGCAGGAAGCGCACGGATATGAGCTGTTCAACGGATCGGGGAAATGCAACACCTGTCATCTAAGTGGCTTGGGCAACGGCACGAATGGTGGAGCGGCCACCGATGTGGCCCCGTTGTTCACCGACTTCACGTCGGCTAACCTGGGCGTGCCGAAGAATACGGCGATCCCCTATCTGTACGAAAGCAAGCCGGATCGATACGGGTTCGTCGCCAATCCCCTGGGCCAGGCTTACGTCGATGAGGGAGTCGGTGCGTTTCTCAGCGGGCCGTCGGTCCCGGATAAGTCGTGGGCATCGCTGGCCCCGGATTTCATCGGCCACATGCAGGTCGCGAGTCTGCGCAATGTAGATCAGCGGCCTTATCCAGGATTTGTTAAATCCTATATGCACAACGGCTATATGAAGAGCCTGAAAGAAGTCGTGCATTTTTACAACACCCGCGATACTCAGTGCCGGACACCTGACGATCCCGGCGCCGGGAAGACCTGCTGGCCGGCGCCTGAGGTTTCCGCCAACGAAGATCAGACGATCGGGGATCTTGGACTTTCCTCCTCCGACGAAGACGATATCGTTGCTTTCATGAAGACTCTGACTGATGGCTACATGCAGGTGAGTCCGATGAGCAGCAAACTCAACAAAGCAATTCAAATCGAAGCCGCAAGTCTGCGCCGGGAAAGCCTGCGACAGCAGCGGTAGTCCCCGGTAATCCTAACCCACATGCGGCGCCGGATATCGGCGCCGCGTTCGTTCCTGTTCGGACGGAGACGGCGCTGCCAGAAGGGGTCGTCCCCAGGCTAGACTCCGCGCGCGAAGTGAGACGAACAGCGCAGAACGGGCATCACCCCATCACCGCTTTCGCTTGGCGTCGGGATATGCGGTTGCCCTGCGTGCGCCTGGTCGGGAGGAAGGTATGACCATGAACCTGATACCGCACGACCAGCTACCTGCGGCTCCCCTCAGCTGTGACGAGCCAGCTTTGTTTCCGGAGTTTTGGGATTTGCGATCTTCGCCGGCATCCTGCGAAGATCTGCGATTCAGCAACAACCGACTTGCCTCGGCAATCTCACCGCCGCTGTTTGTTCGACGCGGCAAGCGTGAGTATCGTGATTGCCGCACAGACGCACTGAGGCAGTTCGAATACGTGGGTGTACGCTATCGGCTTCCAACACGATCATTTGCTTTCCTCCAGGGCGATGTGGCCGACTCTCTGCACATCGTGCACAGGGGAAAGCTGAAGATGACTCTCGTATCTCATAAGGGACACCGTTTACTGGTCAGCTTCGCCGGACCAGGTGATCTTCCTGGACTCTGCGCAGTGCTCAATCATGGCGAGTACAACCTGACAGCAGAAACTCTGGAGCCGAGCGTGATGTTCAGCGTCGCGAGGAAAGATGTTCTGAGGCTCCTGCGATCTTCGCCTGCCGTTTGCGAGGTGACGGCCCGTTCGCTGGCCAGGGAGTACCGGGAAATGTTCCGGGGTATCTGCCGCCTGGGAGGATCGATTTCCGTGTCGGGACGTCTCGCGCAGCTTGTGCTTGACTGGGCCGGCAACGAAGGCTGGCGCGGGAAACAGGATGGGTTTGCCTTTCCGCTGACTGGAAACGAGCTTGCCGGCATGGTGAATTCAACGAGAGAAACCGTAACCCGCCTGATGAAGAATTTCGAATACCACGGAATTATTAGCCGGAAAGGTGCTCATATGATGATCCTCAGGCCGGAGAAACTAAGGTCCATTGCCGGATGATCTTTGTCCGGGAATGCAGATCATTCAATGATTCGGGCTGTCGGTGCGGACTTATACCAAAAACCTCCGGCAAGGTTGACCACGATCGCTCGCACCAGCGTTCTTCAGTGATCGCGCCGCAGCAGCATCATCCTTCTATGACGGCGAGGCTGGGGAAATGTGACCGCCGGAGGCCGGCAGGTTTGCCGTCCAGCAGTTGCCGCCCTCCCCGAGGCCACTCTTACCTGCGAAGGCCGCTGTGATACCGGAGCGAGCCGCCTCCGGCGACAGAATGACTCTCCACCTCTTCAGAAGCGATGCCAGCGGGACCTGCAAGGATGGAACTCGCAATTGGCCCGCACCAGCCAAATCGCAGCATGCACTCTCCTGGCGTCACCGGTACGGCTCATGGGAGGAAGGCGACGGCCAGGCTGCCGTCGCCTTTTTAAGGCCCAGAGCACGTACGATGCCTTCGCCGTAGGCCGGATCCGCGCGCCTGCAATTTTCCACGTGACGAAGCAGAACTTCTTCCGATGCGCCCTGGATCGCACGTGCGGTGTTTTCGAAGAGGAACTGCTGCTGCTCGGCGGTCATCTTTCGGAACAGAATTCCAGGCTGCTCGTAGTGGTCCTCCTCCCGGTAATGGTCATAGCGATCCGCGTCACCCTCCAGCGCCAGCGGCGGCTCCGCATATTCCGGCTGATTGCTCCAGATACCCTGGGAGTTTGGATGGTAATTGATGGTCGCGCCCAGGTTGCCGTCCGTGCGCATCGCGCCGTCACGATGATAGGAGTGGAAGGGGCATTTGGGCGCATTGACAGGAATGTGGTTGAAGTTGACGCCAAGCCGGTAACGCTGCGTGTCACCGTAGGAGAAGAGCCGCGCCTGCAGCATCCGATCGGGAGAGAATCCGATACCGGGGACAACATTGGCCGGCGAGAAAGCGGCCTGCTCCACTTCGGCAAAATAGTTCTCGGGATAGCGGTTCAGTTCCATCACTCCGACTTCGACCAGTGGGAATTCGGCCTTGGGCCACACTTTAGTCAGATCGAATGGATTGTGTCTGTGCCCGCGGGCCTGCTCTTCTGTCATGACCTGGATACAGAGCGTCCAGCGTGGGAAGTCGCGTCGCTCGATGGCGTCCAGCAAATCACGGCCATGACTCTCGCGATCCTCTGCCACAAGAGCGGCCGCCTCAGCGTCGGTCAGGTTCTGAATACCCTGTTGCGAACGGAAGTGGAACTTCACCCACACGCGCTCGTTCGCCGCATTGATCATCGAGAACGTGTGGCTGCCGAATCCGTGCATATGGCGGAACGTCCTGGGAATTCCTCGATCCGACATCACGATGGTGACCTGATGCAGCGCCTCCGGGAGCAGCGTCCAGAAGTCCCAGTTATTCTGGGCACTGCGCAGGCCGGTGCGAGGATCCCGCTTAATGGCGTGATTCAGATCCGGGAAGCGAAGAGGGTCGCGGAAAAAGAAGACCGGCGTGTTATTGCCGACGATATCCCAATTTCCCTCTTCGGTATAAAATTTGACCGCAAAACCGCGTATGTCCCGCTCCGCATCGGCGGCACCGCGCTCGCCGGCCACGGTGGAGAAGCGCGCAAACAGGGGAGTTTGTTTTCCGACCGCGGAAAAGATTTCGGCCTTCGTGTACTGGCTGATATCGTTCGTCGTCGTGAACGTACCGTAGGCCCCCCATCCCTTCGCGTGCATCCTGCGCTCAGGAATGACTTCGCGATCGAAGTGCGCCATCTTCTCGATGAGCCAGATGTCCTGCAACAATGCCGGGCCTCGGGGCCCGGCCGTCAGAGTGTTGGTGTTATCGGCGATCGGCGCACCGGTCGCGCTGGTGAACTTCTTCTCAGGCATAGATTCTCCTCAAATGTGCAGAGCGGGCGGGGGACGTCCGGCGAGTGCTCCTGGTGCAGAGCGCTGCGCCGGCACTTCTTCGATTCATCCCATCCAGGAAGAGTTACGAATCACGGCACAAAAATTCGGCCGCCGGAAGTTCGGGTCCTTATCGGCGAGCACATCGGCCTTCACATTCCCAAATGTGGTTTCAGGCCTGTGGTGAATGCCGTCGTAAAAGGCCTGGAGGATGTCTTCTTTGAAGGCGGCGGTGCGGGGAAAAGCCTGCACAACGGCATCCCGCTCTTCCCCCGTGAACTTGCCATAGTCGATGCCCAGAACATCCATTTCGACGCCGGCCGTGACCAGGGCGATGACGGGGTGCATGTATTGCGGGATGCCGGGTGTCGTGTGCAGGGCGATGGCGGTCCACACCCGGTCGATGTCCTCTTGTGGAATATCGTAGCGACGGAGGAAGTCCCGTGCGGCATTGGCCCCGTCTACCTCAAAACGATCGTCGGCGCTGCTCCAGGCGGGCACAAGACCGATGTCGTGAAACATCGCTCCGGCATAAAGCAATTCAGGATCGAAATCGAGGCCGCGCCGTCGCCCCGCGAGCGCGCCGAAGCAGTAAACGCGGCTGGAGTGGTTGAAAAGCAACTCCGACTCTGTATCACGGATAAATGTGGTGATATCGCGAACAAGTTGACTGTCCGGAAGCGGAACGCCGCCGATGGATGCGGCGCAGGAAGGAGTAGCCTGGATCATAGTGGACATGGACGCCCTCACCTGGTGAAGTGCTTACGCCTCCCACAGTAGAACGGCTCACAACCGGACGCCACGACCGAATTACAGCAATTCAGGACATCTTGTCTAACTCAGCCGACGCACGTGCGAGTGTGCTCCTGAAGCGGCTGGCGTATTCTGCCGCGCTCACTCCGACGGTGCGAAGGAAGGTACGCCGCATGGCATCCGCGGATTTGAACCCACAGGAGTCGGCGATCTCCTTGAGGCCGCGTGAAGAGCTATCGATGAGCTGCTTTGCCGCTTCGACCCGCATGCGATCGACGAATTGACCCGGATTCATCCCGGTTTCGCGAAGACAAACACGTGTGAGATGGCGGGCGCTCATTCCTATGCGGTCGGCCAATGCCTCCACGGTGAGGTCTTCGCGAAGATGCTGGAGCATCCACACCTGGAGTTCCCGCAAGGGTTCCGAAGCAATTGCCTGATGCGAAAGCATGTGGCTGAACTGAGCCTGGCCCCCAGGGCGCACGAGGAACATGACAAGAGATCGGGCGATCTCCAGGGCCGCCTGGTGCCCGTGATCCTCCTCGACGAGACTAAGGCAAAGGTCGATGCCCGCCGTGATGCCCGCAGAGGTATACACCGGGCCATCGCACAGATAGATCGGCTCGGCGTGCACGGTTACAGCCGGATATTCCCGGGCCAGACGATCGCAGAATCTCCAGTGTGTGACAGCCTGCCTGCCATCGAGCAGGCCCGCTTCCGCGAGGACGAACGCGCCGGTACAGATCGAAGCGACGCGGCGTGACTGACGCGCTATGGCTTCGATCCATTCAACGAACCGCCGGTCATATCGACCGCTTTCTGCGCCAGGACCTCCGGCGAGGATAAGGGTGTCGATCGGCCCGTGGATCTGCTCAAGGGAGATTGCATTCACCAGCGCAATCCCTCTGCTGGTTTCAAGCAGCGGTGCGTCTCTCGGCGTTGCCAGCTGAATCTCGTACCCGGTCGCGTGGGAAAAGACTTCGAGGGGGCCCGTCACGTCCAGGATCTGCACGGGAGGCGGTCCGGTAATGACGACTTTCCGCATATGCGATGCTCTCAACCGAGAATCTTTTCGGACAGTCTGTCGCGATGCGCGTCCTCCGAATGCGGCGATCCGTACCGGCCGGCGCTCGTTCCATCGAGTATGCCAGCATCGCAGGTTCCCCGTCCGCGCGACCGATCCATTGCGGAGTTACGGTAGCTCATGAGTCCCTCACATCGGCTCTCTTTCTGCCGGTAGAAGTTGATAGCTTCCTGAGATATCCAGGCAGCGGCTGCCAGACGCTCAGCGCGGTCGTCCC
>JBKICP010000398.1:0-17610 GCA_046567085.1 Acidobacteriota bacterium
GCTGCACGTCATCACTGTACTGAGCACGGGGTCCAGAACCACACTGCCGGACGAGCCTGGAAAGGCATCAGTGAGCCATCGGTCTTAACTGCCAACGCTCGGGACTTCTCCAGCCTATACGTAACGCCTAGCCCCATGTTCCTTACCTGATTGTCCAGACCATCGGTCTGGTACCCCACTGCCGGGGGATATTTACTTGCAAGTTTCATCGCCCCGGACGCCATAAAAGGAAGCGTTGAGAAGGTTAGCGCCGTTGTCGCCGGTGACTTGTAGGCAGGCCCGACATTCTTGAGATCAAAATTACCCAGAAATCAAAGGATAATGCTGGGTGTGCCAGTGAAGAAGGTCAGCCATTCGGTTGTCATAGGAATAGGCGGGTACACAGCGGTTCTGCCCGGCTCGGGCAATGGTTTCGCGTTCCTCTGGGACAGCCAGATAATGGTCAATCATTGTGGCCAGCTCTTCCGGTGAGGCAAAGCAAGCTATTTCGGTGCCTTCGGTATATAGCCCGAGAACCTCATCATTGCGTTCGTGCAGCATGAACCCGCCGCAGGCTGGAATTGTATAGGTCCTGCTGGTCGTGAGGTCTCCGGAGGATGCGCCGGGCATGATCCCGCTCATGATTGCCAGGTTAATCCTCGCAGATTGAACTGCTCGACTATAGCGTTCGCCCAAAAGCGGGAAACCTTTAATATGCTTGCGGAGCTCAGGAGCTGTGCTCTTGCGGGTCCAGCGATCACCCCAGATCGAGAGATTTATATTTGGGCGGAGACGGACAAGCTTAGCAAGTACGGATTCCTTATAGGATGTGAACGTGGCTATAAAGCTCACGTCGCATGCATAATCGCGACGATCGTCATTGTTGAGAGGAAAGGAGCGGTGCAGGACGGGATCAAAGCCGTGAGGGATAAAGTGAGCAGACTTTAGAGTTATTCGCGAAGCGACGTCGTTGTACCAGAAGGGTTTAGTGTAGAAAACGCAGTCATATTCTGGAAGGGCTTCCGGCAGCCAATGCCCAAATTGAAATGCGGATGTATCGGGATAGAAGTTATACAGCGGGCGTCCAGCCTGCGCCAGGACTCGCAGGGTGTTACGTTCTATATGAGTACCTTTCATTGAAAGAAAAAAATCATAGCGGAATGTCCGAGCAGCGTTGAGAATGGCGGAGTTAAATTCTCGCGACATCTTAGACCGAAGAAGGCGCCATGCGACGCGCGAGGAGAAGACACTGGCCGGGGGAAAAAAAGTCTCTTCGTCGATGTCAAGGACGTCGCAGCCGAGGCGACGCAGGGAATCAGCGCAGGACCGTGCGTTACTGCCGTACCAGTTTGCCCCTGTTAGGAGAATTCGCGTCATGATCTGGATTATCTTCTGTGACACTGGCGTATGACTTGAGAACACCAGTGCGGTCACTCAAGGACGCTAGAGCTACAGAGATTTTAGCAGTTGACGGCACGATACAATCGACAGCGTGCGGGTACGGCGGAGAGATGAGCGTTTGCATATCGGTGCTAGGGAACGAGAGATGTCCGCGCGTTCTGGTGGCGGGGGCGGGCGGTTTCTGCGGAGACGGTTGAAGATCCCCCAATTCAGCGGTTTCGCAAAGCCCAGCGTGTCGCCATCTCTCAGACGGGGCAGGAACTCATATTTGTAGCCTTCGAGCAGGGGGATGTCCCATTCAACCTTCACGCCGAAGCCGGCATCATGGTAGCCGCGGACGGAAAGATCGCTGCTGAAGAAGACGGTCAGGTCGATGTCGGGTTCCTGGGCAATGCGGCGAAGGAGTGGGGCCTGGTACTGGATGGGGTGGCTGACGAAATAAGCAAGGCGAATTTTTCGAGGTAGTGTGGCCCTTGCAGACAGCGTTTCGGCGGTAGGGCTCGTCGAAGTGGATTGCATGAATCGCCTTTAGGCAAGCGGGGAAAGCGAGAAGCGCAATATCGTCATGGTAACATCGTGGTCACGCTGCTGCAATTGTGCCCGATTTGGAATGTGAAGCGATTCTCCCTGCTGCAAGATGCCGGAACGATTGCGGTCTGCGGGAAACGCCATAGTTTCAAACATCACGAAAAATATCGAACACAGGACGGGGCATTGGATACCTGGAAGGCAAGTCTGTATCAAGCCTATGTATCGAGCGGACAGGTCCAGTATACGGGCGGCTCTGCGGAGGACTTTCTCCGTGGTCGGCGAGCCTACTTTCAGGCACTGATCCGTAAACATTTCCCCAAGCATCGAGAATCGCGCATTCTGGATATCGGTTGCGGGCACGGTGCACTCCTGTACTTTCTAGGTAGGGAAGGGTACTGCAATCTGCGAGGAGCAGATGCTTCCAGGGAGCAGGTTGATCTGGCGTGCAGATTGGGGATTACGGGGATTGAGCTGGGCGAGGCCGAGGATTGTCTTCGAGCCTGCGGCAAGGAAAGCGTCGATGTGGTGGCGCTTTTCGACGTGTTGGAGCATCTTACGCGGCAGGAGTTCTTCGATCTGCTGTCCGAGGTTAAACGGGTGCTCTCGCCGGGAGGTATGTGCATCGGTCACGTTCCCAACGCGGCTGGTCTCTTTGGAGCAGCGATCCGATATGGTGACCTGACGCACGAACAGGCGTTCACGGAATTTTCGATTCGCCAGGCTTTCGGGGCGCTGGGATTTGGCGAGACGAGGTGTTTTGAGGACAAGCCCGTCGTTCATGGACTTATCAGCCTTGTACGACGCGTGATCTGGGACGTGGGCAGCGCTCCCTTGCGGCTCCTGGCAGTTGCAGAAACGGCGGAGAGAGGGCCGATTCTCAGTCGCAATTTGCTCTTTGTCGCGACCAGGCGAAGGTAAGGACGGCAACTCGATCGTTGCACCCCAGTAGCGTTACAATCAATAGCAGACGGGCTAATCACAATCTTTCCGAAAGAGACTTTGCGCATTGACCCAGAATTTCACGAGGAACTATCGCGTTCTGGTGACGGGGGCGGGCGGTTTTCTGGGGTCGCATCTTTGCGACGCGCTTTTGGCGGAGGGGTTTCGGGTCACCGGGACCGATAATTTCAGCACCGGGAATTTCGCCAACCTCGAACATCTGAAGAACGAGTCCCGCTTCGAGCTGATCGAGCACGACATCTGTGAGCCTTTCGATTTCGGGCCGATCGATTCTGTCTTCAACTTTGCGTCGCCGGCCAGTCCCGTGGATTACATGCAGTTGGGGATCGAGACGCTTCGCGTCGGTTCGGACGGCACGCGGAATGCCCTGGACGTGGCGAGAAAGTATGGGGCGCGTTTTCTGCATGCGTCGACGTCGGAGTGCTATGGCGATCCGACGGTGCATCCGCAGCCGGAGAGCTACTGGGGCAATGTGAATCCGGTGGGGCCGCGTTCGGTCTACGACGAGGCCAAGCGGTTCTCCGAGGCGATGGTGATGGCGTATCACCGTTATTACGGTCTGGATACGCGGCTGGTGCGGATCTTCAACACTTACGGTCCGCGGCTGCAGGGCAGCGATGGGCGGGTGATCTCGAATCTGATGATGCAGGCGCTGCACGGCGAAGACCTGACGGTCTATGGCGATGGGACGCAGACGCGCAGTTTCTGCTACGTGTCCGATGAGATCGAGGGGATTCTGCGGCTTTCGCGCTCGCAGGAGCATTACCCGGTGAACGTCGGCAATCCGGAGGAGTGGACGATTCTGGAATGCGCGAAGCTGGTGCTGGAGGTGACCGGGTCGTCGAGCCGGATCCGATTTGCACCACTGCCGCAGGATGACCCGGTGCAGCGCCGACCGGATATTTCGAAGGCGAGGGCGCTGCTGGGGTGGGAGCCGAAGATCGATTTGAAGACCGGATTGCAGCTGTGCCTGGATTTTTTCCGGCAGCTGGCGGAGCGAGGCGAAAAGGCCGCACCTGCGGTGAGCCAACTGGATCCGGCGGGGTAGGGCGAGGAGAATCGCCGGGCGGATGACATGTGGCAGCAGCCGGCTTCGGGCAAGAGGTGGTCTGACCACCGGAGGCCGAGACGGAAGTCCCTGATATATTAGGAGTCTGGAGTTTCTGCTGGCCTGGATTCAAGGCGGGTTGCAGAATCCAGCCGTTTGCCAAACCGGAAAGGACAATTGAATTGTGTTGATGATTCGTCTGGCGCGCGTGGGCGCGCGCAAACAACCGTATTACCGCGTCGTCGTGATTGAAAAGGACCGTGCGCGGAACGGACGTTCGGTCGAGGTGGTGGGCACCTACAATCCCCGCACCAGCCCGGCCTCCGTGGATTTGAAGCTCGAGCGTATCGAATACTGGAAGGGCAAGGGGGCGCAGCCATCGGACCGAGTGGCCAAACTGCTGCGCACCGGGCCGACTTCTGCTGATGTGCCGCCCGCGTCGAAAAAGGGCGCGGCGGAAGTGGACGCGACGAGCGCCGCTTAGATCAGCCCGTTAGGAGGGGTCGACCGCTCGCCTGCTCCAGATACCTCCCACAATCGCTACTTTTGCATCTTCCGGGGCAAGGAAGACTGCGGATTGCTCTTTTGTCCGTTGCAGGCTTTACGGTAGTATCCGCGATAGCCCCGGAACGAACGTAGTTGTGTCTTCCCAATGGGGGGCAGGATGAAGCAGACAACAGACAAACCCGATGACATGCGGGAACTCGTCGTCCAGATTGCACGTGCATTGGTGGATCTTCCCGAGGATGTGGTTGTTGAAGCAGTGGAACGCGAGGAGAGCACGGCGCTGCGGCTCCGGGTTGCGCCCAGCGACGTAGGGAAGGTGATCGGCAAGCAGGGCCGGACCGCGCGCTCGATGCGGACGATCCTGGGCGCCGTGAGCATGAAGCATCATCACCGGTACACGCTCGACATCCTCGAAGAGGACCACGCGGGAACCGCCGACAGCGAAGAGTAGCGCAAGCTGGAGGAAGATGGCGTTCCCCCGCCGCATTGCCGCACCCGAGCCGCAGCGCCATGGCGCTCCCGAAAGCGCGCCCTTGGAGGCGGCAGGCGGGGGCGCGCATTCCAGCGCGGAGGCGAGGGTGGAAGCTGTGCCGCCAACACCCAAATGGATTTTGCTGGCGAGGCTCATCCGGCCGCATGGTCGGCGGGGTGAACTGGTCGCGGAGATCCTTACGGATTTTCCGGAGCGGTTCCACGAGCGGAAGCGGCTGATGCTGATTCCGCCGGAGCGGACCGGCACGCGACCGCGGGAGATGGACCTTGAGAATTTCTGGTTCCTTCGCAGCCGCATCGTAATGAAGTTTGTGGGCGTGGATTCCATCAATGACGCGGAAGCGCTGCGCGGGTTCGAAGTGGCGATTCCGTTTGCGGAGCGGGCGCCCCTTGAGGCGGGATCGGTGTATCTGAGCGATCTGATCGGATGCCGGGTGGTCGATCTGAACCGCAGAGCGGCTGAAGTGGGAACCGTGGTCGATGTGGATCGCGAGTCGTCGAATACAGAGCTGCTGGTGCTGCGGCCGGCCGATCCGGGATCGCGCGAGTTGTTGCTGATTCCGTATGTCCGGGAATACCTGGTGCGGGTCGATACCGAGCATCGGCGCCTGGAAATGCGGCTTCCCGAGGGGTTGCTGGAGATTAACGCCCCGATGACGGAAGAAGAGAAGCAGGAAGCGAGAAACCGGTAGCGGGAGTCGAGCTCGCCTCGATGGGCGAAGGGCAGAAATCTCTGCTTGTCGGATGACGCCTTCAGTTCGATGAAGTCTGTGGAGTGCCTGTTGCGCGGGAAGGTGGGTCCTGTGCGGCGGGCGGCTTCTCGGCGATACAATTCGGGCGGGAACGAGGGTGCGGGACTTCTCCGTACCGGTGGGGGGCACGTGATGAGGAACTCCGTGCTGTTGCTGGTCATTTTGTTTGGCCGTTCCTGGGACGGCTCCGGGGAAGTCGAAGAAGAAAGCCGAGTTGTCCAGAGTGTTTTGCAACGCGCGGTCTGCTTCGGTGCAGACCTACGAGGGGAACCTGGACAACCTCTCTCTGGCGCGCCAGTATCCCTCGGACTATAACGCGGCGATTGGAGTACAGGACCGCATCCAGAGGTGGGGCCGGTACATCGTGCTCGACCCACCCGACCAGATCGATCTGGTTTTCGTGGTGTGGAAAGAGCGCGACACGGGGAACCGGCTACCGGGGCAGCCAACCGAGATGCCGCCGGCGGCCGGGGGACCACGCGAGCCCGGAGGTCCGGGACAGAACCCGGGTCAGAACCCGGGTCAGTCGACGTGGCCGGGACAGGGGCCGGGCATCGGGAATGGGTCTGGCAGCGCAGGCAGCGGGCAACGCGGCGGTTTTGAAGTGGGCGGCATGTGGCCGGTGGACGATCAACTGGCGGTATATATGCCGCTGGGCGATGGAACCATGGGCACTCCCCTGTGGCGTGAGTCGCAGAAAGACGGTCTGAAAGAACCGAAAATGCCGCTGTTCAGCAAGCTGGCGGACGCGGTGGACGACGCCTGTTCCGATCAGAAGTAGGCACCAAAATCCATCGTCGACAAAGGCGGAAAGGCGGGCGAGGGCGTGATCCCATCCGCCCGTTCTGTGAGCGCCTATCGGATGACGTGTGTCAGGAACTTCAGAAGGACGAACATGGGACTGAAGATCATCCGGCGGTCGGGCAGAAACGGGACGGGCACGATCAACAGCAGAAAGCCGACGAAGAGAGCTTCCTGCTGCAGCTTTGATTGCCAGCGACCGAGAAGGCGGTCGAGTGCAGGAACGATGTGCCCGAGAATGAGGTTCCTGAGGAAAGAGGGTAACGCCTCGAAACAGCACGGACGCAGGGTCGGATTCAACATCACGAGCAGGGAAGACGTTGCGATCAGGCTGGTCCAGCGCCCCCAGTCGATCCCGAGAAGGTAGAGGGGCAGGGAAGCCGCGAACGGAAGAGCGAGCAATGCGATGAGGTGCTCGAGGCGGGCTGAAGGAATCAGCGCACGGACGGCAAGCAACTCGAGGGTACCGCCGAGAACAAAAACAAGGATAAAAATCGGTAGCCACTCTGCCGAGAAGAGCGATCGAGAGAGCTCGTGAGGGAGGTTCCACGCGAGAGCTCCGAGGGCCGGAGAATTGCTGAGCGAACGACAGGGCGCCGGTGAGGCGGATTGCCAGCTGCGGCAGACGGCCTGGGCGGTACGACCGTTGCCGTGCCAATGTGTCGATGCCGCGACGGCCACAAGGGCAGGGACAAGCGTGGCGACGAGCAGCAGCACTGTCGTTCTGTTGCTGCGCCCTGAGCGGTGCAGGACATAAGCCAGAATTACAGCGTTCATCGGGAGCCAAATGAAGGTGAAGAGCCCCTCGTGCAGAAGGGCGAGTTCGATCGCCATCAGTCCGAAGGTCAGGAGAAGAAGTACCACACAGCGGGATAGCCGTTTGTGATCTGTGTTGCGGAGGGCTCGCTCACTGAGCCCGACGGTGAGCATCGTGCCGAGCAGGAAGAGGACATCCTTGCGGCAGACCGTGCCGAAATCGCAGAGGGAAATGACAAGGATGGGGCAGAAAAGGAGGACAAAGCGCCAGAGGGCGGGGCCACGCAGTCTCCATGTGATGCGGAGGAGCCAGGCGCAGACGAGCAGATAAGCAGTGGTGGTGATGGTGACGAGGAGGGGAAAGAAGCCAATGCCGGTGAGGCGCATCAGCCCCGCCAGCAAGGCTCCGCCGAAGCCTCGACGGACAAAGCCGTCGGCGTAACTGATCATCCAGTCCGAGATGCCCCAGTTGATATTTTCGTCGTGCGTGGCGACGTCCAGGCCCTGAACGATACGGATAGCGAGGAGAGCGAGCACGATCCCGATGAAGGCGAGTTCCGGGATGCGAGAGGGTCGCTCCGAACGAGCGTCAGCATTGGGTCGTGGCAACAAGACCGGAGAGAGCATAGGAGCAAGGCCTGCGGGCGGATCCTGCTCCTCTACTGTACGGGTCCCTTCCTGGAGTTCAATAGCTCAAACGTGGGGCGGGGGCGCCCAGGAGGGAGTGGTCATGGCTTCTTAAGCCGCGGTGAGGAGGAGCGGCTGGTCTTTGGTGATCACGATGGTGTGTTCGTAGTGCGCAGCGAGACCGCGATCCGCGGTTCGGACGGTCCAGCCGTCTTTGGCGAGGACGGACTTGCCGGAGCGGCTGGCGATGATGGGCTCGACGGTGATGACCAGGCCCTCGGTGAGGAGCTCCGAGGCGGAGGGGTCGGGCCAGTTGGGGATGCTGGGCTTCTCATGGATGGTGCGGCCGATGCCGTGACCGCAGAGGTCGCGGATGACGTGGAATCCGGAGGCGTTGACTTCCTTTTCGACGACGCGGCCGATGTCGCGCACGCGATGGCCGGCGCGGGCCACCTGCATGGCTTCATGGAAGGCACGGCGGGCGCAGGTCGCAAGACGATGGCCGATGGAGGACTCGGTGGTGGGCGGCCCTACGATCACGGTCTCGGCCGCATCGGCCATGAATCCGTCCTTCTGGATGGTGACGTCCAGCTTCAGCAGATCGCCGTTCCGCAGGCGGCGATTGGACGGAATGCCGTGGACGATTTCATCGTTGACGCTGATGCAGGAGACGCCGGGAAACTGATACACCGTAGTGGGCCCGGAGACGGCTCCGTGCCGGTGCATGATGTCGGCGCCAATGTCGTCGAGTTCCTCGGTCGTGACGCCGGACTGCGCGGCCGCTTTCATGGCTTCGAGCATGAGGCGGACGATGCGGCCGGATTCACGCATGGCCGCGAGTTCTTCGGGAGTGTGGATCGACAAGGGGACTTCCTCTGTGGTCATTGTCTCAGGCGGGGCGACCGAAAGTGAAATGCTTTTGTTCGGATGCCGACCGGGCGGACGCGACGGTGCGTAAGTGCTTGCATTCCGAGGCGGGTGGCTGCATTCTGTTGCTGGCCGCATGGCCGGGCGCTGGTTGCGCGTGAGGCCCGGATGGCCGAATTCTGTGGATCGAGCAAAATCGGCCGCAGGAATCACGGAGACCCGCGCGCCATTCTCATGCTCAGCGTCGGGCGCTGACGTTCTGGCTTGCAGCGTTGGTACTCCGAGAGATGAACTGACCCGGACCCGCGCTCCTCTCTCTTGCTCCGCTCGCCATTGTCCGTTCCTGCCGTCGCGAAAGCTGCCGGATTCACTCTGGAGGCTCCTATGAGCCGGATGCTTTTTGTCCTTGCCCTCGTACTCCCATTCGCCGGATATTCCCAGTCTTCATCCCGGCAAGCCCCGAAGCAGGTCCCGAAGCAGGCGGATGTTCGAGTGCAGAAGACCTCGATGAGCCGCGATCAGGAACTGCAGGTGGGAAAGCAATTTGCCGGAGAGGTGGAAAGGGAAGTGGAGGTTATCCGCAATCCGGAAGTTGAAACATGGCTGAACCAGATCGGCCATAACCTGGCGAAGACGCCGCAGGCCAACGCGTATCCCTATTACTTCAAGCTGGTCAACGACGACTCCGTGAACGCATTCGCGCTGCCGGGCGGCCCGATGTATGTGAACACGGGGTTGCTGCGAGCAGCAGACAGCGAAGGCGAGGTAGCCGGCGTCCTGGCGCATGAGATGTCGCACGTCGCGCTGCGGCATGGCGCGGCGCAGATCTACAAACAGCAAACCTATGGGACGCTGTTCCAGATCATCGGCGCTGCGGCCGGAACGATGACGACGGATGCATCGGGGAAGTGCGGGCTGATTTGCCAGATCACCCAGGCCGGCACAAGCCTGGGTGAGAATTCGCTGCTGATGAAGTTCTCCCGTGGTTATGAGAAGGATGCGGATCTGAACGGGGCGCGCATGATGGCTTCCGCCGGATACGACCCGATCCAGCTGCCGCAGTTCTTCGAAAAGTTGCAGGCGACGAAGGGGACGGCGGCCGAGCCGAAGGGGTTGGCGTTGTGGATGTCGTCCCATCCTGCCACCGGCAGCCGTATTCAGTATGTTTCGCAGGACATTCAGTTCTATCCGCAGCGGCAGTACACGGCGAGCACGGGAAACTTTGCGCGGGTCAAGACGCTGATGGCGACGATCCCGCCGCCGCAGCCACAGCCGGGCAAACTGATTCAGGCGAAGCCCGGGGGCACGCAGCGCACGGGCTTGCCTTCCGGGTACAACGACTATCCGGCGAATGGGTTTTCGATCGCCTTTCCATCGACGTGGCAGGTAGGACAGGCGCAGCCAGGGAGTAGCTTGTATCTGGTTCCGCAGGGCGGCCTGACGCAGAACCAGAACAGCGGTATCGAGTTGCTCTCCGGTGCGATGATCGACTACTACGTACCGCAGGCCGGTGCCGCGAGCGTAGCCCTCGACGGCAGCACAAGAGAGTTTCTCGATTCACTCCGGAAGGGCGATACGAATCTGAAAGCGGACAAGCCGCAGGCGGCAACCGTGGCTGGAAAGCCGGCGCTGCGCACGCGCATGACGACCAAGACCTCGCTGCAACAGGAGCCGGATCAGGTGGTGTACCTCTACACCGTGCCGCGTAAGGCGGGTCTCTGGTATCTGGTGTTCGCGACGCAGCCCTCGAAGCTGAGGGATTTCGATACGGTCACGAAGCAGATGGTTTCCACGGTGCAGTTCGTCGACTAAGCGGCTTCCTGCATCGCCGTTCCGGATCCTCCGCTTTCGATGTCGGCCGCTACCAAGCCGAGTGGCGATTCGAGCGGAGCGGCTCGCGAGGAAATGGCTGAACGGGCCGTCCTCAGCGCCGTCGAAGTTTTGCGCTGAGCCGGACTCAATGGTGCACCCAGCGGCTATTCGCCGAGCAGCAGCCTTTCCGTTGAGTGAGCACGGCCGGTCGCGCCGTCGCACTCGATGAGCAGGGCGGCCATGCGGGGGTCGCCTTTGGCGGCTTCGAATTTCGAAGGCATCGAGGTCAGGAAGCGCTCCAGGACCATTTCCTTCTGCACCCCGATGACGGAGTCGTAGGGGCCGCTCATCCCGACGTCGGTCTGGTAGGCGGTGCCGTTGGTGAGGACGCGATTATCGGCAGTAGGAATGTGGGTGTGGGTTCCGATGACGGCGGTCACGCGGCCATCGAGATACCAGCCGAGGGCGCACTTCTCCGAGGTGGCCTCGGCATGGAAGTCGACGATGATGACCTTTTCGTCAATCTGGGCGAGAAGACGATCCGCGGTGCGGAAAGGGTCTTCATTATTGGCCATGAAGACACGGCCTTGCAGGGAGAAGACGGCGTAGGTTTGGCCGGAGGGCAGAGCGCCCCGGTAGATGCCATAGCCCGGAGTATCCGGCGCGTAGTTGGCGGGGCGCAGGATGCGACGGGGACGATCGTGGCTGTCGGGCGTCGCGGACTTCAGATAGTCGATGATTTCCTTCTTATCCCAGACATGATTTCCGGTCGTAAGGACGTGAGCGCCGAGGTCGAACAGTTCGTCGGAGATGGTGGGAGTGAGGCCGAATCCTCCGGCGGCGTTCTCTGCGTTGATGATGACGAGGTCCACGCCGCGGCCGGCGACGATGTGACCGATGTGTTCACGGACAATGCGACGGCCGGCGCTGCCGAACACATCGCCGACAAAGAGGATGCGCAATAGGAATCTCCTCGAATCAGGGTACAGCGTACAGGGTACAGGGTGATTCGCGGTGTTCCCGATGTCATTCTCTGCGCCCGATTGCCGGGGCCGGGGCGTTCTCGTGTGCGGGTTCAGGCGGCAGAGCGGGGCGCGTTCGGAGGACAGGATGCGGCGTTGTTACAGATTTCATGTTGATCCGAAAAAGCTGTGGTAGCGTGGGATGCATGGCCGCAAATACCCGATTCGCAACTGGCGTTCACGCCATGGTTCTGCTCGCTGCCGAACCGGTTGGACTGCAGACCTCAGAAGATGTCGCCGGCAAGCTCAACATCAATCCTGTGGTAGTTCGACGCGTGTTTGCACTGCTGCATCGGGCGGGACTGCTGGATAGCCAGAAGGGGCCTCATGGAGGATCGAAGCTGGCGCGCTCGGCCAAAGCCATTACCCTGGCCGATGTCTACAAAGCGCTGGACGGGGGCGATCTTTTTCACACGGCATCGTTGTCGGGGCAGACGGCGAAGGTGAGCGGAGCTCTGCAAAAGGTGTTCCAGAACGCCGAGGCCGCGATGCGGGACGAGCTGGAGAAGACGACGCTGAACGACCTGGCGAAGAAAGCGGCCAGGAAGGGCAAGAAGTAGAGAGGCAGCTGTTCGCTGCCTGGCGCCTCGGCGCGGTGGCTTCGCTGGTTGCATCGATCAGTTGACGCTGCCCGGCGCGATCAGCAGACTCTTGCGCGAATCCTGCATCCATCGCGCAATGAGTACCAGCGCGATCAGGATCAGCGAGAGGGTAAGGCCGGTCCAGAGACCGGAGAGGCCCCAGTGCAGGTGGAAGCAGAGCAGCGCACCGAAGGGTAGCCCAAGAATCCAGTAAGCGGTCAGGTTCATCAGCATGGGGAAGCGTGTTTCGCCCAGTCCACGAAGTGCGCCGGTAGAGACGGTCTGGATGCCGTCGAATATCTGGAAGCCGGCGACGATGGCGAGGATATGCGCGCCGAGAGAGAGCACGCTGGGGTCGCGCGTCCAGATGCGGATGATGGGCTGCGGGATGACGAGGAAAAGCACGGCCATCAACGCCATGAATCCAGAACCGAGTCCGATAGAGAGCAGGCCGGCGCGGCGCGCGCGCGCGGGATTGCCGGCTCCGACAGCGTGGCCGACGGCGACCGCCGCGGCCGCTGAGATGCCCAGCGGAACCATGTAGGTGTAGGCGGCGCAACTCAGAACAATTTCATGCGTGGCCAGCGCGATGGGCGTCAGGTGCGAGGCCATCACCGTGGCCGCGCCAAACGCCGCGACCTCGAAGACGAGCTGCGAGGCAGCGGGCAGGCCCAGTTGCAGCAGGGCGCGGATGCGCGTCCAGTCCGGTTTGGGCCAGTGCGCAAAGAGCGCGTGGCCGCGGCCGTTCTCATGAGCCCACGCGGCATAGACCAGGACCGCGGCCATGTAGATGCGGGCAAAGACGGTCGACAGCGCTGAGCCTCGCACGCCGAGCGCCGCCATGCCGAAGTGGCCGTAGATAAAGATCCAGTTGAAGGCGAGGTTGACGAGGTTGGCGCTGATGAGGGCGAAAGTGACGGGGCGAACCCGCGCGACTCCCTGCAGGTAGCGCCGGAAGGCGCCGTAGATGAGCAGGGGAAAGGTGCTCCAGTTCAGCGCCGAGACGTAGGAGCGGGTGAGGACTGCGACGGTGGGATCGACGCCGCGGCCGGTAAAGATCCACTCCGCGGCAACCATGGCGATCATAAGCACGGGCGTGAAGGCTAGCGCGATGTACGTGGCCTGAGCGAGGGAGCGGTGGCAGTCGTCAAATCGTCCCGCGCCCCAGGATTGGGAGACGAGTGTGTCAAGGCCGAGGAGCAGGCCGATGCCGAAGAGCGAGGGCGCGTAGTAGATGGCATTGCCGAGTCCGACCGCCCCGATGGCGTCGGGTCCAAGACGGCCGACCATGACGAGGTCGACGATGGTCATGGTCATCCAGCCGAGTTCGGAGAGGACGACAGGAATCGCCAGATCGAGCAACGCACGGAGCTCTTCACCGAGACGCGAAGGATGCGCGTGCTGCTCGAAGACCTCGACCTCATGCGAGTGCGCGCCGCTCGCGTGAACGGGCAGGTCCTGCGCGGGGCCGGTCTGGATTTCTTCGGGGGACATGGAGAATGGCCTATTGTAGACGGGCGGAGGTTTAGCTCCTGCGAGCGAGCGCGAGAGCGAAGTTCCAGGGGCTGCGTGGTAGATTGGAGGATAGCGTGCAATGCGCGACCGGCGGGGCGTGAGCCTTGTCGGGGATGCGGAGAGATGGCCGAGTGGCTGAAGGCGCACGCTTGGAAAGCGTGTATGCTCGAAAGGGCATCCAGGGTTCGAATCCCTGTCTCTCCGCCAGATGTCTGCTGAAGCGGCACATAAATCCAATTCCTCGAACCCCCCAGGGTGGCCGCGGCTGAGATCAGGGGACTGAACCCGTGCAAGCCAGCGTATTTCCTGCTCTTCATCCTCTCCCTTTTCCGAGGCGCAGCAGACGAGACCCCAACGCGAAGACGACCTGACGCTATGGTGTCCGCACGACTGGTCCTGAGCTGACGGACAGAGGCGAGTATCTCCCATTGATTGCTCCCGAGCGGGGGGTGCGAACTTTTCCGCCATTCCGCGCGTAGTTGTCTTCGGCTGACTCTCCCCACACGCAGACCGAGGTGACGCATGGGCAATTTTGTGCAGGACATCCGCTATACGATACGAACGCTCTTGCGGGCGCCGGGTTTCTCCGCGGTGGTCATTCTCTCCATTGCGCTTGCCGTCGCTGCCAACGCAACCGTCTTCAGCGTCGCCAATGGATTGTTGTGGGGCGTCCTTCCGGTGCGAGATCCGGGGAGCATGGTGATGTTCTCCGAGGGCAACTCATTCTCATATCCCGACTACCTGGATTACCGCGACCAGACTGCCGCCGTTTTTGAAGGCGGTGTCGCCGCCCACTTTCCTCTCGTGCCGGCCAGCATCGGCGGCAGTGGGGAGCCTGAGCGTGTCTGGGGCCAATCCGTGAGCGGAAATTTCTTCTCTGTCCTCGGCGTTCCTATGGCGCTCGGTCGGTTCATTGAACCCGCCGACGACACCATTGCTCGCGGTCATGTGGTTGTGCTCAGCAACGGGCTGTGGCGGCGGCGCTTCGCCGGCGATTCCAGCATTATTAATCGCGACATCGTACTCAACGGCCGTCACTACACTGTGGTGGGGGTTGCGCCGGCCGGTTTCTACGGCGTCGATCACGGCATCAATTCGGATTTCTGGGTACCCCTGGCGGTCGCCGGACAAATGATGCCGGATCTGACTACCGGCGCCGGGGATCTCCGCACAGCACGGGATGATCAGTGGCTCATGCTCGACGCTCGTCTCAAGCCAGGAGTGAGCCGAGCCCAGGCTGGGGTCGCTCTCAACACGATCAAGCAGCGCCTCGACGATACGTGGCATAAGGATGACAAGACGCACGAAAAGATCACCCTGCAATCCGCGGGCGGCCTGATCGCCGGCTCCGCCACGCCCGCGTACACGCTGATGGCGGTCCTGATGGTTGTAACCGGACTGGTTCTGCTTGTGGCTTGCGCCAACGTTGCCAACCTGCTGCTGGCGCGGGCGACAGGCCGCCAGAAAGAAATTGCCATCCGTCTTGCCATCGGCGCCGGGCGGCGGCAGCTCGTCCGCCAACTTCTCATCGAGAGCGTTCTGCTTTCCCTCGCCGGTGCGCTCGGCGGATTTCTTCTTGCGGCTGCGGCCGCGCGCGCGATCTCCAGCTTCCGGCTTCCTCTGCCGATGCCCATTTCGTTCAACTTCAACGTGGACACGCGCGTCGCCGTATTCACGCTCGGCCTGGCCCTTGCGACGGCGCTGCTCTTCGGACTGCTGCCGGCTCTTCGTGCGTCGCGTCCCGACCTGGTGGGATCGCTGAAGGACAACCCAGGCGGGTTCCTCGGCGGCGGCCGCTCGCGCATGCGCAGCACGCTGGTTGTGGTGCAGGTGGCGCTCTCGCTGGTGCTCCTTGCCACCGCCGGACTCTTCCTGCGCAGCCTAGGCAAGGCTTCCTCGATCGATATCGGCTTCCGGCCCACCCATCTGCTGGTCATGTCGATGGATCCCAAGCTCCAGAACTACTCGCACGACAAGACGGTGCAGTTCCTTGCGCAGCTGCACGACCGCGTGGCCGCGCTGCCCGGTGTGCGCTCCGTCAGCTTCGTGGGGGATGTACCGCTCAGCCTCGGCGCGACCATGAACAGCTTTAACGCGGATGCGGCAAAAGACCATCCCGCGCAGAAAGTGAACGCCATCGTCGACACCGTCGGCGACGGATATTTCGAGACGATGGGCATCCCGCTGCTGCGAGGGCGTGCCTTCACTCTGCACACAGACGGTGCCTCGAGCGCCATCATCAACGAGACCGCGGCCGTCCATCTCTTTCCAGGCCAGGATCCCATTGGCCGCACGATCCGCCAGGACAAAACCGCGTACACGATCATCGGTGTGGCGCGTAATTCCAAATGGCGCACCATCGGCGAAAAGCCCACCGATGCCGTCTATCTCTTCCTCAATGCCGTGCCGGAGAAGGCCGACAGCTTTTTCGGCACCTCTATCCTGGTCAAGACCCTGGTCGATCCGCGCGCTCTTGCGTCTGCGGTGCGCGAGCAGATCGCCGCGCTCGATCCCGACATGGCGGTCTTCAAAACCCAGACCATGGAGGAGCACGTCGACCAGTCGCTGCTTTTGCCCCGCATCTCTGCGCTGCTGCTGGGCATCTTTGGAGCTATCGGACTGACCCTCGCCTCCATCGGGCTTTACGGAGTGATGAGCTATTCGGTGCGGCGGCGCACGCGCGAAATCGGCATTCGCATGGCGCTTGGCGCAAAACGGCCCGCCGTGCTGGGCATGGTCCTCCGCCAGGGGCTGGTGCTGACGGCCATCGGGCTGGCGATCGGTCTTGCTCTCGCTCTCGCACTGGGACGTTTCACCGCCAGCCTGCTCTATGGCATCAGCGGGACCGATCTGGTCACGCTTGTCACGGTCTCGTTCGTGCTGATCACCACCGCGGTACTCGCTGTTCTGATCCCCGCGCTGCGCGCGGCCCATGTGGAACCCACCACTGCCTTGCGATACGAATAGCCGACGACATCGTTGATATTGAACCGGCAAATGGAAGAAAACCCTCCCCTCGCCGGGGTACTCCAATGGGGGGATGGTTTGCTTCCTCAGCTTCGACGTCAGGTGGCTCCGTATTCAGGCAACCACTCTGCTCTGGGCTTCATCGCTGATGGGCGTGGCGGCGCCGCGTGCATGGGCTCGCGTCGATCTGAAGCCATGCTCTAACCCTGTATCGCCGAGAAAACAGATTGAGCTGGGGAAGAAGGCGGCCGCGCAAATCTACCAACAGATGCCCGTACTGCCGGACTCGAGCCCGGTGACGCAGTACGTACAGTCCGTCGGCGCGAAGCTGACGGCCTACGCTCCGGGGTACCGGTGGCCGTTTCAGTTCCACGTGGTCGACGCGGCCGACATTAATGCCTTTGCGCTTCCAGGTGGCCAGGTGTTCGTGAATCTTGGAACGGTGCAGGCGGCCGAGGATGAGGCGCAACTGGCGGCGGTGATGGCCCACGAGATATCGCACGTGGTGCTGGAGCATTCAGTCTGCAACATGGAAAAAGAGGCACCCTTTGCGGCGATCGGGGGACTCGGGCAACTGGCCGCGCGCATTGTGCTGGGTAACGGAGTGCTGGGCGGTCTGGCGCAGAATACGATCGGCCTGGGGTTCGGGCTCGGTTTTCTGAAGATGTCGCGCGGCGACGAAAAGCAGGCCGATGAAGAGGGGGTGCAGATTCTGTACGACGCAGGATACGATCCGCGGGCGATGCCGCAATTCTTCGAGGTGATCGAGGGAAAGTACGGCAAAGGCGGCGCCCAGTTCCTGAGCGATCATCCCAACCCGGGAAACCGGACCGAATATATCGACAAGGAAATCAGGACCTTCCCGCGCCGCACGCGCCCGGTGACGGACACGCCGGAATTCCGGCAGATTCACCAGCAGGTAGCGTCGATGCGGGCGTACACGGCCAAGGAGATTGCCAGCGGGAAGTGGAAAAGCAAGAGCCCGAATCAGA
>JBKICP010000399.1:0-10099 GCA_046567085.1 Acidobacteriota bacterium
CGTGTTCGTTTGACGAGCCGGTAGAGGGGTTGAAATTTCTGGGATGGATCTGATGTCGGGAAGAAAGCGGAGTTGGGTGGAATCGGCGAACGATCCGGGGACGGATTTTCCGCTGGAGAATTTGCCGTTTGGGGTGTTCGACGATGGAGCGGGCGGGCGGCCGGGGCTGGCAATCGGAGACAAGATTCTCGATCTGCGTGGATGCGGTCTGAAGGAGTACAGGCGCGAGCCGGCGCGGGATTTGCTGAGCGATGGGGCGCAGCGGGCGAGGGTTGAGCCGCATTTGATTGCGCAGAGCAGCGTGCGGATGCTGGCGCCGTTTGCTGTCGGCGACTACACGGATTTCTATGCGTCGATCGAGCATGCCACGAATGTGGGGCGGCTGTTTCGTCCGGAGAATCCGCTGCTGCCGAATTACAAGTGGGTGCCGATTGGGTATCACGGGCGGGCCTCGTCGGTGGTGGTGAGCGGGACGGAGGTGCGGCGGCCGTCCGGGCAGACGAAGGCTGCGGATGCGGCCGAACCAATGTTTGGGCCGAGCCGCATGCTCGACTACGAGCTGGAGGTGGGGTTCTTCATCGGCGCGGGGAACGTGCGGGGGGAGACGATTCCGCTGGAGGAGGCAGAGAAGCACATCCTGGGACTGTGCCTGATGAATGACTGGTCGGCGCGGGATATTCAGGCGTGGGAGTATCAGCCGCTGGGGCCGTTTCTGGGCAAGAGCTTCGCGACGACGATTTCGCCATGGGTGGTCACGCTGGATGCATTGGCTCCGTACCGCGTTCCGGCGGCGGCGCGGGCGGAGGGCGATCCGGCGCCGCTGCCTTATCTAAGGTCGGAGGAGAATCAGGCGCGCGGCGGATTCGATATCCATCTTGAAGTCTGGATTGCGACGGCAAGGATGCGCGACGCGGGCGAGGGTCCGGTGCGGGTGAGCCGGGGGAATCTGAAAGATTTGTACTGGACACTGGCACAAATGGTGACGCATCACGCGAGCAACGGGTGCAATCTGCGGCCGGGGGATCTGATGGCGACGGGAACGGTGTCGGGCACGACGCCGGAGAGTGTTGGATCGCTGCTGGAGCGGACGAAGCGCGGCGCGGAACCGTTGGTGCTGGCGAACGGGGAGCAGCGGAAGTTTCTTGAAGATGGGGATGAGGTGATTCTGAAGGGCTGGTGCGAGCGGGAGGGGTATCCACGGATCGGGTTCGGGGAGTGTCGGGGAGTGGTGGGGAGCAGCCTGTAGCCTGTGGCCTGTGGCCGGTAGCCGGTAGCCGGTAGCCGGTAGCCGGTAGCTATTGGATGCCGTAGAAGTGCAGGTACCAGCGGATGATGGGTTCGCCGCGGAAGATGGTGAAGAGAGCGGCGGCGCAGAGGAAGGATCCCAGGGGCAGGCGGGTGGAGAGGAACGGGCGGCGTCCGCGGGAGAGCGCGACGGCGAGGATGCCGTAGAGGGCAGCTGCGACGGCTCCCAGAAGCAGCGTGAGGATGGCGGGCGCCCGACCGAGCCAGGCGGCAATCATGGCGAGGAGTTTGACGTCTCCCATGCCGAGGCCCTGCTTGTGGCGGAGCACGAAATAGAGCCAGCGAATCAGGAAGAGGAAGAGGGCGGCGAGAGCGGCCCAGAGCAGCGCCGCGCCGGCGTGGGCGAGGCGCCCCATCGGGTTGTCGGCGGGGCGGAGCGCGGCGTAGAGAATGCCGAGCGCGAGGCCGGGCAGGGTGAAACTGTCGGGGAGGCGCATCGTTTCCGCATCCATCACGGCGAGTCCGAGGAGCAGAAAGCAGAGGACGGCGAGGCCGGCGCCGGTGGGGGTGAGGCCGAAGCGGAGGTAGCAAAGCAGGAAGAGACAGGCGGTCGCGAACTCGACGGCGGGGTAGCGCCACGCGATGGGCTGGCGGCAGTGGCGGCAGCGGCCGAGGAGGAGGATCCAGCTGAGGAGGGGGATGTTGTCGCCGGAGGCGATGGCGGCGCCGCAGCGGGGACAGTGGGAGCCTGGAAAGACGATGGATTCGTGACGCGGCAGGCGCGAGATGCAGACGTTGAGGAAGCTGCCGAAGGCGAGGCCGAAGACGACGACGAAGATGGCGGCGAGGAGGATCAGGGCTGGCTCCCGGTACAACTGTAAAATAATTGGGGCAGGAGACTCCCATGAACATTGAAATCCGTGATGCCGATCTCCAGGCGCGATTTCAGCGGCAGATGGAAGCGAGCGGCTCGGCCAGCGCGGAGGAAGTGCTGCTGCGCCTGCTGCAGACCCAGGAGGAGCAGGACCGGTAGCTCCAACTGAGGCGCGAATTCATCGATGCGAAGATCCAGCGAGGGATGGAGCAGATCGATCGCGGCGAGGTCGTGGCTGAAGATCAGCTGGATGAGTATCTGGCCAGGCACAAAGCCAGCAATCAATGAGGCGATATGTTCTCGCGCTGGAGGCCGCCGCCGACTTCGCAGAGATACTCCAGCACTTAAGAACAGAGGCGGGCGAGAACGTTGCGGGTCGGTTGGAACGTGTGATCCGAGACGGAATCGTGTTTCTCTCAGAGCATCCCGGAATCGGACATGTTCGCGAAGATCTGACCGGCAGGCCCGTGAAGTTCTTCCCGATCCATTCCCGGCTCATCGTCTATCGGCCTGAAACGCGGCCTCTGCAGGTGATATTCCATCCTGCACAGCAGCCGCGACGTAGAGGCGATCCTGCGGGGCCGAATCAACTAAGCGGCCAGCTTCTCCGCCAGGGGGCGGGTCTGCCGACCGAGCGGCAGCGTCGTTGTAGAGTAGGGGTATGCCCCCGGACAAGGATGCATCCTTAGCCAGCGCCGTTCCTGAGCGCGGCGGCGATGTGCGATCCGATGCCCGCAGTCACTCTCGTGCGGGTGAGGTTTTTGCTGACGCGGTGGCGATCATGGCGCGGCTGCGAGCGCCGGGCGGGTGTCCCTGGGACCGCGAGCAGACCTTTGCGTCGATCCGGAAATACACGCTGGAAGAAACCTACGAGGTGCTGGACGCCATCGAGCGCGAGCACTGGGCCGATCTGGCCGATGAGCTGGGCGATCTGCTGCTGCAGGTGCTGTTCTACGCGGAGATGGCGGAAGAGGCTGGGCACTTCGGCATCGCGGACGTGCTCGGGAATCTGAATCGCAAGCTGGTGCGGCGTCATCCCCATGTATTTGGAGAAGAGGCATCGGCAGCGGCGGGCAATCGCGCGGAGGGCCTCGAGACGCATGGGATCGGAGCGGGCGAGGTGCTGCGGAACTGGGACGCGATCAAGAAGCTGGAGAAGAAGCAGCACCCCTCGGAATCGGGCTGGCTCGATGGGATCAGCCGCGCCATGCCGGCGCTGAGCGAGGCGGGGAAGATCGGATCGAAGGCGGCGAAGGTCGGTTTCGACTGGCCGGAGGTGGGCGGCGTCATCGCGAAGCTGCGCGAGGAGTGCGACGAGCTGGAAGCCGAGGTGGCTGCGGGCGATCAGAAGGCGGCCGGCGAGGAACTGGGGGATCTTTTATTCACAGTGGCGAACCTGGCGCGGCGCCTGAAGGTGGATCCGGAGCTGGCATTGCGGGATGCGAACGCGAAGTTCCGGCGGCGTTTTGCAGGGATGGAGGCAGCCGCGGGGCGTTCGCTGGAGGATCTGTCGCTGGAGGAACTGGAAGCGCTGTGGGAACGCAGCAAGGCAGCGGAGCGTGGAGCGTGAGCGGGACGGTCATCGTGACGCCGGCGGGCGCCGAGGTGGTGTTGCGGCACTGCCAGGGGCTCGATGAGCTGGACGCCTGCGTCGAGCTACAGGTGCGGACCTGGGGTTACAACGACGGCGATGTGATTCCGCGGCGGATGTTCATTGTGGCGCAGCGGATCGGCGGCCAGGTGGTGGGGGCATTCCAGGGGCAGGAGATGGTAGGTTTCGCCATGTCTTTGCCTGGCGTGAAGCCGGGAAGGAAACCGGCCGGGGAGCCACTGCCGTATCTGCATTCGCACATGCTGGCGGTGAGGCCGGATTTGCGGAATGCGGGGATCGGCCGGAAGCTCAAGCTGTTTCAACGAGATGACGCACTGGCGCGGGGGATCCGGCGGATGGAGTGGACCTTCGACCCGCTGGAGATCAAGAACGCTTTCCTCAATATCCACAGGCTTGGCGTGGTCGTTCGATCCTATACACAGAATTTCTATGGTGTATCCTCGTCTCGGTTGCAGGGTGGGCTTCCCACGGATCGCCTTCACGCGGAATGGTGGATGGATTCGGAACGGGTGAACGCGATCCTGAACAGGGCTCCCTGCGCACCGCCGGAAATCCAGGAGACAATCGTGGTCCCGAAGGAAGTGAGTCAATGGAAAGCTTCCCCTACGGGTGTCTCCAGGGCCATGGAGGTGCAGGCCGCCAATCGGCAGCGCTTTCTGGATGCGTTTGGACGCGGGCTGGCGGTGGTTGGATTTCGGGTCGATCAAGACGGTAACGGCGCTTTCGAACTCGCAAGACTGGAAAACCTCGGAGATTTATGAGAATCGATGCCATCTTCCTGCGCGAACTACGCCTTCCCCTCGTTCAGCCATTTCAAACCAGTTTCGGTACAACAACGGAGCGGCGGATTTTGCTGGTGGAACTGCACGCCGAGGGCCTGACCGGCTGGGGCGAGTGCGTCGCCGGGGAACATCCGTTTTTCTCCGATGAGACGATCGACACGGCGTGGCTGGTGATCCAGCAGGAGCTGGCGCCGGCGCTGGCGGCGGCCGATCCGGAACATGCGGGGAAGTGCCCGGGAATCTTCAAGCGGGTGCGCGGGCACCGCATGGCAAAGGCCGCGCTGGAGAATGCGGTGTGGGATCTCGAGGCGCAGATGAAGCGCATTCCCCTCGCCAGCCTGCTGGGCGGGACGCGCGAGACCATTGACTGCGGTGTCTCGATCGGCATCCAGCCGAGCCTGGATGCGCAACTGGCCGAGGTCGAGAAGGAAGTGGCCGCGGGCTACCAGCGCATCAAGCTGAAGATCAAGCCGGGCTGGGATGTGAAGGTGCTGGAAGCGGTGCGGCACCGCTGGCCGCAGATTCAGCTGAGCGTGGATGCCAACTCCGCTTACCGGCTGAACGATGCGGATCACATCGTGACGTGGGACGAGTTCAACCTGCTGATGATCGAGCAGCCATTGTGGGCCGACGATTTCTACTTCCACTCCATGCTGCATAAGCGTCTGGAGACGCCGATTTGTCTGGACGAGTCGATCCGCAACCGGCGCGATGCGCTGGCGGCAATCGAGATGGAGTCGTGCCGGATCATCAACATCAAGTGCGGACGCGTGGGCGGCTTCAGCGAGGCCATTGCGGTGCACAACGCGGCGCAGGAGCGCGGCGTCCCGGTGTGGTGCGGCGGCATGCTGGAGTCGGGCATTGGGCGGGCGCACAACATCGCGCTGTCGTCGCTGGATAACTTCTCGCTGCCCGGGGATGTGTCGGCCTCGAAGCGCTACTGGAAGGAAGACATCATCGATCCGGAAGTGGTGGTGTCGAAGACCGGCGAGATCGCGGTGCCGGATACTCCGGGACGCGGCTTCGCGGTGCGCACCGATCTGGTGGAGAAGCTGACCGTGCGCAAAGAAGAGATTCGCGCGCTGGAGATGGTGGCCTGAGGACAGGGAATAGGGAGTAGGGAGTAGGGTGCAAAGGGGAGCGGCTTGGCCGCTCCCCTTTTTGATTGCGCCGGAATCAGCGAGCTTCGAGCCTGGGTCCGAGGATGGCGCGCAGGAGCAGCACAACAATCCAGAGCGCCGCGGCGTAGGCCGCGTACCAGAAAGCCTCCTGCGCGGCGGAGACCCGAGCGGGACTGAAGACGACCAGGGAGCCGGTGGATGCGGCGTGCAGTAGCTGGGCCAGCAGAACGCTGTCGGTATTCGCGAAGAGAAACGCGATGAGGATACGCATGGCGGTCATCGCGGCTGCGAAGGCGAGAAAGTAAGCGAGCCAGTACGAGCCGTGCGGCGTCGCGGTGCCCAGGTCGTCGATGACGGGCGCGTGCCAGAGAGACCACAGGAGGCCGAGCAGAAGCGCTCCCGCAAAGGGGGTGCGGGTGCGCATCATCGCGGGGAGCGCGAAGCCGGTCCAGCCGATTTCTTCGATGAAGCCCGCGACGAGGCCGAAGGCGATTCCGATGAGGAAGCGGTTCGGCGCATAAACGGGGGAGACAAAGGTCGCAAGCAGAACGAGGACGGCGAGCATCAGCACGGGCGGGATGCTGAGCACGAGAAACCACGGCGCCGGCACGCGGATGCGGCGCATGCGTGCGCCGAGGCAGACGAAACCTTCGCGGCCTGCGGTGAGAGCCGTCAGGGCGATGCCGGCGAGGAGCGGCCCGAGCAGCATAATGGGGAACATCATGAGGCCGGTGAATTTGGGGATGGATTCGCCGCGCAGCAGCCGGGGGGCGACGAGGAGGAAGGCTCCGGTCCACGAGATCGCAAAGGTGAGCGCGAAGTATGCGGGGACCGGATGGCTGCGAGCCCACCGGAGCAAGAGGTTCGCGGAGCCTGGTGTGCGAGTCATCCGGAAGCGCCTCGTGGTGCAGTCTACATACGAAGTCCGCCGACACGGAGTTCCCCGCGGGCGCGGCGGGTGCCGGGAATGGTAGGGTGATGGCATGAAAGAACTGGCAGTGTGGGTGGTGTTGGTTTCAACAGCGTGTGCCGGGGCGTGGGCGCAGGGTGCCGGTTCGGAGGCGGGGACACCGATCCAGGCGACACCTCAGGATGGCTATGCCTCCGCGCGAAGCCTCGAACTCTATCGCGAAGGTAACGCACGCATGCTGATGAACGACTACGGGCAGCTGGCGCGCTATCACGATGATGACGTGAAACTCGGCCCGCCGGCGCCGGGCGAGAAACGCGTGATCTTCTTCGGCGACTCCATCACGGATATCTGGAAGCTGGACGAGTCGTTTCCGGGGAAGCACTACATCAACCGCGGCATCGGCGGGCAGACGACGCCGCAGATGCTGGTTCGCTTCCGCGAAGATGTGATCGATCTGAAGCCGGCGGTGGTGGTGGTGCTGGCCGGGACCAACGACATCGCCGGCAACACCGGCGACGAGACCCTGGAGCAGATTGAAGGCGACTACGCGACGATGGCGGAATTGGCAAAGGCGCACGGGATCCGGCTGATCTTCTCGTCGCTGACGCCCATCAACGACTACAATCCGCGGGCGCTGCTGTTCTTTCTGCAGCGGTCGACCGAGAAGATCCTGACGCTGAATCGGTGGCTGAAGCAGTATTGCGCCGAGAACGGGCTCATCTATCTGGACTACTTCCCGGCGATGGTGGACGGGCGCGGGATGCTGAAAGCGGGGCTGACTCAGGACGGCCTGCATCCGAACGCGGCAGGATTTGCCGTGATGGCTCCATTGGCGGAGAGGGCGATTGAAGAGGCGGAGAAGGAGTGAAGCAGCGCGTTGAGCGGTTGCCGATCAAGACCTCGTTCGCGTCTCAAGTTTTTCCTGCGGCATCGGCCGAATCCGCCTGGGCTCTATCTTCGTCTCAGGTACTCTGAGGGCGTGACGATACACGTCCCTTTGTAGGTACCGAGAGTCAGCAGGTCCTTGTCCCCTGCAACCAGCAGGTCCGCTTTCGCAAGTGCGGCGCACTCCAGAAACATATCGTCGCCGGGATCACGGCATACGTTTACCGTCCTGCGAAGCCAATCTCCGCGTCAATCTCATCGCAGGTGGCAATGACGTCTTCGCTCATGGCTTGTTCGAGCGCCAGCGTCGGCGTGCCGCGATGTTTCGCAAACTGAAGCTCGGAGATCCAGACGTTGGTGTCGATGACGACGATCATCCGTTCGAGCGTGGCTTGCGACGACGCGGCTTTTTGGCGCGCACTTCCTTGATGAGGCGGGGAACGTCGGCTTCGGTATAGCCCGCGGGATTGTGTCCTGCCGCATACTCACCCCGCTCATCGAGTGTCTGCCGCGCCTGCTGTGCAGCGTAGGTGCGAAAGGCTTCACGAAACAACTCGCTCATGGTGCGGCTGTCTCTCTGAGCCAGTGCCTCTGCCCTTTGTGCCAGGTCGGGCGGCAGGCTGATCGTATAAACCCTGGACTTCCTTACAGGAGCAGTCGCCATACCGCAATATTACAGTGTAATGGATTCCATTACATTCCCTGAGAGCGCTCGACGCTCGGCTACCTGCCCCCGGCAGCCTGTAAGTCGTCCAGCGCCAGATTCAGCTCCAGCACGTTGACGCGGGGCTCGCCGAGGAAGCCGAACTGGCGGCCCTGGATGTGCGATTCGACCAGTGCGCGGACTGTCGCCTCCGGCAGATGGCGCGCGGCGGCGATCATCGGCACCTGGTAGTAGGCGTCGGCGGGGGCAATGTCGGGGTCGAGGCCGGAGGCCGACGTCGTGACAAGTCCAATGGGCACCGGTCCCTGCGCGCCGGGATCCTGCTTGTGCCAGTTGGCGACGTCGCCCTCGATGCGCGTGACGAGCGCCTGGCTACTGGGCGCGAGGTTGGAGCCGCCCGAGTTCGTCGCATCCCAGCCGTTGCCCGCAGCCGAGGGGCGCGAGTGGAAGTAGCGCGGGCTGGCGAATCCCTGGCCGAGGATCGCAGAGCCGATGACCTGACCGTTGCGCACGATGAGCGAGCCGTCGGCCTTGTGACGCATGGTGATCTGCGCGATGCCGGTGACGACGAGTGGATAAACGATGCCGAGCAGGATCGTGGTCGCGAGCGTGTAGCGGATCGCGATGACGAGCGTGTTGCTGAGGCGCGGATCCGTTGGCTTCGTGGACGGGACGAGAAGATGTTCCTCGCGCTGGTAAGAAGTGGTTGCCATCATGTGCGTCGCCTCCGTTTTCAGATGATGTGCAGGCCGTTGATGGCCAGGTCGATGAGCTTGATGCCGATGAAGGGCACGATGATGCCGCCGATGCCGTAAAGGATGAGGTTGCGGCGGAGCAGTGCCTGCGCGGACATGGGCTGGTATTTCACGCCTTTGAGCGCGAGCGGGATGAGCGCGATGATGATGATCGCGTTGAAAATCACGGCCGAGAGAATCGCCGAGTGCGGCGTGGCCAGATGCATGATGTTGAGTGCGTTGAGCACGGGGAAGACGCCGGCGAACATCGCCGGGATGATGGCGAAGTACTTCGCCACATCGTTCGCGATAGAGAAGGTGGTGAGCGCGCCGCGCGTCATGAGGAGCTGCTTGCCGATCTCGACAATCTCGATGAGCTTGGTGGGGTTGGAGTCGAGATCGACCATGTTGCCCGCTTCTTTCGCGGCCTGGGTGCCGGTGTTCATGGCGACGCCGACGTCGGCCTGGGCGAGCGCGGGCGCGTCGTTGGTGCCGTCGCCGGTCATGGCGACGAGTTTGCCTTTGGCCTGCTCGCGCTTGATCAGGTCCATCTTGTCTTTCGGCTTGGCTTCGGCGAGGAAATCATCGACGCCGGCTTCGCGCGCGATGACCGCGGCGGTGAGCGGATTGTCGCCGGTGATCATGATGCTGCGGATGCCCATGGCGCGCAGCCGCGCGAGGCGATCCTTCAGGCCGCCTTTCACGATGTCCTTGAGATAGACGACGCCGAGGGCGGAGGCATTTTCCGAGACGACGAGCGGCGTGCCGCCCTGGCGCGCGATCTCTTCGACGCGGTCGCTGACGGGGCGGGGAAGGCTGGAGCCCTGCGCTTCGAGCCACCGCGCGATGGCGTCGGCCGAGCCTTTGCGGATCTTGCTGCCGGGCAGGTCCACGCCGGACATGCGCGTCTGCGCGCTGAAGGGAACGAACTCCGCGCGCATGCCGCTGACGTCGCGGCCGCGGAGATTGTACTTCTCCTTGGCGAGCACGACGATGGATCGGCCTTCGGGGGTCTCATCGGACAACGACGCGAGCTGGGCGACGTCGGCGAGGCGCTCGGTGCTGATGCCCGGCGCGGGGAAGAACTCCGTTGCCTGGCGATTGCCGAGGGTGATGGTGCCGGTCTTATCGAGGAGCAGGGTGTTGACGTCGCCCGCGGCTTCGACCGCGCGGCCCGACATGGCGAGCACGTTGTATTGCACGAGGCGATCCATGCCGGCGATACCGATGGCGGAGAGCAGCGCGCCGATGGTCGTCGGGATGAGGCAG
>JBKICP010000400.1:0-12516 GCA_046567085.1 Acidobacteriota bacterium
AATCCGGGAGCAGGCCTGCTGCCCACTCCCGGCTCTCATCGGCACGGATGAGTCGCAGCCGGCTATTCCTCGGCGAGTCGGTCTCCACCGGAGCCCGCTTCCGCTTCACCGGTTGCGCTCAGAATGCCCTACAGTGCGCCTCCTCTGTTCTTCCAGACGCTATTGCACAGGACGCAAGCGGCAAGCGGCCGAACATCGTGTGCTTCTATACAGAAGGACAGAGGGGCGACGCGCTGAGCCTGGCGGGGAATCCGATCCTGAAAACACCGCGTGCCGTGGTCGCGCACCGGGAGACCGTGTCAGCAGCAGCGGGCCAGGTTCCTGGACGGAGGCGTTCAGGTTTCGCCACATCCGGTCCATCGTCGCCTTCATGGTGGCGGGATGTACCGCCGTTTCTTCTCTTGCCTGATGGCTATCGGCATGCAACTGCCTGGGTTGTGCCGGATCGAATCAGTTCCCCCTGCTGACGATCCCTGCATACTCTCCAGACAAACAGGAAGGAAGGTAAATAGACGTGGCCACTACCGTAAGGCACTTGAAGGAACCTATTCCCATATCCGATCTGGGGCCGGATTCTGTCGCACAGATCACCCCTGAGCTGCGCAAGCTGCTGGCCGACGTATTCGCGCTCTATATCAAAACAAAGAATTTTCACTGGCACGTCGCCGGCGTTCACTTCAGGGATTTTCACCTGCTCCTGGATGAACAGGCGACGCAGCTCCTCGCCATGACCGACGAAATTGCGGAGCGAGCACGGAAACTCGGTGGAACCACGCTGCACTCAGTCGGGGAGATCGCGAAGTATCAGCGTATTCGCGATAACAACGACCAGCAGGTGGCCGCCAGGAACATGCTCGCCGAACTCTGCACGGATAATCAGGAATTGACGCGCCACCTGCGGACTGCCCACCAGATCTGCGAACAGTACCATGACGTCGCAACGAACAGTCTGATTGAGGCGTGGATCGATGAGACGGAGCGCCGGACATGGTTCCTCTTGCAGATTCTGCAGGAGCCTTAAAGCCGGGCGTGGATGTGCATTGCGGATCTGAACGTGATCGCTCAGGCTGGCCATCAGGTAAGCCTGAGCGATCAATACTCCCCGTGCGCACGCCCGGACTACCGGAGACTTCCGGCACGAGGCCGAATTTACCGAGGCAATTCGGGCTCTTTGAATGGAAGCAAGGTGCTTGCATCGAGAACCGGCTGCGGTTCTGTCGCCGGGTGAGACAGCAGCCAACGGTCCGCAGCCATCGTGGATCGCGCCTCGTCCTCGGCGCTGAGCAGCGAACGGCACCGGGATAAGTCCCCTGTGAGGAGCCGCTCTGCCGCCTGCCCCCCCTGGCGAAGGGCAATGGTGAACCATCGAAATGCCTTGCCAGGATTCGGCGCCCCATCGTGACCGTCGCGCTCGAGGATTCCGAGGGCAGCTGAAGCGCGCCAGAAGCCGGACTCGGCAGCACGCATGAGGTAAGCCAGACCGCCGCCGCCCCCCTTCGACTCCAGTTCAGGATGCTCGATCAGCAGCACGCCCAGCGCCTGCATGGCAGGCGGATAGCCGGCACGCGCGGACCGCCTCAGATAGTCAGCAGCTTCTTTGAGGTCATGTGCATGGCCAGCGGTACGGGAATAGAACATGCCCATTGCATACTGGGCTTCCGGACTCTTGTGTTTGGCCGCCTTCCGAAACCACCTCTCGCCCAGGCTCCGATCCGGAGCCACCCCCAGCCCATTGGAATAGAGGACGCCAAGATACAGTTCTGCCCGCGGCATTCCTTTTTCGGCGAGTTGAAGCAGCAGGTCATGGGCGAATTTCGGATCCTGGGGGACGCCAAATCCACCTAAATACAATACCGCGAGGTTCAGCTTCGCCTTTTGCGAGCCGCCTCCGACCGCCCGCGTGAACCAGCGGGCGGATTGTTCAGGATTCCGTTCCACTCCGTGGCCCCAGAAGTAGAGGCACCCCAACTCGTTCTGGGCTTCGGGATGGCCATGATCGGCGGCTCTTTGAAACCAGTAGGCGGCCTGCGCCGGATCTCTTGGCACTCCGTCACCGCGTTCGAATTTTGTGGCAAGCCTCACCTCGTCCTCTACACTCATGGTCTTTTCCTGGGCGGCGGGAGCATCCCGCAATACGGTGCCCGAGCGTGTAGGGAACTGGACAGCGGCCGCCACCGGCGCGCCAAAAAGAAACGCAGCGAGGAACAACCCAGTGAGAACGGCATAGCCATCGTTCCCATGTGCTGATTTTGTTTCGCTGTTCCAGCACTCCGAAAACCCGGGATGGATGGCAGAGCGCCGGCCGCAATCGCAATATCCATCGTTTGGGCTGCGCCTGATCCTGATCCATGTCGGCTGCGTTCGAGCAAGAAGCTTTGACAGCGCGCGAAAGAGCCTCCTCTCGTAACGTTGAATCCGCGATGGGGAAAAGCGGCTCATGGGATGCCTGCCTTGCTGGCAGAACTCGCCGTCTCGGCTGATCCCACCGTCACAGTCGCGATCCGGCTCCGACGAAGCTCCGGTCGCCACCGCGATGGAATTCCTCGCCGGCTAACTTTCGATGGTGATGGTTACCGGCGCCTGCAGCTCAAATTCGACGATGGACTCCGCCGGCAACTTGATCTGTTCGCCTTTCGTGAGTGCCTGAGCCGCAGTCCCTGCGCCGGCTCCTGCAGCGGCTCCTACGGCCGCGCCTTTGCCGCCACCCGCAATGGCTCCAATAACGGCGCCAACGGCTGCGGTTCCTCCAACGACCTTTGCCGTTCGACTGCCCCGCGATGCGCCCTTTTGCGCGTATTCGCCGGTCTGCAGGTCATACGTCTTCTCGCCAACGACTATCTGCGACAGAACGAGCACGATGGAGGAACTCCCCGCAAAGCGCCCTGCGCTCTTGGCTGACACAAGCGTGGCCGTGGCATCGGCATATTTCGGAATCACGGTTTTTCCTTCGATTGCGATGTCCGAATTGATCGACGCACGAAAGGTGTCTCCAGCCTTATGTTTTTCTGTGTCAATCGGATCAATCAGGCGAACGGCAAGCCGAGTCCCTGCCGGAACCGTCGTCTGCACTGGAGCCGCCGGGGCTGGCTGAGGTGCAACCGCCTGGCTCGTGCGTGGAGGGACCAACTCGGTGGGCGGAACAGCTGCCTCCTGGCCCGGCCGCGGTTGCATCGGCGCAGCGGTTACGGGAGCGGGCGCCGGATTTCTCCGGGGCATCCGCGCAGGACTGGCCTGGGATGGCGGCGCTTTTCCCTGCGCAATGGCTGGAGCCATAGGCGGCGGTGCAGCCGCGGTCGCAATCTGCAGATTGTTGATGACTCCATTGACTCCTTCTGCCTGCCGAGCAGCCTTCTCGGCGGCGACGCGCGCTGCGTCGGTCCCTACAGTGCCGGAAAGGACAACGACACCGCTGTTGCACTGAACGTTGATCGCTTCTGACTGCAGTGCCGCGTTCTGATGGATGATCCCCTGTACATCGGCAAGGATGGCTGCATCGGTCCGCGCTTGCGAGCAGGAGACCAGAGCCCCCGCTCCCAGGAGCAGGGATGCCAGGACGACCAGTGCTGTGGCTTTCATAAGAATCTCCCGCCGAGTAGACGCGGAGCCTGAGCGTTTGGCTGAACATGTCGATTTCAGAAGACAAACATCCGTCGTCCGACACGGCGCATAGGAAAATCGTTAAGGTCGCAGTTTGCGAAGTTGGGGGCCGGAGCCTGGCTCTGTGCAGGCGCAGCGAGAGTAACCGTCAAGCCGTCGACAAGCGAAGGGGCATCGATGGTCTCATCTCATTCCCATACGGCTTCGATGCCGCTTCGCCCATCATCCGCAAAGACGCGAAAACTCATCAGGGATCAATCCGGTCAGGAACGAGGCGCGATCCGTGCGGAGAGACCGCCTGCGAAACCCCGATCTGACGTTGCCTTGTTCTCGTCTACACCTTTCGAGCTGGAAGCGTTTAGGACCCGCCGCCAGCTCCGGACGTGGGCAATTCCAGCTTCTTCTCCAGATCGTCGGCTTTGGCCTTCGACTCGGAGTAGTCGACATAGTCTTCAATCATCGAGAGCATTCGGGCCGACAGATCCAGGTTGGCTTTTGTGTAGTCCACATACGCCGGCATGTGAACCTTGTCCTGGTTGTCGTTCAGATGGTTGATCATGACTGTCAGGTGGTCTGCCATACTCCGCAGCAGCGGATCGACGTCGCGAATCGCCTCTTGTTGCCAGGGCGAAGCCTCCATTTTGTAACTGTTCAGCTCGGCCAGAGTCTTGCCCATATTGTTGATGTGCTCTTTCATCGAATTCAGGCTTCGCGAGTGAGAGACCCAGCTGGTTTTCGATCTCGTGTAACTCTCAATCAGTTCTGCATCGCGGTTAGCCTGAAGTGCCCGCTCCTTCGCCTGCTGCAGAAGATCGTTAATTCTGGCCGAGTCCGTGGGCTGGGCCATCATGCACGAGCCGCCCAGCAACATAAGAACAACAGCGGCAGTGTGGGGGGCGAATCCGAATAAGCGCAGCATATCGGTATCTCCTCCTCCGGAATACACTCCGGTCGAGACTGATTATCCCCCTTCTGTTTGTGGAGCCGCCGAACCCGGCGTGCGTCTTTTCATGTCACGAATAAAGTCGCGGAATTGGTATCGATAGAGTGCGATTGCCGATTCAATGGACTTGAGTCGTGCGGAGCGAAGTGGACGAATGCAATGCAACCAGCAGCAGCCGCCTTTCCGCCGCTCGCCTTACCACATTGTGCCTTATCCGCCTGTCTCACTTTCGGGGTCCACTCCAGGTAAGAACGCAGACTCGATGATTCGCGCACAAGCGCCGACAACGGATAGCGGACTGTCAGCGCCGGTGCAAAAATTGTTCGTTCCCCTGGCTAAGCAGGGGTTTCGAACCGCCCAGCTGCGCCGCTCCACGAAGAGTGCCAACTCGATTACGGCGGCGGTCCGACGGTACGGAGATGGGCCAGTACGGGCGTGCGCGGCTGTTCGTGTTGACTGCTCCCGATTCCTGTTCTGGTGCCTGAATCCCGCGTTACTGCACGGTGAGGCTGTAATTGGTGGTTTGAGACAAAGTGCCTGCAGTCGCCGTGACTGTGACAGTGTAGGTCTGTGGCTGAGTCGCGGTTTTCTTGCTCGAAGAACCGCCGCAGCCGACGAGGGTCACAGCCAGAATCAGAAAGACGACAGCGCGGAGTGCAAAGGGAACCCGACGGCGGCGGAAGATCCACACGAAACCACCGGCGGCCACCGCAAAAAGGAAGCCACTGCGTGAACCCGGCGCGCCAGGCCAGGTCAGAAACGACGTATTGGCAGCGGTCCCGATCGTCAGCGTGGTTGTCGCTGCCGCAGTTCCGTTGGGCGTCACGGTCAAAGGACTAAAGCTGCAGGTGCCGCCCGTGGGCAATCCGCTGCAGGCGAAGCTGACCTGCTGGTTGAATCCGTTCGCCGGAGTGATGGCGATGGTCGTCTGCGCGGACTGGCCGGCGGTCACCGTTCCATTAGTTGGAGATGCGGAGAGAGTGAAGCTCGGGGTTGCCGCCTGGACGGTGACGCTGACACTGCTGGAGGTCGATCCGGAAAAGTTGCTGTCGCCTCCATAGGCAGCGGTCAACGAATGGGTTCCTGCGGCCAGGCTGGTGGTCGAGTAACTGGCAGCGCCGCCGGAGAGAGCCGCGGTTCCGATCGTCGCGGTTCCATCCATAAAGGTGACCGTACCGGTGGGAGTCCCTGAACCGGAGGCGGGTGCGACGGTGGCGTTCAGCGTGAGGTTGGCCCCGACACCGATCGTGCTGGCGGAGGCCGTGAGTGTGGTATTGGTCGCCGCAAGCGCCGGAGCGTTCACGGTCACCACGGTCGCGGTCGAGGTGCTGGCCGCGAAGTTGGAATCGCCACTGTAGGAAGCAGTCATGCTATGCGCTCCGGCGCTGAGCGCAGATGTGGTGTAGGTCGCGACTCCGCTGCTGTTCAGCGTGCCCGTGCCGAGAGTGGTGGTGCCGTCCAGGAAAGTCACGGCGCCGGTCGGCACCGTGCTGTTCCCCGATGGGCCGCTTACCGTGGCGGTGAGCGTGACGCTCTGGCCGGCCTGAATTGTCGCAGCGGAAGCGCTCAGAGAGGTGGTTGAGGCGGCGGTCGTGGGCGCCGCGGCCTGCCCCTTCAGGAGAATGATCCTGCCGGCGATCAGATCGGGAATGCCGTCTTTGTTGAAGTCATAGCCTGAGGACATTCCGCCGGCGAAGAAAGGAATGCTGACACCCGGAGCCACCGTGCTGCTGGAGGGAATGGAGATGGTCTGCAGCGTGCCGTCTCCATTCCCGAGGAAGACGCCGGTATAGGGGAAATTCATCCCTGTGAGGGCAACGTCCATCTTGCCATCGCCATTAAAGTCCTCAATCGCCACTGACGGCGATGCCGGAGTTCCGATCGCCAGAATCGTCGGCGCCGCGAACGTCCCATCCCCATTCCCCAGTGAAATGGCCAACTCGCCGCCCTTCGCCCCCTTGCCGATGCTGACCAGGTCGAGCTTCCCGTCGCCGTTCAGGTCTCCCAGCGCGATCGGCCCCATCCCCTGCGGATTGTCCGCTGCCGGAATCGTCGTCGGGCTTGCAAAGCTGCCATCGCCCTTACCCAGATAGAGCTGCAGTTGGCTGGAATTCAACGAAGGCTGCGCAATCGCAAACACATCAGGGTTGCCGTCGTGGTTGATGTCGGCAATCTGCGCGACCGAAGCCAGCGGACTCGACGATTGGGGAGGCTGCGCGCTGTTGTACGTGTAGGTCACCACCGGTGCCTTGAAGCTGCCATCCCCGTTGCCCAGCTGCACGGCAAAACCTTCGAGATAGTTGCCCGTCTTGCCGCTCTGGTCGAAAAACGTGTAGAGGATGTCCTGCTTGCCGTCGTGGTTGAAATCCGCGACCGAGAGCCCGGTGATGTAGGGGTTCACGTCCGTGTCGCCCGTTGCCACGAAGCTTGGGAGTGCGGTGAAATTTATCGTGCCGAATGAACCGTCGCCGTTACCCGGAGCAAAAGCAAACCCCGCTCCCCAGCCATAGTTCGCCGCCGTCTCCGGCTCGAAGAGCAGATCCGGCTTGCCGTCGCCATTGAAATCCGCGACTGCATACGATCCCACGGCATACACCGCATTGGTTCCCGTGGAAGGAAGCTGCAGCACTGGCCCCTGTTTGAGGATTCCCGAAGCGGTTCCCAGCCACGTGCTGAAATACGGTGTGGTGTTCAGATTCGGCTGGATCACTCCGACCGCGTCGACGTTGCCGTCACCATTCACATCCGCCACATTGGATCCGTTATTTGCAAAGGGCAGGGATTGCGCCCCCACGAACGTGCCGTCCGAGTTGCCCATCAGAATGTAGGCCTCCCAGGGCGTGAGAGCGTCGCCTCCGTAGATACCATTGCTCCCGTCGCCGGTCAGCAGATCGAGATTACCGTCCCCGTCCATGTCCAGAGCGAGCAAATGTCCCTCGTTCTGAATCGTCGCGTAGCTGGGACCTGCGGCGAATGTGCCATCGCCATTTCCGTAGAAGATCGAGATGGCGTCGTTCGCCGTGACCGCTACGTCCATCTTGCCGTCATGGTTGAAATCGCCGGAAACAAGATCGTTCGCGCCGGAGAACGGCGCCTGCGTGCTGCTCTGCGTGAATGTCCCGTCCCCCTTGCCGAGAAAAACAACGCCTGTGCTCGAGATCAGATCCTTGTGCCCGGACGAAGTCAGCGCCGCCGTGATCACCTGACCCAGCTGCGCAGGATTGCCGCTCGGGCCCGTCGTGGAATTCACGGGCGCCTGGAATGTCCCATCTCCGTTTCCGAGCAGCACCGAATAATCGATCGGTTGATTCGATGGACCGGAAACGGCGATGATGTCCGCCTTGCCGTCGCCGTTCACGTCATCCACCGTCAGCGAAACAAACTGCGCTCCGGGCAACACGTAGTCCGTGCCGGCCCCGAAGCTGCCGTCCGCTTTGCCCAGCAGCACAGTCACAGTGGCCTGGTTCGCGCTGTTTTCGCCCCCCGCAATGATGTCGTTGTTCTGATCGCCGTTCAGGTCGGTTGCCACCAGCGCGGTCGGATAGGTGTCCATGGAAACGGTGCCATAACTCTGCATGGCGCCTTTCGCATTTGTGACCAGCGTGAAGAGCTGGTTGGTTTTGGTCACCGTATAGTACTGCGCGCTGGCCATCACCCGGAGGCCGCTCGTCGTCTGACCCACTCCAATGATGTCCTTGGAACTAATCCCGAGGGAGCTGGGAGCACAGCCGCGTGCATAATTGCCCGGCGTAGTCGTCAACCCCGCGTCCTGATGCAACGTCTGCTGAAAGTTGAGCGTCGTGCTGTCAATCGTGTAGCTGAAGTTCCCGGGCTGCGCAGTCGCCGATGCATCAATCACCGCGAAGGAGCAAGAGGAGGGTGCCGCTTGGCTGCCGCTGGTCAGGAGTTGAGGTCGTACGAAGACCGGCGAGCCAGTGGGCGTGTCATATTCATCGAGGACAACCCGCCCCCCATTCGGACCGGTCGCCGTGCTGTAGATAACGGTATAGGGCGTCGGCCCGCCCATCGTGTATTCCCTGACGGCCGCGAAATCAAGGTTGCCCGCGCTGTTGCATCCGGTGAGCACAAAGATGGCTGCCACCGCGGCCGGCATCAGCAGGATGCCCCTCGCGAGTTGCTGCTGTGCGGCGCGCATGGAACCTCTCGACGCAGGGAAACGCCAGGTTCCAAGAGCCAGGGCACCTAAAGAGGACATAGCAACGGCGGCCAGCACCGGGGAAGTCACGATTGTCATGATGAGTTCCGGAAAGCGGATTCGTGGTTTTCGGCTGATCCCGACTAACCCAATTCACTCGGAAATCTAGCCCGTCGGCGGCGCAAAAATCCCCACGAAAATCTGACCTGAATGTGAATTAATTCGGAAATCTGCCTTGTGGCCTATAATGAGCGCACCCCGCCCCAGGGATCTCAGTTCGATGTTGTTCTTAGGTCCGGCAACGCTCGATGTCCAGGCGCAGGTCATTACCATTGGCGCCCGCCAGGTGGTTCTGCAGCGCAAACCCTACCTCGTCCTCCTCTACCTGGTGGAGCACCGCGATCGTCTGGTGACCCGCCGGGAACTGCTGGACCGTTTCTGGGAAGGCAAAGAGGTTTACGACCAGAGTCTGAGCAAAGCCGTCGGCAGCATTCGCCGTGCGCTGGGCGATGCGGAAGGCGAAACCTTTATCGAGACGCGCTGGGGCCTGGGCTATCGCTACGTTGGGCCCTTCGCCGAAAGTTCGTCTTTATCCGCCCTTCCTCCGTACCGTCAAAGTCCGCCGGAAGCCCGGCCGGAAACGGTCCCCGCCCCGGACCCGCGACCGCCGGCCGAAGCCATACTGCCAGGTCACCCGATGGCCGAACGCCTTCCCTGGTCGTCCCGTCGTGCCGTTCCGCTGCTGGCCGTCGCCACTCTGGTGGTTGCCGCAGTGATTGCCAGTCATTACTGGCGTACCCGCAAGGTGGACGCGGCAACCGCGTCCGTCCGATCCCTGGCAGTATTGCCGTTCACAGCCGGAGCTGATGACCTTGAGGGCCAGTATGTCGGCCTCGAAATGGCCGATACCCTGACCGCACGCCTGAGCGCCATTCCTCAGCTCAGCGTCCGCCCTTCGGCGACTGTACGCTCCGTGGTCGGCCTTCAGTCGGATCCCGCCACGGCTGCAAGGAAGCTGGCGGTTCAGGCGGTGATTGCGGGCCAGATACGTCGAACGACGAACGGCCTGGTGATCTCCGTTCAGATGCTCGATCCTTCCAGGGGAACCACACGCTGGTCGGGCGTTTTTGACAGCGGTAGCCGAGATACCTGGGGTGTGGAAGACGAAATTGCACAGAACGTCTCCCGGGTTCTCGTTCCCCAATCCGCAGTCGCGCTCCTGCGTCCCTCACCGGGTCCCGGCACCAGCAATCCCGACGCTTACAGCGACTACCTCAAGGCGCGCTTCTTTGCCATTGCGCGAACCCGCAACTCGCTGAGCAAAGCGGTTGAATTCCTGAAGCAGGCCACGTCGGCCGATCCAAACTACGCGCGGGCCTGGGCCGCTTTGGCAGAGTGCTATTCGCTGGAGGGTTTTTATCAATATCTCGCGCCGGCAGTCGCCTACCCGCTGGGGAAGGCGGCAGCGGAAAAGGCGCTCGCTCTGAATCCTTCTCTGCTGGATGCACACGTCACCCTGCTCTCAATTCTCACAGACTATGAATGGGACTGGGCCGGAGCCGAGCGTGAATTCCGCGCAGCCATCTCCATCGATCCGCGCTCCGCCGTTGCCTACCAGTACTACGGCTACACTTTGCTGGGCATGGGGCGTGGCGACGAGGCGCTGGTGGCCATGCAGCAGGCCGAGCGCATAGATCCGGTTTCGCCCAGCATCGGTACCTCGCTCGCCTGGGGCTATTATCTCCTTCGCCGGAATCAGCAGGCCATCGCGCAATGCAAAAGGGTTCTGGAGTTATATCCCAACTATGTTCCCGCGCATCAGTTAATGGGACTGACGGAGGATCAGATGGGACTCCATTCCGCCGCTCTTGCCGAACTTAGGCGTGCTGCGGAGCTGGAAGGCAGCAATGCCATGACCCCGCTCTACATCGATTACGAGCTGGCGCGCTCCGGTCAGCGAGCCAGGGCATCGCGGGATCTGGCGACGATCAGCGGACATTCCGGACGCAGCTTCGTTCCCGATTACTTTGTCGCAGCAGCATGGCTGGCGGCGGGTGACCGGAACGAGGCTGAGGTTTTCCTGGAGCAGGCTTTCCGGAACCGCTCCAACTGGATGGTTGGCCTGCGATACGATCCACGCTTTGATCCGATACGTGGCGACCCGAAATTTAAAACTCTGCTGGCTCGCCTTGCTGAGCATGGTGAAAGTCCGCCGACTGCCCTCGCCATGAACTAGCGAAACAGGGTGCCACCGGCGCTCCTAAGGAACAACATTGATGGGGACCAGTTGAAAGCCGAGTTCCTTGGCTTGTGCGTGAAGCTTGGCCGATCTTTGATGCTGCCGGCGCTCTTCCTGCTTTTGAAAGATGGTGGCATCGTATTCCTGTTGGGTAGTGACCATGTGGTAGATGATCCTGGCGAGTTTGTGAGCGGTAGCAGTCATGGCCTTTGGAGTTCCCATGCGAGCTTTCATGCGGCGGAAGTAGTCTCCGAGGAAGCTGTCGCTACGGTTTAACGCCTGTGTAGCCACGCGCAGGGAAAGGGCGGCACGATTCTTGGTAGGGCGAGTTCGAGAGGATAGGACTTGGCCACCGCTGATTTTTGGGTCTGGGCATAGCCGCAACCAGGAGCAGAAGGCGGCGGCTGTCGGGAATCGAGCGAGATCCGGCCCGATCTCAGTGAGCAGCATTTGTGCGGTTAAGGAGTTGATGCCGGGAATCTCCGTTAGATCCACTCCAAACGCCCGATAAAGGTTCTCGCGCAATTGCGGCGGTTCATTTCTCCAGGGAACCTTGCGAGCGCGGCGCTTGTTTCCCTGCGGAGGCTGTTCGCCTTCAGCAACCTTGGAGGGAAGCCGCTGCATCATTTGCTCGACCTGTGCGTCGACTTCCTGAATCAGCTCCTGGTAATACCGGTAGGCTTTGAGCGATTGGCGGAGGGTGAAGAGGTGCTCCTCACGGTAGTCGCCGACCAGCGACTTGATGATGGTCTCTTCGCTGGCGCGGATGCGTGGGTGACGCAGTTGAGCCAGCTTATGCGGATCGCGCTCGCCAGCAAGGATCGCGTCCATGATGGCCAGGCCGGTGGTGCCATCGAGATCGCTGATGACGTGATGAATCTGCAGGTTCATCTGGTCCAGCGCCTTCTGCATGTGCTGCAGATGAAGGGTGGCCAACTGAATGAGGTTGTCGCGATGGCGCCACAACGAACGGATCGCGCAGATTTCGTTGTCGGGACGAAAAGACCCGCGCAACAGACCAACGGAATGAAGGTGCTGAATCCACTGGCAGTCGGAAACATCTGTCTTCCTGCCGGGCACGTTCTTGACGTGATGAGCGTTGACCAGCCGCACATCGATCTTGCGCTTCTCCAGAATCTGGAACAGCGGAATCCAATACACGCCAGTCGATTCCATCGCTACGGTTCGGATATGACACCCCTGGAGCCAATCCGCCAGTCTTTCCAAATCGACGGTAAATGTTGGGAAACACCGAATAGGTTCCGGATCGCGGTCGGCAGGAACTGCAACGAAAATCTCCGTTGCTCCGATGTCGATTCCGGCGGCGTTCGGCTCGATCACGGGCAAGCTGACAGCCTTGTTGCGTTGCTTGGGCATGACGACTCCGTTTCTGCCCCGCCGCGCCGGCCTGGACCGTGCAAAAAGGTAGTCTCCCAAACGAGATCGTCAACCTCAGCGTCCGGGGCTGCACGTCATCACTGTACTGAGCACGGGGTCCAGAACCACACTGCCGGACGAGCCTGGAAAGGCATCAGTGAGCCATCGGTCTTAACTGCCAACGCTCGGGACTTCTCCAGCCTA
>JBKICP010000401.1:0-289 GCA_046567085.1 Acidobacteriota bacterium
AAACCAGCGTCCGGCGAATGGGTCCGCGGCAGGCGGAACTTGCTGTCTACAATGACCCCATGCAGAAGCCGACTACCGATCTCGGCCCGGACGCAACAGACAAGGATTTCTTCCAGCGGCTTCGCCGTGAGTTGGAGTACGAGATCGCGGCGTACGTGTACGAAGTTCCCGCGGGTGCGATTGGTAAACCACTCCCGGCCGATGAGATTAGCTCTCTCTTGGACACAATGCGTCTTTGTTTAGTTGAACCGCGTTGGGAAGAAGTCAACGTCTGCAATGCACCGGAGGA
>JBKICP010000401.1:299-31421 GCA_046567085.1 Acidobacteriota bacterium
CAGTACCACTTGGCATGGCGAAGCGATTCGGGCCTCAACACGTGGGGCGTTCGCGGCGATGGGGTCGGGTGTTTCATCGCACGGTGATCGACAAGCACGCAAGGCCGGCCATGCGGAAAGTTCGCAACCGACACCACCGACCATCCCTGCTCATTCGACTGACCAGCTCAATTCCTCACGAAACGTCTCGAAGCAATCGGGGCAGACCCACTCGTCGCGATTTACCTCCCGAAAACCCTCGTGCAGTACTTCGGGCGGATTACCGGACTCGGCGAACTTCTGCCAGCAGCCGACGCAATGTTCGTGATCCCAGTCGTCTCTTCGGGTGCGAAGCACGGCCCTGCTGAACCGGAAACCCTTCAGAGGCTGGAGATTGTCGAGCCGCCAGTCCCGCGAATCTGTCATTGACGTTCATTATCCCGCATTGCTTTGCGACGCCACCATGCCGCGCATTGGCAGGCGAAACAGGGATTGTTGCTGTGTCACCGGCCTTCCGGAAGTTACGGCCCGCGGCTAACCCTGTGAGATTTGGCCGCTGATTTCCCCGGTCTGAAGGCCGGGGCTGCCTGGCCTCGCTACCGGTCTGGCCGTAACGCATCCGAGCCTGACCGGGGCCCCCCGCCTGAACTCCTCCCCCACCTGCGGCCCTTCTTTGCCCGCCGCAGCCATTACGATAGGGGAATGGCGAAGATCAGCTTGAAGGATCGGGTCGTTTTCATTACGGGGGCGAGCGCCGGAATCGGCGCGGCCTGTGCACGGGCTTTTGCAGCGGAGGGCGCGCGGCTGCTGCTCGCAGCGCGGCGCGTCGAGCGGCTGGAGGCGATGGAGGTCGACCTGCTCGAAGAGGGCGCGGCCGCGGTCCATGTCTTCGCGCTCGACGTGCAGGATCGCAGTGCCGTCGAGGCGGCCCTGGCCGCTTTGCCGCAGGAGTGGCAGGCGATCGACGTGCTCGTCAACAATGCCGGACTCAGCCGCGGTCTCGACAAGCTCTGGGAAGGCAAAACTCATGACTGGGAAGAGATGATCGACACCAACATCAAAGGCCTGTTGTGGGTCACCCGCGCCGTCGTGCCAGGCATGCTGGCGCGCGGCCGCGGCCATGTGGTGAATCTCGGATCCACAGCCCAGGAGATCGCCTACCCCGGCGGCAATGTGTATTGCGGCACCAAGGCTGCGGTGAAGCTGATCAACGACGGCCTCCGCATCGATCTCCTCGGAACCCCGGTGCGGGTCAGCGACATCGGCGCCGGCATGGTGGAAACCGAGTTTAGCGAAGTGCGCTTCCGCGGCGACAAGGAACGCGCGCAAAAGGTCTACCAGAACATCACGCCGCTGACGCCGGAGGATGTGGCCGACGCGATCGTCTGGGCAACCACCCGGCCGGCCCACGTCAACGTGAATCATCTGCAGATGACCACGGTGGATCAGGCCAATTCGCTGCTCTTCCACCGAAAAAGCCAGTAGCGGTTCGGCAGAAGATCCCGGGTCGTTAACCCAGGCTCCCGAAAGCGGCGCCTCCCTGAACAGATTGCATCCAATTTGGGGAGTAGCGCGGTTTCTGTCCGGCTGCTGATCGCAACCGAAGGCCATTGGCGTCTAACATAGATCGTGTTCTCCGCAGCCCATCACTCCTGAGCGCTGCTGAACGCGTACCGCCGGCAAGCGGCTGTTCTTCTGGAAAGGTTCCATGGGTCGGATATTCGGAGAAGTTGGGCTGTGGGTCGCGGACATTACGGTTTTGGGCGCCATCCTCGCGCTGATCGAAATTGTCATGGAAAGAGAGCGCGGATGGGCCTCCGCCTTCGACGAGCGCGGCCTGGGCAGGAAGCTTCTGGCGGGCAACCCCGTGGTCCGATGGATCGATAAGCCCTATGTCACCGCATACCACGTCCTGGTCTTCGGCGCGCTCCTGCCGGGCGTGCTCTGGACGCAGTACCGCATCGGCGTTCTCGCCGGATTCGATTTCGGCTCCGGGCCGTGGCATTCCGTGGCCGCCTTCCTCTACTTCTTTTCGGCCTTTCTCACGATCTGCGTCTTCGAAGACTTCCTCTGGTTTGCCCTCAACTGGTATTACCCCAGGAGCCTCACCGACCTCCTGGCCGGTAATATCTGGTGGCACACCGACTGGGTTCAGCTGGGACCCGCGGTGAAGCTCCCCCGCTGCTATCTCTCCGTGGGAGCCATCGCCCTTATCCTTCTGCTCCTCAGCTTCGCTCTCGCGAAGTAAGGCGCGATTCCCGCCGGCAGGTCCGGCATTACTTTCGTGTCCCTTGTGGGTCGATCAGGCTTGAATAGCTCCCGTGCCTGCTCCATCCTGAGAGTGGGATCGTGTATCCCGCAAGGACTCGCCTTCGCGAGTCCTTTTGCATTGGGCCTCAGGGCCCGCCGGCTCGGTCCGGTTCCGCTCATTCCCATCCTGATACCCGGATTCGCTCACGTCGGCTCTCCTTCATGCAGCGATCCGTACGCACGCGGCAGACGCCGATTCCGCGCAAAGAGAAAGGCAAGTACTCCGGAATCTGATGTAGAGTCTGCTTCTACCCTGCATTCAAATACTTGCGCTGCCACCGGTTCCGGCCACCCGCGCTCCGCAATTGATTCCACAATGGGTGCCCGCAAACGATCGCAGAATCAAATATCTGCGGGCCGCCCGCGAAACGACGATCGAGTGGAATCAAATACATCCACGCCTCCACCCCGCCGATGGGGGGTGGGGAGGGTAGGGAATCCAGCTGCGCATCACTCTACGCGAACTGATTCATGTCGATGTTCATCGTGTAGTGCTCGCCATGCTGCAGCTGCTCTTCCCACGTGACTTCGCGCCCCAGCTGTCCGGCCATGCGTCCCAGCATCGCGCTGAGGGCGCTGTTCACGCCGTCGACGGCCTGGTTGTGGAACTGCCCGGACGTGATGCTCTCGATAAAAGCGCGGTCCTTGTCGCGATCCGCGAATTCGAGATTGTCCGTGAACGCGCCGTTAGCCGCAAAGGTTGCGGGCGCAATCGACGTCGGCGCTCCTTCCGGCTTCCAGTCCCACGCGTTCTCGCCGATGATGCGAACCGCGCCGGAGTAAGGAGCTTCCGCGAGTCCCTTGACGCCAAAGACGCGTTCGGTCACATCGAAGAATCCGTTGTTCCCCCACTGCGTCGACGAGAAGCTCACGTGGACGTCGTTGGGGTAGGTGTAAATCACCTGGTAGTTATCCCACGTGTCGCCCTGGTGATCCACCGCGTTGCGGCCTCCGGTGGCAACAGCTTTCACCGGGTGCGCGCCGATGATCCAGTTGCAGAGGTCGATGACGTGGATGTTCTGCTCGACGAGGATGTCGCCGGAGAGGACGCGGTCCCAGAGCCAGTTGCGCAGGCGGAACTCATCCGCGGACCAGTTGGCGCCGCTGTGGCTGACGGCATTCGGCGCGTTGTAGTGCGCGGAGATGCACACGATCTTGCCGAGATCGCCCGCGTGGATGCGCCGGACGACTTCTGCGATCGGCGGCGCGCTGCGGACCTGGAAGCCGACATCGAGGCTGAGACGGCCCTGCGCCCGCTTGCCGATGGCAAGGGCCTGCTGCGCCTGGGCGACGTCGACCCCCATCGGTTTCTCGCAGTAAACATGCTTGCCCGCGGCGACCACAGCTTCCAGATGCTGCACGTGAAACCAGGGCGGCGTCGAGATCTGGATCGAGTCGACATCCTTTGAAGCGGCGAGCTCTTCGAAGGCATGCGAGCCGTGGAACATCAGCTGCGGATCGATCGCGGGAACGCCCAGGGAGGCGTTGAGCTGGTCGAAGTGCGCTTTGCCGGCGGCAAGCTTGTCGGGGAAAAGATCGGCCAGCGCCACGATGCGCGCGGGCGTATTCTTCGCGAACGATGTGGCGACCGTCGTGCCGCGATTGCCGCAACCGAGCAGGCCGATGCGGACAGCGGAGTTGGCTTCGTAACCGAAAGCGGTGCGTGAACTGAGAAGCATAATCCCGGAGGCGGCTGAACCGCCGATGAACTCTCTTCGATCCATGATTGGGGTTTTCCTTGAGTCTGTCGATGTCTTATGCCGGTTGTGAAAGGACGCGGGAGAGGATGCGCTCGAGATAGACCTTCTCGTTGCGCACGTCGGCAATCTGTTGCGGACCGGAGGTTTCGCGTTCGATGGTGACCGCGCCGGTGTAGCCGAGCTTGTGGAGTTTGGTGAATACCTTTTCGAAGTCGACGAGGCCGGTGCCGATGAGGACTTCTTCGCCAAGCTTCATCGGATCGGTGGGCCACCGGCCGTCTTTGGCGTGGATGCTGCGCACGTGCGGGCCGATGATGTCGACGGCATCGACCGGATTGGCTTTGCCGTAGAGGATCAGGTTGGCTGTGTCGAGGCCGACGCCCAGGTTCGGCTGATCGACATCTTTGAGCGCGCGCGACATCGTGGTGGGCGTTTCCTGGCCCGTCTCCATCAGGAACATCTGGTGGTTGCCGGCGCAGTACTGCGCGACTTCGCGGATCGCGTGGACCGCCTCCTCGTAGAGCGGGTCGGCCGGATCCTCGGGGATGAAACCGCAGTGCGTCTGGAGACAGGGAATGCCGAGCATCGCCGCAAAGTCCGACGTTTGTTTGAGGGCGTCGATGCGGGCGGCGCGAGTGGCGCGAGGCACGAGGCCGATGGTGGACGGGCCGTGCTCGAAATCCCAGACGAGCGGTTCGGGGCGCACGACTTCTGCAGCGGTGGCCACCAGCCCGTACTTTTCGAGGAGGTCGCCGATTTGCCGGGCCAGCGGCCGGTTCATTTTGCCGAGGTAGCCGTCGAGAGAGAGAAAGCAGTTCGACAGTCCGAGATCGTGGACGCGGCGGATCGCCTCTTCGGCCCCATTTGCGGGCTGGATGATCAGGCCCACGGCCATGGGGGACAGCGTCGGGTGCTGCTGCGCAACCTGCGCCGAATTGTCCTGGCGAAATGAGGAGGAGGCGAAGCCTGTTGCGCCGAGAACCGTGGCAGACATGGCGCCGGCGAGAAATTCTCTTCGTTGCATGAAGACCCTTTCGCGTCAGTTATACCCCAGCGGCCGGTCAGCGGCCAGTATCGAGCCGATGACGCGCAAGTAAGAAAATTTGGCTAAGCTGGTGTAGCTCTCAATCCGAGCTCCCCAATCGAAAGGACTCACGCATGAAGCTTGTTCGTCTTGCATCTGCAGTGCTCGCTCTGGCCGCGCCCCTTGCGCTGGCGCAAACCTCCACCTGGAAAACGGATCCCGCACACAGTGAGGTCGACTTCACGATCAAACACATGGCCATCTCGAATGTGCACGGCCGCTTTGGCACAGTGGATGCCACGCTGACCTGGGATGAAGCGGATCCGACGAAGTCGACGGTGAACGCGACGATTGACGTCACCGGTGTCGACACGGGTGTGGCGGCGCGCGATAACGACCTGAAGGGCGCAAAGTACTTCGATACAGCGAATCACCCGCAGGCTACCTTCTCCAGCACCAGCGTGACGAAGACGGCTTCGGGGCTGAAGGTGAACGGCAACCTTACCATCAAGGGCGTGACCAAGCCGGTCGTCCTGGAAGTGGATGGTCCCAGCGGCCCGATGATGGGTATGGGCAAGAAGATGCACATGGGCTTCGAGGCCACGACAACCGTGAACCGCGAAGACTTCGGCATCGGCGCGGGCATGCCGGCGGCGATGCTGGGCGACGATGTGAAGCTGACGATCGATCTGGACTTCGTCAAGCAGTAGGAATCAGGGCGCCCAGCCGGACTCCCGGTTCGGCTGAGCAGCGCCTTCCTCAGACAGCGGCCTGCGTCATCATCTCGCGCACATGCGCGCGCCAGCGCTGAAGCTCGACGCGATCGCCGAGTTTCAGCTGCTGCGCGGCTTCCTGCAGAGTGATGCGGCGCGAGTAGAGCTCGTCGGTGACACGGTCGGCCAGATCGGGAAGGAACAGGCTTTTGCCTCCCTGCTGGGCAATGGTTTCCGGCATGGCACTGGACTGGTAGAGCTCGAACTTGGTCTGGTCGCCAAAGTAGCCGTTGCGGATCACGTGGACCACGCCGGCATTCATGGTTTCCATGTAAGTCTTGAGCAATTCTACGGAGTCACGCTGGCGGTTGATCACCCACAGGGTGATCAGCGGGCGGGCCAGCTCCTTGAGGGAGTCGAGCAGGATGCCGCCGTAGTGCAGGACGGCATCATTATTGCGCGCCGGCGTGTTGACGACGATCGCTTTGAAGGGGTTCGCGTCGCAGGTGTTGACCAGATTGATCCAGCCGTCGACCTCATCGAGGCTGACCACTTCGCCTTCAACATTGCGGCGGTAGGCCTTCCATACATCGGGGTTGGTCGTATCGGCTTCCAGCAGCCGGACGTAGCGGTGTTCGGAGGTGAGGTAATCGAGTACGGCCATAGCGGTGAGCGATTTGCCCACCCCGCCCTTACTCCCACTGACAAAGACGATGGGTTGGTTCATGCAAGACGTCCTGCGATCGTTGGACAAAAGAAGTGATTGTGGGGGACTTGAAGCTTCGAGACTACACGGGAGGCGGAGACGGGGCAATGGGGAAAGCAGCCGGAGTCAGTGGGCGATAACCGGAAACCGTGGCTCGCATGGATTCGTCAGCACGACGGCTGGAGCGGAAGCAGGAAGAAAGCCGCTACCGGGAGCCGCCGCCGACGAAGTGGACGATCTCGAACCGATCTCCTTCGACGACCGGGGTAGAGGTCCAGGCAGGGCGGGCGACGATGGCGCCGTTGTGTTCGACGGCGACGCGATCGGATTTGAGCGCGAGGGCGGTTACAAGATCGAGGAGAGTGCAGCCGGCGGCCAGATCAGCAAAGTTACGAGCTTGCCCATTGATGACCAGTTCCATGAGAAACAGAGTACAGGGTCTGGAGGCGATCAACCTCGCGCCGCGCTCCCGGAGTGATGCCCTTCAGAGAAGCGTGCGGAGAACCTGCCAGGCCAGACCGCCGAGCAGAACCAGGACGACTTCAAAGATTAGCGCAAAGGCCAGCCCGCGAAAGGCGCCGAGATGGATTTCCGGCGAACCGTCGGGATGCAGGCTGGAAACGCGCCGGGATAGATCAACCAGCGGTTCTGCCGGGTCATCGAAGATGCAGATACGCGAATCAATCGTCCGCACGGCCATAAAGAATCCTCGTATTGAACCTATCGACCAAGACCGGCCTCTGGTTCAATAGATGCGACGAACTTTGAGAACGTGAGCCAAAACAGGGCAGTTCCCTGGGGCAATACCAAAAAGGCGATCCGCAGAGCCTAACGGACGACGCCCATATTGTCGGCGGGCCAATAGATAAAGGTGGCCTTGCCGTAGATCAGATCACGATCAACCGGTCCGAAGTCGCGAGAATCGGACGAGATCGAGCGGTGGTCGCCCATCACGAAGTACTGGCCGGCAGGGATGATCATCTCGGGCATGGACCGGGTGTCGCGGTAGCGGCGGGGGACATAGGGCTCATCGAGCGGCTCGTTGTTGATCCAGACATGGCCCTGGTCGATGAAGATCGAATCGCCGGGCAGAGCGATGACGCGTTTGATGTAGCTTTTTTCCGGATCGCGCGGGTAGTGGAAGACGACGACGTCGCCCCGCGCGATTTTCTCGAAGTGGAAGAAGAGCTTGTCGATGAAAAGCCGGTCCTGGTCCCGCAGTTCCGGCTGCATGCTGGTGCCTTCAACCCGCACCGGCTGATACAGCACCGTGACGATGAAGAAGGAAGCGATAACAGAGATGCCGATGTCGCGCGCCCAGACGCGGAGGCGAAACAGACGTCGAGCCCAGGCGCGGAGACGGGGATGGGGCACGTTCAGGGAATTCCTCGCTAAAAAATACTCTAACTGTTTTACGTTCTCGTCCGGGATTCGGTTTCACCCATCCGCAAACTAGCCGCAGCCGAGGCTGCCGGCGGGGCAGAGGATGTGCGCTGAGTGGCCGGGCTTGGGCAACGGCTGTGGCTGCGTGGCAGCGGGGACCAGGGTCGTGGGCCCGTTGACGTTGGTCTCCTGGAGTTGCAGCGGACGCTGCAGGACCATCTCGACCTGGCTTCCGGACGGGATGCTGACATCCGCGCCGCGCGTGAAGAGCGCGACGATCCCGGCAGCTGCGAGTCCGGCGCCGGCGCCTTCCAGGCCCCCGGCGAGAGGATGGCCGGATTGGAGTCCGCCGATCGAGCCGATGGTAGCGCCGGTGGGCACCGCCACTTTTGCGACCTCGCCTGCGTTGTGCGCCTTGTTGCTGCCGCCGTCCTGCTGGATCGTGCCTTCGTCGCCGTTGACTTTCTGGTGCTCGGCGCCGGGCAGGCTGTTGACCATGCCGGGAATCTCCACGACCGAGCCGTTGGGGAAAATCATCGACGTGAAGTGCATATTGAGCTGGGCCTTCCTGGCGCCGATGCCGCGGCCGGGGCGCACGACGCTGTCCACGACGCCCTGGACGTAAACGCCTGCGGGAATGACGACGCGGTTGCCGACGATCACCGGAAACGTGGAGTAGAGATAGACGCCGTCTCCCGGCTTGGCGCTTTTGGTGTTGATCGCGCTGCGCGTTTCAAGCAGAACTTTCGTGCCCGACGGGACAAGGAGGATGCCGGGAGCAGCGGCTGACGCTGGTGGAGTCGTTGCGGCTTCAGGCGCCCCTGCGGATGGAGCCGGCGCGTCCTGCGCGGCAGCCGCAAGGCTTCCGGCGAGGAGAAGAGAGATCACAAAGGGATGGGAGTGGGTCATCGGTCATCTCCGGGAAACCCTCACCTATTGTGCCTCGGGATCGGGGGACGTGGGCATGAATCCGGGCCGCGGAGCTATTTCATTGGACCACCTGCGCTTTTCAGGGTGAGCAGGAGAGCTGGAATCGCCGGTGAGCCCGATGCGGGGGATCCAGCCGAAATCCGGACGAAATCTGCGAGAGGCAGAGGTTTCACCCGGCGGTCGGCGGTTTTACGGCGACGACAGCCCATACAAAACAGAGAGCGATCAGGATCTCGGTGACGACCGGGGCCATAAAGAAATAGAGATACGAATTCACGGCCATGGCCAGCCAGGCGAAGAGGAAGGTAACGAAGATCGGCCGCAGTTGCCACGCGGACGTTTTGGCGATCGAAGCGAGCTGCCAGAAGACGATCGAACCGATGAACAGGAAGATCGAAACCCCAAGTCCCATGCCGCGGTAGAACTCCCAGAAGGTTCGCGTCGCCCCCAGGGCTACGAACGAGTGGGTCTTCATGGCGTCAGCGGCGGCGGTGGCGGGTCCGGGAGGCACCTTGCCGAAGACTCCGCCAACGGTGTGGAGGACCGCATGGATCAAGGTGAGGATCGCGGCGATGCGCAGAGGGAGAACCGATTTCACAGGGCAGCTCCTTCGGGTGGATTGGGGTCACTCCACAGTCTTTCGACGGTGGCCCGGATGTCAACCAGACTCCAGGAAGAAGGAGCGCTGTGTGTCCGACGTGACACGGCGTGTTTGACGCGACACGTGGCGGCCCCCGTGAGCAGTGCAATAAGTCTCGTGTTTTCTGCGGGTGAGATGTTGGTGCGCAGGCTGCATGTTGTCCTGGCGCAGGACGTGAGGCGACGCGATGACACACCTGAAGACGACGATGATTGCACTCAGCTGCCTGGTTCTCTCCATCGTGCCGGTGACGGCACAAACCAGGCCTGTTCCGGCGCATGCAGTATCGGTAACGGAGATGAAGGCGAAGACGATGTCCGACGCCCGTCCGACATCGCCTTCGCTGCGTCGGACGGAAGCTCCCGCAGACGATCTGGTAACGCGTGTGATCGTGGTGAGCCTCGAGGACCGGCGGCTGGCGCTGGTGGAAGACGGCGTGGTGAAGCGGGTCTATCGGGTGGCTGTCGGACGCGTGGATTCGCCGAGCCCGACTGGGACGTTCACCATTGTGGATCGCGTAGAGAATCCGACCTACTACCATCCGGGCGCGGTGATTCCTCCGGGGCCAGGGAATCCGGTGGGGACGCGGTGGATTGGACTGGACAAGAAGGGATATGGGATTCACGGAACGAACATGCCGCATTCGATCGGAAAGGCGGCTTCGCACGGATGCATCCGCATGGCGCGGCATGATCTGGAGGCGCTGTTTGCCGAGGTGCGGAGCGGGGACGAAGTGGAGATCATCGGCCAGCGGAGTGAGGCAACGGTGGCGATCTTCGGTGGTTCGGCGATCCCAGGTGCGGTGCCGGCTCCGACGCCGACGGTAGCGATACAGGAAACGACGGAGGTTCCGGCACAGAGCGCGGCGACGGAGACCACCGCGACGGCGGTTGTGCCGATAAGCCGCTGAAGACGGAGAGGGAGATCGCGCAGAAGCGGTGAGGAGGATCGCCATGGAATTGTTTGCGGAAGCGCTGAGTGTGGTGGGGGCGATGGTGCTGAGCGTCTCCTGCGGGTTGCTGCTGGAGGAGTTGCTGTTCGGGGGGCTGGTCCGTTTGTTCTTTGCTCGACAACGGGTGCCCAGCGTCGCAACAGAGCAAGGGAGACGGGAGGGGAGAAGTGCTTGCGCCGAAAGAGGTCCTGATCCTGCTGTGGGTGGCGTTGCTGGCGGCTGCGCATTGCCTTGCGCTGTTCGACCTGGGGAAGGTTCCGGATGATCCGCGGACGCCGGCCCGGATGGCGGCGGCCGACGAGGAGGGTCCGAAGTCCTCGCTGGCCGAGCCGGGCCCGGTGCGGTGGCAGACATGGGTCGGACTCGGGGTCGCCGCGTGTCTGCCCTCGCTGGTGGCCGATGGCATTGTGGTGATTCCCAGGGGGCGACCTGCAAACTCGGCTCGTCGGAGACGGGCTCAGGAGGGAGCGGGGGACCACCTCGGTGGCCGTACCTGGCCGCCGAGGTGGAGTGTTTGAGGAGCGAGACGATGCAGCGCGCAGGATATAATCCGCCCCAGCGAATCATGATGAAGAGGTGCTGGGCTGGGCTGGTGGCTGTGCTGGCGTGTCTGACGCCGGCAGCGCACGCAGCGAACTGGGAGCAGCCGGCGCGCGATCTGGCAAAGCAGATTGCAGCGCTCCATGGGCCAGGGCCGGCTCGACTTGTCATTCGCAACCAATCGTCCCTGGTGGCGGGTGAAATTCCCTCGATTCGCGCTCTGCTGGAGCACGATCTGCGCGGGTTGGGCGTGGTGACGGGCGGCATTGACAGCACGGCACTGATTCGGGTGACGCTTTCGGAAGATGTGCGTGGCGGATTGTGGGTGGCCGAAGTGGTCGAGGGGACGGAGACACGCGTGACGATGCTTCCCGTGAACCTCGGCACGGCTTCGACGGCGCCGGGCGGAGCGGGCCTGGTCGTGCGCCGTACGCTGGTCATCGCGACAGCGGAGCCGGTCCTCGATGCGCAGGTGTTCACGGTGGGCACGCTGGCGCGGCTGGTGGTGCTGGAGCGCGAGCGCATTGTGACGTATGTGCGCGGCAGTGCGACGCTCTCGTTTGCGAGCGAGCCAGGATCGGGATGGGTCGCGGACCAGACGTTCCCAATCGCGCACACGCGACCGTATCCGCGCGATCTGCGCGGAGAACTGGTTGCGGCGCAGGATCATTTGTTCGACGCGTATCTGCCAGGCGTCGAGTGCAGCGGGACGAATACGGGAGCACAGATCGCGGTGGCATGCACAGACAGCGACGATCCCTGGCCGGTGGGGGGAACGGCGGCGGGCCCGGTGGGTGGTGCTGCGGGGTTTCCGCAACGCGTCTTCTATAACGCCATGCGGGACTACTTCACGGGAGTGCTGGCTCCGGGATTCGGTGCGGACTTGCCGCCGTTTTATCAGGCGTCGGACACCGCCCGTCCGACAGGGACAGCGATGTTGCTCAACGGAATCGACGGCCGGGTGACGTTGCTGGAAAGCAATGCGCTGGAGCCGGTGGCAGGAGTGGAAGATTGGGGGAGCGATTTCGCCGTGGTTCGATCCGGATGTGGATCGGGAGAACAGGTGCTGGTATCGGGGACGGGTGCCGGGGAAGACGGCGATAGTCTGCGCGCTTATGAGATTGTCGGACGTGAAGCGGTGGCGGTGAGCCCTCCGCTGCCGGTGGAGGGAGCGGTGATGGCGATGCATGCAGCCCCGGACGGGTCGAGTGCGATGGTGATGGTGCGCAGCGATATTCCGCAGCGCTGTGAGGTGTGGAGTGCTTCGACCCTTTGTCGCTAGCGCGGTGCTCGCGTGTCTGACGTTGTCTGCCGCGGCGCGTACCCGGCCGCATTACGGAGGGACGCTGCGGATCGAAACCCAGGCCGATGCGTGGCAGATGTCCGACGGGATTGCACGGCGGCTGGTCCTGGACACGTTGACGACGGTGTCGGACGCGGGCGGCGTGCAGGCGGCGCTGGCGGTGCGATGGGAGCCGCAGAACGCTGCGCATCGCTGGGAGTTCTGGATTCGGCCCGGTGTTCATTTCCAGGATGGCGAGGCGCTGACGTCCGACGTCGTGGCGGCGGCGCTGACAGATGTCTGCAGCCGCGGTACTGCTGGAAAATGTCCATGGCGTACCGTGCGGGCGGTTGGGGCAACCGTGGTCTTCGTGAGCGATTCGCCGGTGCCGGATTTGCCGGCGCTGCTGGCGCAAACCGAGTACGCCATTGCTCGGCAGGCGGCGAATGGAGCCGTGGTTGGAACAGGGCCGTTCCGGGTAACTGGGTTCGCCAATGGGGTGCTGACGCTGGCTGCGAATGACGATTGCTGGTCGGGACGCCCATTCGCGGATGGCGTTGAGCTACGGACGCGGCGCCTGGTGCGGGACCAGTGGCTCGACTTCAGTGTGGGCAAGGCGGATATCGTGGAGCTTCCGCCTGAGTTGCTGCGGCAGGCGCAGCAGCAGCATATGAACGTGCTGGTGTCGCGGCCGGTGGACTTGCTGGCGCTGAGGGTGACGCCTTCCGGACCTTTTGCGGATCGGGAATTGCGGCGGGCGGCGGCGCTGGCGGTGGATCGCACGGCTCTCTTCAACGTCATCTTTCAGAAGCAGGGCGAGGTAACGGCGAGTCTGCTGCCACGAGCGCTGAGCGGGTATTCGTTCCTGTTTTCGACGGATCGGGATCTGGAGCGCGCGCGTGCGCTGCGCGGCGGGACGACGACGGCGCCGTTGCAGCTCGGCGTAGAGGCATCCAGCGCGGCGGCGATGAGCACCACAGGCCAGGTCGTGGCGGAGCGTCTGGCGCTGAATCTGCATGAGGCGGGATTCAATGTGCAGGTGGCGCCGGCGGGATCGCGTCCGCCCTGGGCATTGATGCTGCAACGGGTACATCTTGAAGCAACGGATCTGGAGGCAGCTCTGGATGAGATGCTGGCACGATTCGGGGAGAATGGAAGCGTGACCGGTACGGATGCTGCATCGTTGTGGCGCGAGGAGGGAACGGTTCTGGACAACGGCACCATTATCCCGCTGCTGTGGCTGCCCCGCGGGTGGGGCGTAGGCGATCGCGTCCGCGATCTGCGCCTTTTGTCTGACGGAGAGCCCGATTTGTCCGACGCGTCTCTGGAGGGCGCGAAGTGACCCTCCGGCAGAAAATGCTGCTGATGCTGGCGCTGACCGTGATGGGTGTTGTGGCGGCGGTGGGGTGGACGGGCTCCGTTCGCATTCGCGATGTTTTTGAGGCGATGGACCGGCAGCAGACCGATCTGCTGGTGAGCCAGTTTCAGCGGGAGTTCAATCAGCGGGCGGCGGAGACGGCGGCGGCCCTGGATCGGATGGCGGCCAGCGATGTGCTGAAGCGAATGGCCTTTGAACTGAACAATGGCAGCGACAGCGCGGCGTATCTGACAGCGGCCTTGCCCCTGGCGCAGGATTACCGGCTGGAGTATCTGGAACTGGTCGCGCACGACGGCAGTATCATCTCGTCGCTGCAATGGACGGCGCGGTTCGGGTACAAGGAGCCCGCCATTGCAGCGGTCGGCAAACCGGCGTTTCTCAAGCAGGAGGATCTGCCGGACGGAACGTCGCAGATCGGCCTGTTTGCTGCGCGCAGAGTGAACGGCTCAGACCCGGCTTTGTACGTCGTGGGGGGGCGACAGATGGATGCGGATTTCCTGAAGGACTTTACGGTGCCGGCAGGGACGCAGCTGCTGCTTTACCGGAATGTAACGGGGCGATTCGACCCCCACAACTTTACGGGGCAGGCGGAGGACCTGAAGAGCGCGGCCCACTATCAGGCATTGGTGGAGGACGCGCGCACCTACGGCCGCAACGCGGAGGGCGTGGTTTATCAAACGAAGCGGCGCGAAGACAGCATGAGTGTCACGGCGATTCCGCTGAAGGCGCCCGACGGGAATGTGCTGGCGGTCCTGGTGGTGGCGAACTCGCGGCGCGACATGGTTGAAGTCCAGAGTCATATCCGGGATATCGCCTATGGGATTGCCGGGTTGGGGATCATCTTTGCGGTGGTGGCGAGTCTGTGGATCGCGGCGCGGATTTCGCGTCCCATCGAGGAACTGGCGCGGGCGGCAGGACGGGTCGCGGCGGGAGACTGGGAGACGCGAGTCGATATCCGGAGCCTCGACGAGGTGGGGGATCTGGCGCGCAGCTTCAACAATATGACGCGACAGCTTTCCGACCAGCGGGAGCGCCTGGTGCAGACCGAGCGTGTGGCGGCGTGGCGTGAGCTGGCGCGCCGGCTGGCGCACGAACTGAAGAATCCGCTGATGCCGCTGCAGATCACCGTGGAAAACATGGTGCGCGCGAAGAAGCTGCCGAAGAAGGAATTCGACGAGGTGTTCCGCGAGAGCGCGACGACGCTGACGGAAGAGATCGAGAACCTGAAAACAATTGTCGGACGCTTCAGCGACTTCTCAAAACTGCCAAAGCCGCAGGCGGTGGAGATGGACGCGCGGGAGGCGGTGCGGCGGGTGATGAAGCTGTACGGGCCGGCGCTGGAGGAGAAGCACATCGAGCTGGGAACCTCGATCGGCGCGGAGCCGCTGCCGATTCTGGGCGATTCGGAGCTGCTGCATCGGGCGCTGTCGAATCTGGTGCTGAACGCGATGGATGCGATGCCGGAAGGTGGGACGCTGACGGTGTCGGCGGTGCGAGCGAAGGAGACGGCGCGAATCTCCGTGTCTGACACCGGCGCCGGTTTGGCGCCGGAAGAGTGCGAGCGGCTCTTCACCCCGTACTACACGACGAAACAGCACGGCACGGGGCTGGGGCTGGCCATTGTGCAGTCCGTGGTGGCCGACCACAACGGCACGATCAGTGTGGAGAGCGCGGAAGGCGGCGGAGCGCGGTTCGTGATCGGTCTGCCGCTCATGGGGAACGGGCGAGGATGAGCAAAGCCGAAATTCTGATCGTGGACGATGAGGCGAACACGCTGGCTTCGCTGGCGCGGGCCTTCCGGCTAGCGGGGCATGAGGCAACGGTGTGCGACAACGCGGCGAAGGCGCTGGAGCTGGCGAAGGCGCGGCCCTTCGATCTGATCTTGTCCGATGTGGTGATGCCAGGGCGCGACGGGCTGGCGCTGCTGGAGGATCTGAAGGAGAACGGCGTGACGGCGCCGGTGGTGATGATGTCGGGGCAGGCGCACATCGAGATGGCGGTGAAGGCGACGCGGCTCGGCGCACTGGATTTCCTGGAAAAGCCGCTCTCGACGGACAAGCTGCTGCTGGCGGTTGAAAATGCGATGCGGCTGAAACGTCTGGAGCGGGAAAACTCCGAGCTGCGGCGGCGCGTGGGCAAGCACGAACTGGTTTGGACGGGCGAGGCGATGCGGCGGGTGATGGCGCAGATCGATCGGGTAGCCCGCAGCGAATCGCGGGTGTGCATCTACGGCGAGACCGGGACGGGCAAGGAACTGGCGGCGCGGACTCTGCATGATAAGAGCGCGCGGGCGGGAGGGCCTTTTGTCACGCTGAACTGCGCGGCGATTCCGGCGGAGCTGATCGAGAGCGAGCTGTTCGGGCACGAGAAGGGCTCGTTTACCGGGGCGGCGCAACGGCACCTGGGGAAGTTCGAGCAGGCGCATCACGGAACGCTTTTCCTGGACGAGATCGGCGATATGCCTCTGGCGTTGCAGACGCGGTTGCTGCGGGTGCTGGAGGAGTCCGAGGTGGAGCGCATCGGCGGGGACAAGCCGGTCGCGGTCGATGTGCGCGTGGTGGTGGCGACGCACCGGAATCTGGAAGAGATGGTGGAGGAGGGAAGTTTCCGGCGCGACTTGTATCATCGCGTGGTGGTGTTCCCGATTACGCTGCCGCCGCTGCGGGCCCGGAAGGAGGATATTCCGGCGCTCGTGGAATATTTCGCCCAGCAGGTGAGCGCGCAGAACGGGTGGAAGCCGGTTCCCTTCACGCCGGAAGCGGTGGAGGCGCTGCGGGAGTATGCGTGGCCGGGGAATATCCGCGAGCTGAGGAATGCGGTGGAGCGCTTGTTGTTGCTGGCCGGAGATAGCGTAGACCAGGCCACCGTCGAGATGGCGTTGCCTTCACGGGTGGCGGAGTCAGCGTTCCGTGGGGCCGGGCGTCTGGATACAGCAGCGGATGCAGGTCCGCTGGCGCAGCGGGTGGCGGAGTTCGAGCGCGCTACGCTTCTGGCCGAGCTGGAGAGGAGCGGCGGGCACGTGACGAATGCGGCGAAAGCGCTGGGACTGGAGCGGAGCCACTTCTACAAGAAGTGCCAGCAGCTGGGGATCGATGTGAAGGCCGAGCGGGGTTAGACTGCCGGTCCCCGGATCAGTGCACACCGGTGGCGAGCAGGGCCGTGCTGGTCTGGTGGCCATGCGCGGTCAGACGCGGCGTTCGCTGTGCGGGCCGGACGTAGTTGCGGTAGACGGTGATGTGGAAGCAGGCCTGGTAGAACTCCTCTTCGACGTCGATCTTGCCTGCGGTTTGCAGAGGCAGCAGCCAGGCGCGCATCCAGGAAATCTCAGAGAGCGACATGCCTTTCTTGCCTATGTCCACGGCGGCTCCGGTGAGATGGGGCGAGGCGGTATCGCCCTCAGCGGGTGCGGCGTTGCCGTTGATCGCGATCAGTGCGCGCTGGAAGTCCACGGTGCGGACGGCGGAGTTGACCTGGATAGAACGGTGGAAGCGAGCATAGTGCGAGCTGGCCAGGTCTGCCAGAAAGCGGGAGGTCCAGGGGCGGCAGTAGCGGCGATTCACGGGCAGATCGGGATTGACGCGGAGCGAGACGCTGGCAGGCACAGGCACGATGTTGCCGGCGGTCTCCATCTGTTCCAGCTGCGCATCGTCAGCGATGCGGGTCAGTCCGTCGGCATCGGCGCGCTCATTCTGGCGCATCAGCGATGCGAGCGAGCCGCGAAGAGGGGGGACGAAGCGGACGCGGCGGAGCGTGGGGATGGAGGCGCGGGTACTCTCAGGCCGCGGACTGAGCCGGGCGCGACGGGTTCGCGCGCGGGCGAGCACAGCCGCCGGCCGGCGCGTGGAATCCGCATGAGCCACAGCAGCGCGGCAGCGGACGGAGCCTGGGTTGGCCAGAACGGTATGCGACGCGTGGCCTGCGACAGAGCCGCAGTGCGTCGCGGCCACCTGGGAATCCGTTCGATGATGCACACGATGACGGTGATGGGCGGGGGTGGCGGCGAAGGCGAGAACGGGCAGGGAAAGCAGGAAGCCGACCGCGAGAACGAGGGGGATGGGACTGCGCATACGAAAGACCTGCGGGGTTATCGAAAGAGCAATACCAGAGTATCGGACTCGGCCGCTGGAGAAAAGTAACGTGTCGGGTACAGGGATCGAGACGAACCGGCGCCGGATTTTCGAGTAATCTGGAAACAGAAGATTCGAGGCGGGGCACGAGGGCGGCGACGGCTGGAAATGTCGTCCTTTGCATCACATACAGCGATCGGCATCACAATGAATGGCACGACGGTGCGAGTGGAGGGGAAGGGCAGCGCATGGTAACGGCGACGGTGGTAAAAGGGCTTGAAGGGGTAGTAGCGGCAAATTCGGGAATCTGCTGGATCGACGGCTATGCCGGCGTGCTCGCGTATCGCGGGATCGACATTCATGAGCTGGCCGACCACTCGACCTTCGAGGAAACCACCTATCTGCTGTGGCACGGCAAACTGCCGGACCGGCGAGAGCTGGAGGAGTTCAGCCAGAAGCTGACCGAGGCGCGTCGGCTGCCGGCCGAAATTTTTGACCTGCTGCGCTCGGTGCCGAAGAGCGCCACGCCGATGGAGGCGCTGCGGACGGCAGTCTCTGCGCTGAGCTTCTACGATCCGGCGGAAGCGGCGGTCGATCATGATTCCAACGTGCGCAAGGCGTTTGCGCTGACGGCGCAGATGGCGATGCTGGTGGCGGCGTACGACCGTATCCGCAAAGGGCTCGCGGTGATTGAGCCGGATCCGTCGCTCTCGCATGCGGCCAACTTCCTGTGGATGCTGCATGGGACCAAACCCATTGCTGCGGCGACCGGCGCCTTCGACATGGCGCTGATCCTGCATGCCGATCATGAACTGAATGCCTCGACCTTTGCCGCTCGCGTGATCGCGGGCACCATGGCCGACATGCACTCGGCGATCACCGGAGCGATCGGAGCGCTGAAGGGGCCGCTGCACGGCGGCGCCAACGAAGCGGTGATGAAGATGCTCTTCGAGATCGGCAAGACGGGCGGCGATCCGGTGGAGTACGTGAAGGCGCTGCTGGCGCAGAAGAAGAAGGTCTTCGGCTTCGGGCACCGCGTGTATCGCACAGAAGATCCGCGCGCGACGCATCTGCGGAAGATGTCCGAGCAGCTGAGCAAGGACTCGGGGAACACGAAGTGGTACGAGATGTCCCGGCGCATTGAGGAGTTCGTGAAGAACGAGAAGAAGCTCAATGCGAATGTGGACTTCTATTCGGCCTCGACGTACACGACGCTGGGCATCGATCTCGATCTGTTCACGCCGATCTTTGCGGTGAGCCGCATTGCGGGTTGGGCAGCGCACGTGATCGAGCAGCTGGATGACAATCGGCTGATTCGGCCGCGCGCGGAATATACGGGGCCGGAATATCCGGTGAAGTACGTTTCGATCGATCACCGGTAAGCTGCGCGCTGCGTCCTGCGGTGGACCCTCCCCACCCCCCCTTCGGTGGGGTGTTGGCGCGCATCTATTTGATTCCACTGGATCGAGCTCCAGCCGGCAAGCCGCAGGTATTTGATTCCACGATGCATAGTCGGCAGCTACTTTGGATTCCGATGGGTGCGGTGGGTCCTGAATCCGAGCGGCCTGCAGGTATTTGATTCCAGGATACAAGTGGGTTGGGTATCGGATTCCAAAATACTTGTTCCGATGGGCCTGCCCACGCTGGTCCTGAGGGATCCCCCTCCCGTTGCTTCGTCATAGAAAAGAGCGAGACCGGCATCGAGCCGGCGGACCCTGGGGTCCAATGCAAAAGGATCCGCTACGGGCGGATCCTTTTTGACGTACACCGTTCCATGTTCAGGATGGGGGAAGGCGGGGAGCTATTCAAGCTTTCTTTGCGGGAGCGGAACACGAAGGTAATGGGATTTGGGATTGGCGCCGGGAGCAAGGTTGAGTGCGGCTTGCTGGGTGCGGCCTGTGTGCCGGCGTCTCGCATCGCCGACGATCGGAGGCGAACCTGGTTCGCCTCGACGCCGGCGGCCCACCCCTCCCCCCGGCGCCTCGCTCGCTGCCGCGAGTCGAAGCGCCGCCGAATGGGATTTTCAGGGTTCCGCTGCCTCAGGTCTTCCGGCTACGCGGAACAGACTGATCGTGCCGGAGATGCGCGGCGCGCCGGCTGGTGTAGAGGACCAGGGCTCCGTGAATGGCGAGAGCGGTTCCCAGCCCAATGAGGTGATGCCGCCATGGATCGAGGGTGGACGCGCTCTTCCATAAGGAGAGGACGCTGACCGGCAGAAAGAGAAGCAGCGCGGTCCAGAGGCCGGGATTGTATCGGCGCCAGCGGATGAGAGCGACGACGTGAACGATCGCGTTGACGGCCATGAGGTAGACGCCGAGCAGGCCCCAGCCAGCGGCCGCACTAACGGCCAGGTTAAGCGAGAGCGCGGTAATTCCCCAGACTCCTGGGATGTTGGCGACGAGGACGGCGGCGGGGGTGAGGGCGTCGAGGCCGCCATAGATTTGCCGGTTGACGAAGGCGCGGAAGCGGTCGCCGGTGTGCTCTTCCACCTGATGGAGCATGTAGAGGGGCGTCTGGAGGTAGACGAGGAGGATGAAGGCGCTCCACTCCATGCGGTGGGCGAAAACGGGTGCGAGAAGAAGGAGCAGCACGCCGAAGAAGAGAGAGAGAAAGACCCAGCGGGGTGTGGAGCGCGCGGTCGACATTCGTTTCTGAAGCGCAAAAAGGCGACAGCGGCGATTTTAACGCGACGCGGAATCGGCCAAAGGTTCGCTATGCGTGTGATCGGCGACGACACGGCGCTGGTCCTGAAGAACCCCCATGCAGTGGCCTCGTCATCGTTATCGGTACTTAGCAGATGGCCGTCGCCGTTTGTCGCGGAGGCAGCCATCCTTGATCTGTCACTGCAGTCCTTTTGCCTGAGGCTGCTCTCTGCTGTTGACCCGCCGCAGGACGGTGATCGGAATTGAGCCATCGGGGCGTGGATATACCTTCCAGGAGAGCTCATCGCCGTGTATCTCGTAAGGACGTACCTGCGTGGTGTCATCTTGATTGGGGAAGGAGGAACGGTCGATGTGAAATGTGATCGTGTGTTTTGCACGATCGATGGTGTAACGGCCGAAGTGGACGCTGGTGCTGAGAACGGCCTGCCTGTACTCCTCCGGCGTACCTTTGAGTTTGTCTGCGGAGGAAAACCTGAGGCGGTCGGCACGATAAATCTGCACCGAGTAATACCCATCCGCGGTGAAAATGACGAGACCGTGCGGGTTCTCGCCGTAATCGGATACAACGGTCCCGTTTGGGAGCAGCTTTTCGGCCCTGGTGAGAGTCCAGGTACCGACAATGCCGCGGGGATGTGCTGGCGCCCCTAAGGAGCCTATGAGCACGGCAGCCAGAAACGGAAGGTACTTGATGATCATGTGGCCAATGTAGCGATCGAACACCAGGCGCACAATTTGATAGTTCTCAACCCATTGTTGAGCGTGATTTATGTTTCCTGCCTCGGCCCGAAGATATGTTGATGACGCCGTTTCCACCAACTGCGTTACTACGGCGAGCGTTTCCCTTGAACCGGGAGAACAGCGTCAACTGAAGAGACTGGGAGAGGAGCGCGGCCATGCGATCGACAGCGGCACCGTCAGAGTGCGCATTTCGATGCAAAGTGACGGGCACTTGTCCGAGAGAAGGCAGGCCGTACAGCGAGACAGCCGAAGTGAGACCTTCAGGAAGACTGAGCGCAGTGCGCGCCGTGACCCCCAGGCCCCCCAGCAACGCGGCCCACAGGCCGTCCAGGCTGGGGCTGTTGGCGCCGATGCGATACGGTATGCCTGTTGCCTCCAGATGCTGGATGGCACACTTCCGGAAAGCACAATGCGGTCCGAGTAAGGCGAGAGGCAGGGGCTGCTCCGGAGGTGGCACGAAGGAGGATGAAGCGATCCAGACGAGGTCGGTCTGGCCGACGGTCTGCGCAGTGGCACGGTCTTCATGACCGATCACGATGGCCAGATCGAGCCGTCGCTTCTCAATCGCATCGGCCAGCGCCGCATTCCCTTCGATGAACAGTTCGACCTGCATCCGTGGATACAGGGAAGCGAAATGCGAAAGAACGGAGGGCAGGATCGGCGCGAAGTCCTGTGCGCAGCCGATACAAATGCGGCCCGCGAGCTTTGCACTCTGCATCGTGTCCTGCAGTTCGTCATGCATTGCGAGAATGCGGCGAGCGTACGTGAGGGCCACTTCTCCGGCTTCAGTGAGAGCCAGTCCGCGGCCACTTTTCCGCAAGAGGGATACTCCGAGGTCATCCTGCAGGCGCTTCATCTGGAGGCTGACGGCCGAAGGAGTGCGGCCAAGATGTTCTGCGGCCTGCCCCAGGCCGCCAAGCTCGTGGGCGACCAAAAAGGTGCGCAATGTGTCCAGGTCGAGGTTGGTTCGCATTGCCACGTGTGCTCACCTTAAATTACAACGGTGGGTCGCGCTTAGCCGGTCAACGATGCCGGTCGGGGAAGTTTCGAGCCTGCGAGACGACGGAACCAAGATTCGTTCTTTCTTACGGCAGACGGCCGGGTTTCCAGGCCATCGTTTTGAAGGGTTTTTCTCCGCGTTTCTCCCACCACGCGGCCATGAGCAGGGCGATGACCAGCAGAAGGGGCAGCACGAGGAGGCTGCCTTCGGGGCCGGTGCTGCCGCCGCTCCAGAGCAGCTTGCCGATGGGGTGAGAGCCGAAGAGGTGTCCCCGGACCTGCATGCCGCTGTCGGCGGTGCCGTAGAAGTAGGACTCGCCCCAGTCCCACGCGGCGTGGAAGCCGACTGCCCACCAGAGCGAGCCGGTGTACCAGAGGCTGAGACAGAAGAGGAGGCCGACAGCGCCGGCGGCGAAGAGGCCGACGGGCGATTCGCCGGGATTGCTGCCGTGTCCGAAGCCGAAGAGGAAGGAGAGGATCAGAGCGCCGCCCCAGAAGCCGAGGCCGCGGGTGAGGGTGAACTGGGCGTATCCGCGGAGGAAGGATTCCTCAAAGAAGCCGACGCAGAGAAAGACAAGTCCCCAGAGCAGGGCGTAGTGCCATGCTGCCGCGCCGCTGAGCAGGCGGCCCTCGATGGCGATGTAGCCCAGTTTGGCGAGGACGAAGACGAGGCCGGAGATCGCGGCGAATCCGCAGACGAGGCCGGAGAAAAAGCGCACGAGGCGCGCTCGTCCCTGGAATCCATAAAAGAGCAGGGGGCGGCGCTCGATGCGGGACATGATCCATGTGGCGGCCACGACGAGCAGGAACTGGCCGGCTTCATTCGCAATGCCGAGCCAGGGAGACATGGCGCCGCCGCGGGGAATGTTTTTCGGATGCAGCGCGAATTTGATCACGAGGCTGACGGCGATCGCCATCACGAAGAACAGCGCATAGAAGGCGAGGGCGGACCATCCGGCGCGAATGCCGTTGCGCCCTACGAAGAGCCAGGGCAGTTCGCGGCGCGGCGGCAGAGCGAGGGACTCGGGGGCGCCGGGCGGTGGTTCCTGGGGAATGGATGGGGCGATCTGTGGGGCTGGTGGGTGCTGCTGGTTCTCGTCCAAAGAAGATCCTCGCAATGCGCTGCTTCCGCTGCGCAGAGGGGGCGCGCGCGGCGTTCTGGATGAGCATACGCCAGCGGCGCGTTCCTGTTTTCCTGGCGCGGGGTCAGGTGCGAGGCGAGGGGCTCTCCACGGCCTGCGCGACGCGGAAGAGGGTGGCTTCGTCGAAATGTTTTCCGAGGATCTGCATGCCGATGGGGAGGCCGTCTTTCGACTGGCCGCAGGGCACCGAGATGCCGCAGATGCCGGCGAGCGAAGCGGTGACGGTGTAGATATCGGCGAGGTACATGGCGACGGGGTCGTCGGATTTTTCGCCGAGTTTGAAGGCGGGCGTGGGAGCGGTGGGCGTGAGGATCGCGTCGACGTCGCGGAAGGCAGTGAGGAAGTCGTCGGTGAGGAGACGGCGGACCTGCTGGGCCTTGCGGTAGTAGGCGTCGTAGTAGCCGTGGCTGAGCACGTAGGTGCCGAGCAGGATACGGCGTTTGACCTCGGCGCCGAAGCCGAGGTCGCGGGTGCGGCGGTACATATGAGCGAGGGTGTCGGATTCGGGGGCGCGGAGGCCGTAGCGGACGCCGTCGAAGCGAGCGAGGTTGGCGCTGGCTTCGGCGGTGGCGATGACGTAATACGTCGGGATCGCGTAGCGCGTGTGGGGCAGGGAGATGGGTTTGATTGCGGCGCCGGCGGAGCGGAGCTTCTCGATGCCGGATTCGATGGCGGCGCGGACTTCGGGGTCGAGTCCTTCGGCGAAGTATTCGGTGGGAACGCCGAGCGTCATGCCCTGGACGCCGCGGTCGATGTCCGCGGTGTAGTCGGGGACGGGCAGCGGCGAGGAGGTGGCGTCCATGACGTCGTGGCCGGCGATGACGCCGAGGACGGTGGCGGCGTCGCGCACACTGGCGGCGAAGGGTCCGATGCGATCGAGCGAGGAGGCGAAGGCGATGAGGCCGTAGCGGGAGACGCGGCCGTACGTCGGCAGGACGCCGACGATGCCGCAGAAGGATGCGGGCTGGCGGATGGATCCGCCGGTGTCGGTGCCGAGGGTGGCGACGGCCATGCCGGCGGCGACGGCTGCGGCCGATCCGCCGCTGGATCCGCCAGGGACGCGGTCGAGCGCGTGCGGATTATGCACGGGTCCGTAGGCGGAGTTTTCGTTGGAGGAGCCCATGGCGAACTCGTCGCAGTTGAGCTTGCCGAGGAAAATGGCGCCGGCGTCGGCGAGCTTCTTTACGGCGGTCGCGGTGTAGGGCGGGCGGTAGCCTTCGAGGATTTTGGATCCGGCGGTGGCGGCGAAGCCTTCGAGGGTGAGGACGTCTTTGATGCCGAAGGGAACGCCGGCGAGTTTCGGCAGGGGATCGCCGTTGGCGGCGAGAGCGTCGATGCGCGCGGCCTGAGCGAGGGCGTAGTCGTTGTCGACGCTGAGCCAGGCGTGGATTTTGCTGTCTTCGCCGGTGATGCGTGCCTGGTAAATTTCGGTGAGGGCTTTGGCGGTGGTTTCGCCGCGGGCGATGGCGGAGCGGATGCCGTCGATGGAAGCGGCTGCGCTGGTGGCGGGAGTGCTCATCGCTCAATCACCTTGGGGACTTTGAAGAAGACGGCATCGGACTCGGGGGCGGATGCCATGACCTGGGCGCGATCGAGGCAGGGGCGGACTTCGTCATTGCGGAGGACGGATCGTTGCCCGGAGGCAGCTTCGCCGGCGGTGGCGAGGACTTCGGAGACCTGGGCCATGGGGGAAATGCTGGCGGTATCGAGCTCGCCGAGCTGGGCGACGTAGTCGAGGATGGCGTTCAGGTCGCGGCGCATGCGGGGCTCCTCGTCGGGGGTGAGCTCGAGGTTGGCCAACTCGGCGACGCGGCGGACGTCGTCGAGGGAGACGCGTTCCAGTTCGGGCATGGCTTCAGTGTAAACGCGGTCCAGGCGGGCGAGGTCAAGATGGCAGTTGACAGACGCCCTGGGCCAGGTACAATCTGCCCCATAACGAGTAACACTGCCCCAACACCCCATGAATACGGTCTGCAAGCACCCCAAGGTCCGCGTAGTGGCACGCGAGGATGACGCCGAATTTGTCGAGTGCCTGGATTGTGGCGAGGTTTTCGACTCCAACGAATTTCGCGATATGCAGATCGAAGAGATGCAGGACGAAGAAGAAGAGACGGCCTGAGAGGCTGGACCTTAGCCGGTGGCCTGTAGCCGGTGGCCTGTAGCCGGTGGCTTATGAGCCGGGAATTCTGAGAGCAGCCTGAGCGGGAGCCGCCTGACCGAGAACGGCTTCGGGCGTCCAGCCTTGTTCGCGCAGCGTGCGAATGGCGAGGGCGTCGTAGCGCTTGGCGAGGCGCTGGCCTTGTGTGTCGAGCACGAGGGGGCAGTGGTACCAGCGGGGCTGGGGCCAGCCGAGGGCGCGATAGATGAGGATCTGGCGGGCGGTGGAAAGCAGCAGGTCGGCGCCGCGAACCACTTCGGTGATGCGCATGGCGTGGTCGTCGGCAACGACGGCGAGCTGATAGGCGGGGACATCGTCGCGGCGCCAGACGGGGAAATCGCCGAAGTCTTCACCGGCGATATAGCGCTGCGGACCGAAGTGCATGTCATCGAAGGCGATGACTTCGCCATCGGGCACGCGAAAGCGCCAGTTCACTCCGGAGGGTTGTGCTGCGGGCACCGTGTGCCGGGCACCGGGCACCGTGGGGCGGCAGGTGCCGGGATACATCGGGCCTTCGTCGCCTTCGAAGCGCGGCGCGGGAGCGTCGTCGTGGGGGGCTTGCGCGATGCCGCTGAGCTCGCGGCGTGAGCAGGTGCAGGGATAGAGGAATCCGCGGGCGAGAAGCTCGCGCCAGAGGGCGAGGTGGTGTTCGCGGCGCTCGCTTTGGGAGTACGGGGCGAAGGCGCCGCCGAGGTCGGGGCCTTCCTGCCACTGGATGCCGAGCCAGTGCAGGTCCTCGATCATGGCAGCGACAAAGTCGGATTTGGAGCGCTGCGGGTCGAGGTCTTCGTTGCGCAGGATGAGGACGCCGTGGGCGTCGCGGGCGCGGACGAAGGCCGTCCAGAAGGTGCGGGCGTGGCCCTGATGCAGCAAGCCGGTCGGCGATGGGGCGATGCGTCCGCGATAGTCGCTCACGGGGACCAGTGTAGCGAGGACGCCAGGTTATGCGGGAGTGGACGGGGTGTGCAGAAGAGGAGTATCGGCCGACCGCTCCGGGGGCTTGCTTTGCGAACGGTCCGGGGTGCCCGGTATTTCGGCGTCTAAAGCGATCTCGCTTCCCACTGAAGCGGGCAAAAGCGGGCCAACAGAGCATAATCCCGTGCATTGACGGTGAGCACGCGAATTCCTGTGCGAGCAGCACTGGCTGCAATCAAGGCATCGTTCGTGAGTCGCGCCCGGCCGATCTTCTCGTATCCATGCTTTTCGGCGATGCCGGCGAGCATTCTGCCCGCGCTTGTCCAGTCACCGAGATTGGGTACGAGCACCCGCCTGGCTCTATCGAAATCGCGCTCAAGTTTCTCCAGCTCACGACGGTGATCCGGCCGAGATCCTGCGTACAGTTCCTCAAGCACAACCGAACTCAACCACAGGGGTGCCTCCGCGGCCCAGCGGTTCGAGAGGAGGGAAGGATCTCCCCCCGGACGCAACGCCGCGATGTACACGGAGGAGTCAAACAGAATCGGCATTGCTATTCCAGACTTCCGAATGCATCGTCGATGACAACGCCGCTCCTGAGGAAACGTTGGTTCGCCGTCACCGTGATGCGATCACGCTCTGCCTCGGTAATGACCTGGTCGAGGGCGCGCACGATGGTTTCCGTCTCCGTTGCGGCACCGAGCACCTTCTGGGCTCTGGCAATCTGCGCCGGATTCAGTCGGAAATTCTTGCGAACGGTGCGACTTCGAGTCGTCGGCATAGCGATGAGCTCCTGTATGCAGCATAATGTTCTATATGTACAAAATGCAAGAATGTATGTACGCAAGAGCCAGCTTCAGGTTTGATATGGAGGGGCCGCCAGCGTTCCACTCCCCAGTGTGAAGAGGCAGCCCCTGAATCCTTCCCGGAGGCGGAAAGGAACAAATTCAGGATGCCAGAACGGCGTCGGGAAAAAGGTGATCGCGATCACTGGACACAGAGAACAGGGGGACGTGAAACGTCCGGGATGCCGGTAAACCCGGAACATTCGAGGTTGTGCGGTTGCTTTTCGCCTTGCACAACCGTCGGTCAACCATCGCCGACACAGGCCGTCCAAATTTCCCGGATGCCCTGCGATCGAGGGCCAGGCCCAATCTCCCGGGCCAGTTAACTAACTTGCAAACATAGGGGGCTTCTCCCAACCCTCGGTCGCGCAAAGTCAGCAACATGCGAGGGGCTGCACCCCCCGCTTTCGGCTGGTTGCGGGGGGCGCTGCTGCAGGGATCAGGCGGCGCGATCTGCTTTCTGCAGGGCTTCACCGGGCCGCGGCATGGTGAGCACAGGAACGGGCTTGCGGTTGCGCGGATCTTCCGACGGGATGGCGTATTCGAAGAGCAGGCCGAGTCCCTGGCCGAGGTAGATGGTCGCGAAGATGGCGGGGGCTCTCCACGCTGAACGGAATCCGTGACTGGCGGCGATCTGCATGGAGGCCAGCAGGACGCCGATGGGCACGACGGCGAAGGGAGCGGTGACGATGGCGGCCACCAGGTGCGGAAGGTGCATCCAGGCAAACAGGGTGACGAGGATGGCGAGGAGCACGGTGAGGGGCGCGATCTCGGCGAGCGAGGAGCACTCGGGATGCTTGCTCATCCAGTGGCTGGCGCCGCGGCCGTGGTTGAACATTTCGGCGAAGAGGCTGCGCAGCTTTTGCGGCGGCTGCTCGTGCACGGCGAGGCGGGGATCGTAGTAGGTGCGGATTTCCGCCTGGCGGACGCGCTGATTGAAGTCGAGGCCGGTGCAGGCATCGAAGGCCTCGTCGAAGAGCCCGACATCCTCGAAGACGGTGCGGCGGAAGGTACAGGCGAAGCCGGGCAGGTCGAGATAGCCGGCGATGTCGGGCATGGCGGTGCCGCGTCCGATGCGCGTGGAATGCGCGTGCGCGATGGCCTGGCCCATGTAGGTTTCCGGGTCGGCGAGCAGCGGCTGCGGGCGGCACAGGCATTCGGCGCGGGTGGTTTCGAGAACTTCAGCGGTGTCGGCCAGCAGGTTCTTTGAGGGGATCGTGCAGTGTCCGGCGAGAAAGACCATGGCATCGCCGGATGCGGCATGGATGCCGGCGTTGCGGCCGGCGGCCACCGTTCCTTTGGGATTGTCGAGGACGCGCACGCGGACGCGGCGGTTGCTGTAGCGGCGGCGGATCAGATCGCCGGTGCCGTCGGTGGAACGGCCATCAACGACGAGGATCTCGTAGAGTTCCGGAGGATAATTCTGCTCCAGCAACTGATCGATGAGCCCGGGCAGCATCTTCCGTTCATTGCGAACGGGAAGAATCACAGAGAGGTAAGGCAGCATGGGGCGTCCTCTTCTTACATCATCCTGCGTTGCTTTGATGCTCGTTTATATCATTCAAAATCAACAGATAACGTTGATTGGCGGAGACTCTTTGGTCAGCGAACTTTGGGGGTTCACAGTAACAGAACTGTGGTGCCGGGGAGGTGCCTGTCGTTTCACAGAAACGGAACTGTGGTCAGGCAACCTGGGGGGCCACGGATTGCCCGGGCTGACGGCGGGGGCATTCTCTGTCGCGCATCTGCGCAGCGCCCTACGCAGATCCTTCGTCGCTACGCTCCTCAGGAAGGCAGCGACGGGTGGGCCGGAGTTGCGCCGAGAAGGCGGCGACGCGGAGGTTCGACTGTTTACTTCGCCATCGTATAGGCGCTGTTGGGAACTTTGGCGCCGACCTGGGAGGGTGTGGGAAGCTGCGAGCGATCCCAACCGCCGCCGAGCGACTGAATGAGCTGCACCGCCGAGATCATCTGTGAAACCTGGAGGACATTGAGAGCCTGCTGATTGCCGAGCAGTGTGGTCTGGGCGGTGACGACGAGGAGGTAGGGGTCGACGCCGGCCTCGTAGCGCTGCATCTCCAGATCGAGGAATTCCTGGCCGGACTTGACGGCCTCCTGCTGCTGGAGAATTTGCTGGGAGTAATTCCGGGTGGCCACGAGAGCGTCTTCGACCTGCTGGAAGGCGGTGAGCGCTGTCTGGCGATAGGTGGCGACGTCAGCGTTGTACGTGGCCTGATACTGGTGCAGCTGGGCGCGGTAGAGGCCGGCGTCGAAGATAATCTGCGGCGCCTGAGCTCCGAGGGACCAGAAGCGGCTGGGCCAGTCGGCGATGTGGGAGAAGCTGGACGATTCGGTTCCCCCCGTTGCGGAGAGCGTGAGGTTGGGGAAGAAGGCGCCGTAGCCGATGCCGATGGTGGCGTTGGCGGCGGCGAGCGTGCGCTCGGCGGCTGCGACATCGGGCCGGCGTTCGAGCAGTTGCGACGGGACGCCGGTGGGGATCGGCGGCGGGTTGTAGGTCATGGGGCGCACGGGGATATGGAAATCCGAGGGCACTCGGCCGAGGAGCACGGCGATGGCGTGCTCGTACTGGGCGCGCAGCAGGCCGACATTGATGGCGGCTGCCTGCACGGTCTGGAGCGTATTGCGGGATTCGACGACGGAGATATAGGCGCCGGTGCCGGCGTCATAGGCGCCCTGATTGGCGTCGAGGGCTTTCTGATCGGCGGCGACGGTCTGGTTGAGGATGACCTGGAGCATGTCCTGGCCGCGAATCTCAAAGTAGAACTCGGCGAGGGAGGCTTGTTCGACGAGGGTCTCGCCTGCGAGGTCGGCGGCGCTCATCTGAGCGGTGTATTGCTCCAGCTGGACTTCGTGGCGGATCTTGCCCCAGAGGTCGGGAGCCCAGCTCGCGTCGAGGGGAGCGGTCCACATGGTGCTGGTGGAGCCGGTGTTGGCGAGGCTGGAGGCGCGCAGGTTACCGGAGGACTTTTGCCGGTTCCAGCCGGGAACGGCAGTGAGGGTGGGCCAGTACTGGGAACGCGCTTCGGCGACGAGGGCGCGCGCGGACATGTACTGCTCGAAGTACTGTTTGATGGTCTGGTTATTGATGTTGAGCTGGTCTTCGAGGGCGTTCAGCTCGGGCTCGTGGAAGATCTCCCACCAGTTGCCTTTGAGCATGACGTCCTGGGGGCTGGCGACTTTCCAGCCGGGCTGGTCCTGAAAGCTGAAGCTGGATTCCTTGTAATTGGCGGCGGTGACCTGGGGCGGCGCGGGGGCATGGTATTTGGGGCCGACCATGCAACCGGCAGGAATGGCCAGCAGCGCGGCGGATGCCAGCGCGGCGAGGGGTCTGCGATTCTTCCTCATGGTGTCGATTTTCCTGATGGCCTTCATGAGGTGGCTCCTTCGACTTCGGGACGGAAGGTGTCGTGGGTGCGGCCGAGAATGCGCAGGCGGAGAGCGTCGAGCGTGAGGTAAACGACCGGCGTGGTGTAGAGGGTGACGAGCTGGCTGAGGAGGAGGCCGCCGACGATGGTGATGCCGAGGGGCCGGCGCAACTCGGAGCCGGTGCCGCTGCCGAAGGCGAGGGGCAGAGCGCCGCAGATGGCGGCCATGGTGGTCATCATAATGGGCCGGAAACGCAGCATACAGGCCTCAAAGATGGCGTCGCGGGTGGTTTTCTGTTCCTCGCGCTCGGCCATCAGGGCAAAGTCGATCATCATAATGGCGTTCTTTTTCACAATTCCGATCAGCAGGATGATGCCGATGATGGAGATGACGTTGAGGTCGATCTGGAAGATCATGAGCGCGAGCATGGCGCCGATGCTGGCCGAGGGGAGCGTGGAGAGGATGGTGAAGGGGTGGACCAGGCTCTCGTAGAGGATGCCGAGGACGATGTAGACGGCGAGAATCGCGGTGATGACCAGATACTTTTCACTGCCCAGGGAATCCTGGTAGGCCTGGGCGGTACCGGCGAAGAAGCCGTGAACCGTGGAGGGCATTCCGAGGCGGGCCTCCATTTCGGTGATCTCACGCACGGCATCGCTGAGGGACATACC
>JBKICP010000402.1:0-3702 GCA_046567085.1 Acidobacteriota bacterium
AAAGGAATCGTGAACGATGCGACCTACCGGCAGAATCCGGTGGTGCGGCTGCTGGAACGGTTCCTGATATTTTGAGCGCCGAGCTCGAACGGCGTTGTTTTGCAGGGAGAAGGCGAGGATGCACGATCGATCGGGGCAGACGACGTGGAGACGAGGATGGAGCGCCGGGATGGCGATCCTGCTGTCGGCAGCGGCTACGCTCTCTGCTGCGGAAGCTCCGCAACCGAAGCTGGCGCGGGTGAAGGACGTTGCCTCGGTGGAGGGGGTACGGGACAACCAACTGGTGGGCTATGGGATCGTCGTGGGACTCCACGGGACCGGAGACAGTTCGCAGACGGTGTTTCCGCTGCAAACGCTCGAGTCGGCGCTGCAGAGGATGGGTGTGAGCCTGCAGGGCAATGCCATGGCGTCCATGATGCAGACGCGGAATATGGCGGCGGTTTTCCTGTCCGGAACGCTGCCGCCGTTCGCCGCGCCGGGAAGCAAGGTCGACGTAACCGTATCCTCGGCGGGCGATGCGCGCAGCCTGGAAGGCGGGGTTCTGCTGCTGACCCCGCTCTATGGCCCGGACGGTCAGATCTACGCCGAGGCCCAGGGACCGATGGTTCTGGGCGGTTACGCGGTGACCGCCAACGGAAACAGCCATTCGGTGAATTATCCGACCACGGCGCGGATTCCTTCCGGAGCGATCGTCGAACGCGGGGTTCGGCTCGATCTGGCGCAGATGCACAGCCTGGCGTTGCTGCTGAACGATGCCGACTTCCATACCGCGGAAACGGTCACAGCCGACATCAATCGCGTGCTGGACCGGCCCGTCGCCCATGCCGTGGACAGCCGGCGGATCGAGCTTGCGCCATCGGCCAATGAGGACATTCCTGCTCTGCTCGCACGAGTCGAAGAGGTGGAGGTGCAGGTCTTTCCCCGGGCGAAGGTGGTCGTCAACGAACGAACGGGCACGGTGGTGATCGGCGGCAACGTGACCCTGCAACCAGTCACGATCCTGCACGGCGGTCTGGTGGTGAATGTGGTGAGCCGGTTCGAGGTTTCGCAGCCGAATCCGATGGCTGCGGGCACGACCCAGGTCGTGCAGCAGACGACGGTGCAGGCGCAGGATAAGCCGGCGAATCGGATTGAGCTCAAAGAGGGGGCAACGGTGGACGATCTGGTCCAGGATCTGCAGCAGATCGGGGCCACGGCCCGGGATATCGTCTCGATCCTGCAGGCCATGAAAGAGGCCGGAGCCCTCGAAGCCGAGTTGGAGGTGCTGTGATGCCCAGCCTGTCCGGAATCGCAGGAACAGGAGATCCGGGGAAAGCCGCGAGCGCACCCGATCCGAGACTGAAGCCGGCGGCGCACGAATTCGAAGCGTGTCTGATGAAGGAATTTCTGGCGCCCCTCGAGAAGGATCCGCTGTTCGGGGAGGATGCGGGCGAGGGCGGGGAGAGAAGCGGCAGCGCGCTGGTGACTTTCGGCTCCGAGGCATTGGCAAAGGCGATCTCCGAACGAGGTGGTTTCGGGATCGCGACGAAAATCCTCGAGCACTTCGGAAACGGGAAGGATCTCCCAAAAGGAAACACCCAAGCGCAAATCGGGCACGATTGGCATCAAGTTCCGGGCAGACAGGCCGATAAACGGAGTGAAGGAGTACCACGATGAACATCCAGAACAACCTTCAGGGCTTGCAACAGTTGTTCTCGAGCGAGGCCGTGACGCAGACGGCCGGCAAGACGGGGGCATCCCCCAGTGGGGTGCCGAAACCAGGGACAGACCAGGCGACGCTGAGTTCGGCGGCGAGTGTAGCGGCGGCAGCAGCACCGGATTCCGACGTGCGCATGGAGAAAGTGACGGCAATTCAACAGGCGATCGCAGCCGGCACCTATCAGGTTCCTGCATCGGCTGTGGCAGGAAAGATGATCGACCACATGATGGGGAAATGAAGCTGACGGCGGGCATCTCCTGAGGCAGAGCCGCGATGCACCCGGTGGGGAAGCCGGGGTTCTGTGTCACAGAGAGGCGAGGGAGAGAAAGGCATGGCGATGGCACCGGCTGTGGTCGAACTGCTGGATGCAGCGATTCCAGCACTGGCCGCAGCAGATGGAGGGCGGCTGGAGGCTCTCGCCGAGACCGCACGACGGGCGGTGCCGCCTGCGACGGCCCAGGAATGGGAGCGAGCCCAGGTGAGGCTGCGAGCGCTGGGAATTCTGCTGGAACTGACCCGCCGCAATCTGCGGCTGCTGCGCGGAGCGGACGGCTATGGGCCCCTGCAGGGGAGCTGCCGTCTCGGAGACGGCGAGGCGATAGCCGGGTCGCGAGAGTCAGGGACTGAAGCGCTGCGCGGCGGGAAAGAAATGGAAAGCGGTGCCTGATGGCAACAATCGGCATGGCGTTCAATATTGCGAGCGGCGCACTGGATGCGGACCAGGCGGCTCTCAATATCATTGCGAACAATACCGCGAACGTGAATACGCCCGGCTACACCCAGGAGAGGCCCGTGTGGGTGGAGAGCGCTTCCACCTCGTTCAGCGGGGCCAGCTTTGGGGCGGGCGTGCAGATGACCGGGCCGCAGTCGCAGCGGGATCGAGTGCTGGTGCAGGCGGCGCAGCAGCAGACGCAGCTGGCGAGCGCCTCGTCGGCCCGGCTGGGTGCTCTGGATCAGATCCAGGCGCTCTTTGCGGGTGCAACCAGCGCAGGGACGAGCACCAGCGCGGGCAGCGGGATCGGCAGCGATCTGTCGAGCCTGTTCAATTCTCTTGCAGCGCTCGAGGGCAATCCTGCGGATGTGGCGTCCCGGCAGAACGTCCTGAGTGCCGCGACGAGTCTGGCACAGGACTTCAATGGCACGGCGGCGCAACTCGAAACCCAGCGCCAGGGACTGGATGAGCAAACCGGCAGCGTGGTGACGCAGGCGAATACGCTGTTGCAGAACATCGCGCAGCTCAACCTGCAGATCCAGTCGCGGAGTCCCCATCAGGATGCCGGAACGCTGGAGGACCAGCGGCAGCAGGATCTCACCCTCCTCTCGCAGCTGATCGGGATCCGTACCATTCCGACGGAGAACAACGGTCTGACCGTGACGACCCTGGGCGGGTCGCTGCTGGTCGCTCAGGGGCAGTCGTATGCGATCACCACCGGACAGCAGAGCGGCGTCGCGCATTATTTCAACAACCAGGGAGACGACATCACCGCGGATTTGACCTCGGGGGGAGGCCAGCTGGGAGGAATCCTGACGGCGCGGGACGGCGACATTCCGCAGATCGAGAGTGCGCTGGACACGCTCGCGTACGCGGTGGGGACGCAGATGAATACGCTGAACCAGCAGGGTGCGGATCTGAACGGCAACCCGGGAGCCGCGATCTTCAGTCTGCCTGCAGGGGCTACAGCGGCGAACCCCCTGGGATCGGCTGCACAGATCGCGGTGGCAATGACGGATCCGACGCAGCTTGCGGCGGCCTCCGCTGGGGCGGGCTCGCTGGACAACAGCAATGCGGTGACCATGGCCGATCAGCAGAACGCCGGAATTGTGAACGGGATTTCGCCGACGGCGTGGTTCTCGGATATGGTGACGAGCCTCGGAAGCCTGACCTCTCAGGTCTCGACCGAAAATACAGCGCAACAGGCGTCGCTGACGCAGCTCCAGGATCAGATCGGAGCGATTTCGGGCGTGAATCTGAACGACGAAGCGGCCAACCTGGAAACGCTCGA
>JBKICP010000403.1:0-3279 GCA_046567085.1 Acidobacteriota bacterium
GACGGACGGGATGAGGGCCAGTCCGGCCCCCGGGAGATTCAGTCGATGGCAGCACCGATCTGATGGCGCAGATCGGCGCCGCGCACCCAGAAGATGACGTCGGTGGCGATATTGGTGGCGTGGTCGGCGATGCGTTCCAGGTTGCGCGAGATGAGGATGGCAGGCAGAGCCTGATCGGCGGCCTCCGGATGATTCTGAATGAGCCGGGTGAGGTCGGAGATGTTGACGCGGTTCATGCGGTCGATGTCGTCGTCCATATCGCGGACGCTTTCGGCGAGGAGGGCATCGCCGTCGAGGAGCGACTGTACGGCGGTGCGGATCATGCGGACGGCGAAATCGCCCATGCCGGCGATGTCGGCAGGGAGGTCGATGGCGTCCTCTTCGAGCTTGTCGAGGGCGCGGACGGCAATGCTGACAGCCATATCGCCGATGCGCTCGAGGTCGCCGTTGATCTTGATGACGGCGAGGATGAAGCGCAGGTCGATGGCCATGGGCTGCTCGCGAGAGAGCAGTTCGTAGGCCATGTCATCCACTTCGCGCTGGGCGCTGTTGATGGCGGTTTCGTTGTCGCGGACGTACTGACACAGGCTCGGATCGCGCTGCAGCCAGGCATCCACAGCAGCCTCCACGGCCTGCTGGGCGAGGGCGGCCATGGCCAGCAATTTGTCTTTGAGCGCAGCCAGCTGCTGATGAAAGTGGATCCGAGGCATGGAGCCCTCCTGCGAGTTTCCCGCGATGTGAGATGCAAACCCGTCGGTTAGACAGGCCAATTTCTGTATTGTGCATCGCGGAGGATCAAAACTCTGCAAAATGTGCAGACGAATTCCGTTACTCCGGTGAGTCCGGAATCCGTCTGCGCATTCGACTGCGATTGGGGAAAGAGGTTATCCGGCGAGCTGACGCTCGGCCTCCTGGGCGGCTTCGTAAATCTGGTCGAAGGATTCGACGGCATAGAGCACTTTCTGCTCCTCGGAAACGAGGAACTGCTGCTCCATGACCTGCTGGAGGTCGAAGTCGCGAATCAGAGGGCGGCCTTCGATGACGTGGGTGCTTTCGCCGTGCGAGGAGATGAGGCCGCTGCCGTAGAGCTTGATTTTGCCGCCCTGGCGGATCACGCCAAACTCCACGGTGAACCAGAAAAGGCGGCCCATCTTCTCCAGCTTTTCCTTATCGTGCATGAGGGCGGCGCAGACGCGGCCGTACTGCTGGAGAAAGTCGGCGAAGACGGGGTGGGCGTGCATGGGCACGTGTCCAAAGACGTCGTGGAAGATGTCCGGCTCGGGGGTGTATTCCATGGACTCGCGGCCGCGGATGTAGGTCGTGGTGGGAAACTGTCGCGCGGCCAGCATTTCAAAGAAGGCATCGGGGGGCAGGAAGCCGCTCACGGGAGTGGCGTTCCATCCGGTGCGGGGAGCCAGGCGGCGATTGACGTCGGCGAGGTCGGGAATGGTGTCTTCGCGGAGGCCGATCTGATGGAAGCCGTCCAGATACTCCTGGGCGGCATGTTCGCGAAGCTGCGGCATGCGGCGGCGGACGAGTTCCGCCCAGATGGCGTGCTGTTCGGGGGTATAGGCGCGCCAGTCCTGCTGGATGAGATAGGGCAGAGCGACCGAAACTCCCACGGAGGGGACATGCATGCCGGGCGCGGAGGGTGTGACTGGGTTCATCGGGAACACCTCTGGCAAAACGTATGAGAATTTCACCCGGTGTGCAGGAATGTCAATGGCGAGGCGGAGCTTCAGGAGGGGACGTTGCAGGAGAAGGATTTCCGGGAAGGGCCGCCGCTACTTTCGCTTTTTCACCTTCACCGCGCGCGGCTGCACGGGCGGCAGATCGTAGACCTCGATTGCACCGTGGCGCAGGACGGCAAATCGGCGGCCGTCGGGAGAAAGAGCGGCATTCTGGCCGGCGGTCAGGACGGGAGTGGCATTGCGAACGAGCACCAGGTGGCCGGTGTCGGTGTCATAGACGCCCACGACCTGGGCGGCGACGTCCTGAGAGTCGAGGGCGTCGAAGGCGCTGACGGGCCGGTTCACCTCCAGCGACTCGTAGGCGAAGCGGCTGCCGTTTTCCGCATACGTGAACCAGCCCCAGACGTACTTATTGGCCCACTGGTTCTGCCAGAGCCTGCTGCCATCGGCGGTGGAAACGGCAACCACGGTGCGTGTATCTCCGGTGTTGTAACAGCCCATGATGAGGGCGGCCGTGGCGCTGAGGGGCTGCAGGTCCGGCTGACAGGTGGACTTCATCGCAGCAAGAATATGAGGCTCTCCGTGGAAGGGGACATAGCGCACGGCCCAGTCGGCATTCTCCGCGGCCTGCATGAGATCGAGCAGCCCGTCGCCCATGAGCGCAAGGGGTCCGGCAGACTGCGTCTGGCTCGTGGCGAGGTCGTGCGTGGAACCGGGCGGGAGGATATCCACCTTGATGAGCGGCGCCTGGTACGAGGTTTGTTCCGAGGCTTTCGTGCTGATTTTTGGCGTTTCCTTGTGCTCAATCACCATCAGCCGGCGATTGGGCGAGACCTGAACGCTGAGGATTTCCGAATCGAAATTGAGATAGGGATAAAGGACGAGAGACTGGTCGGTGAGGAAGAGGGAGTTGCGGATCCGCACGAGAAACTTGCGGTCGGGCAACGCCCAGAGGTACCGGCCGTGGTCATGCATGCGCCAGTCCGCGTGCCGCACGACCTTTCCGGTGCGCAGGTCCAGCACATCGGCTCGAATTTCCTGATCGGCGTCGTCATTCTGGTCCGACGGGAGACGCCGCAGAAGGCCAAAGGCGTGAAAGGTGAACAATATGTGGTTGTCGTCAATAAAGTCGAGCGAGGAGGAGGAAAAGCGATACGTGAGGTAAAAGCTGCTGGGGGGCAGATAGCCGAGGGGGGCCACCGGGATGCGCACAGCCGGCTGGAGTTCCGGCGGCGGCCTGTGCGTCGCCGCCGAGGAATGGGGTCCGCAACAGAGTCCGCAGAGAAGCGCAACCGCGATCAAACCCGAACCCGCGCATGTTCGCATCGGAAGACTCCCGCATCCATTGTCATCGTGGAGCCGAGATGGAGCAAGAAGAGCCATTCCTGTGACATTTGACGTAGCGGCTCATTGTGCGTATAAAACTTTGGTCGAAAGGTTATGTTGGCGCCGCCGCCGAGCCGGGGCGACGCCGAAGCAAATTCCAGTCTATGGCCCGCATGCAGGAAGCTAAAAATTCGTCCACGGTTCGCCGTTCCACTCGCGCCGCGGCTGCCCCCAAGCAGGCCGCCAACGGCGCCCAGCAGCG
>JBKICP010000404.1:0-6052 GCA_046567085.1 Acidobacteriota bacterium
CAGCGTCCGCGTCAGCACCATCGGCGAGTTGATGTACGTGTTCCGATGAATCTGCCCGTACCGCAGAAACTTCGCCTGCTCCAGCCCCGGAATCATCCGGAAAATCCGTGCCTGCTCCCCAAACTTCATGTGGTTCTGAAACCCGACCAGGTTGTACGAATCCGCCCGCAGATTCTCCACCCGCAGCTGCACCACCGCCCACGGCGTCTTCCCCGTTCTCGGATCCCGCAACCCTACCGGCTTCATCGGCCCGAACCGCAGCGTGTCCCGCCCCCGCCGCGCCAACTCCTCAATCGGCAGGCAGCTCTCGAAATAGTCGAGATTCTCCCACTCCTTCGCCTCTACGCTCTCGGCCGTCAGCAGCGCATCGTGGAACGCCTCGTACTCCCCCTGCGTCATCGGACAATTAATGTAGTCCGCCGTTCCCTTGTCGTACCGCGCCGCCAGATACACTTTCTCCCGATCGATCGAGTCCGCTTCCACAATCGGGCTGATCGAGTCATAGAACGCCAGGTGCTCGCTGCCGGTCAGCCGCGCAATCTCTCCCGATAACGCCGACGACGTCAGCGGACCCGACGCCACAATCGTGATCCCGTGCTCAAATCCGCTCCCCGGCCCGATCCGCGTCACCTCTTCCCGATGCACCGTGATCCGCGGCTCCCCCTCAATCGCCTCCCCGATCCTCCGCGAAAACTCCACCCGATCCACCGCCAGCGCATGCCCCGCCGGAACCGCGCTCGCGTCTGCGCAAGCCAGCAGCGGCGACCCCGCCCGCCGCATCTCCTGCTTCAGCAGCCACGGCGCCGTATTCTCGCTCTCGCTCTTCAGTGAATTGCTGCAGACGAGCTCGCCAAAATCCGCCGTCTCGTGCGCGGGAGTTGTCCGCACCGGCCGCATCTCGTACAGATCGACCTCCGCGCCCAACCGAGCCGCGACCAGCGCCGCCTCGGGCCCCGCCAGTCCCCCGCCAATCACACGAATCTTCACTGTGTTTTACCCGCCACTCCGCCCGCCAGCCGATGCAGCGCCTCGTCCTTCACCCGCATCCTCGTCCACTCCTCCAGCGCCTCTGCCCCCAGCGTCTTGTAGAACTCAATCGCCGGCGTATTCCAGTCCAGCACGTGCCAGTACAGAATCACGCATCCTCGCTCCACAGCAATCGCCGCCACCTTCTCCAGCAGAGTCCGCCCGATCCCCCGCCCGCGAAACCGCGGCCGCACAAACAAATCCTCCAGATGCATCGCTCGCCCGCGCCACGTCGAATACACCGGGTGGAACAATGCAAACCCCGCTGGCTCGCCCCCCTCTTCGGCAATCAGCGTCTCGAAGTACCTCTCCGAACCGGCTTCCGGAAAGCCATCCCGCAGCAGTTCGGCCTCGGTCACCCGCACCGCGCCCGGCTCCCGCTCATACTCCGCCAGATCCCGGATGAACTCCAGAATCAGCCCCACATCCGCTCGCCGTGCCTCCCGAATCGTCACCATGTATTGCGATTATAGAAACCGCCCTCCCCACCGACGCCATCCACAGGCTCCCGGCTCCATGCTCCCAGCTCCCCGCTCCCGGCTCCCAGCTTCCGGCTTATCTTCAGCCTTCCTTAAGCTGCTGTTGTTATCCTTCCCCCCATGGCACGATCCGGCCGCCCAGGAGGGCGCACAACCCTCACCGTTTGTGCTGCGCTGTTGTGCGCCCGGATGGCTTTGACCCAAACAGTGCCTGCCGCTCCGCAACCCCCGGCGCCTCCGCAGACTGCCGGTACATCCCTTCCCACCTTCACCCTCAACCAGGCGATCGACGCCGCAGTGGCCAACGACCCGCTCTTTCGCAGCGCCGTTGCCACAACAGGAGCCGCGCGCCTCGATGAGGGCATCAGCCGCAGCACCCTCCTGCCCAACGCATCGGCTGTCGGCATCTACACCTACACCCAACCCAGTGGCGCGCTCAACGAAGGAGCTCCGCGAGGCCTGCGGTCTCTCCCGATATTCGTCGCCAACGACTCCATCCACGAATACTGGGCTCAACTGCTCATCAACCAGAACATCAGCCTCGCCAATATCTCCAGCTATCGCCGCGCGCACGCCCTTGCCTCCCAGGCCATGGCCGATCTGGAAAGCGCTCGTCGCGACCTCGTCCTGCGCACCGTCACGGCCTACTTTGGCGTCGTCTCTACCGCTGAAAAAGTCGACGTCGCCCAGCATGCCCTCGATGAAGCCCACACTTTCGTCGACCTGACACGGAAACTTGAATCCGGCCGCGAAGTCGCCCACGCCGACGTCGTTAAAGCGGACCTGCAATACCAGCAGCGCCAGCGCGAATTTCAGGATGCGACCCTCGCCGCCGACAAGGCTCGCCTCGACCTCGGCGTCCTGCTCTTCCCCGACCCGCGCACCCCCTACACGCTCGCCGATCCCTCCGAGGCCCTTGCCCCGCTGCCCGACCGCGCCGCCGTCGAGGCCGCTGCGTCGAACCACAACCCTGACCTCCGCAGCGCTCTCGCCGCTCTTCATGCGGCAAAGAGTGAAGTCTCCGCCGCCCGCTACGCCTACGTGCCCACATTTGGCTTCAATTACACCTACGGCATCAACGCGCCCACCCTCAACGCCTGGGATCAGAGAAATATCCCCGGCCAGCCGGACGTCCGCAACCTCGGCTACTCCGCCTCCTTCACCGTCAACGTTCCCGTCTGGGACTGGTTCGCCACCCAGGACAAAATTCGCCAGGCCGAGCTCCGCGAAAAAGCCGCGCAGGCCACCCTCACCAATACTCAGCGCACCCTCATCGCTCAGCTCGACGAGTACTACAACGACGCCCGCGTCGCCACCGATCAGGTCGACTCCCTCCGCACCTCCGTCGATACCGCCCGCGAGAGCCTCCGCCTCACGCGCCTCCGCTACTCCGCCGGCGAAGCGCTCGCCCTCGAAGTCGTCGACGCCGAGGCCTCCCTTGCTCAGACTGAATCCGCCCTCGCCGACGGACTCCTCCGCAGCCGCGTCGCCCGCGCCAACCTCCAAACCCTCACCGGAACGCTCTGAATGACCACGCATACGCCCACAGCTTCTCGCCAACGGCTTCCTGCGAACAGCATCTCGCGGTCAGCCTTCCGCTCCACCGCTCGCCTTTCAGCTCGCCTTTCGCTCGCTTCTTCCCTCACCTTGCTTCTCCTCGCCGGCTGCTCCAAAAAAGACACCACCGAAGCCACTGCCGTCCCCGTCCAGGCCGCGAACGCCCAGGTCCAGTCCATCACCGAGCACATCGTCACTGACGCCGTCCTGGCCCCCATCGCCCAGGCCGCCATCTCACCCAAAATCACCGCCCCCGTCAAAAAGTTCTACGTCCAGCGCGGTTCGCACGTGAAAGCCGGCGAACTCCTCGCTACCCTTGAAAACAGCGACCTCGCTGCCGCTGTCACCGACAATCAGGGCGCCTTCGAGGCAGCCGACGCCAACTACCAGACCGCCGTCAAAGCCCAGGTCCCCGAGGACTACCAGAACGCGCAACTCGCTCTCGCCCAGGCGAAAGCCAATCTTGACCTCAACCAGCGCATCGTCGACAGCCGCAAACAGCTCTTCGCTCAGGGTGCCATCCCCGGACGCGACCTCGATACCTCGGAAGCCGCGCTTGTCCAGGCCCAGGCCGCGTACGACAGCGCCTCCAAACACCTTGCCGGTATGAATGAAGTTTCCCATCAGGCCGCTCTCAAAGCCGCCAAAGGAACCTTCGAATCCGCCAAAGGCAAATACGATGGCGCCGAAGCCCAGCTCAGCTACTCTGAAATCCGCAGCCCCATCGCCGGTGTCGTGACCGAGCGTCCCCTCTTCGCAGGAGAAACCGCCGCCTCCGGCGCGCCCCTCATCACCGTCATGGATACCTCTGCCCTGCTCGCCAAAATCCATTTGGCACAGCGACAGGCACAATTGCTGAAGAACGGCGATACGGCCGAGGTCAGCGTCCCCGGCCTCACTGATCCCGTCCCCGGCAAAATCACCCTGGTCAGTCCCGCCCTCGATCCCGGCAGCACCACCGTCGAAGTCTGGGTCCGTCTCGAAAATCCCAAAGGCACCCTCCGCCCCGGCACCGCCGTCCAGGTCTCTATCGCCGGACGTACCGCGCCCAAAGCCGTCGCCGTGCCCTCTGAAGCCATCGTCGTCGCCTCCTCCGGCAAATCCATCGTCATGCTCATCGGATCGGACGGCGTCGCCCACCAGACCCCCGTCACTACCGGCCTCGCCGATGCCGGTATGACCCAGATTGTCTCCGGCCTCAGCGCCGGCCAGCAGGTCGTCACCGTCGGTGCTGCCTCCCTCGATGACGGCACCAAAGTCGAAGTCAAAGCCGCCGGCGACGACTCCGACAAACCCGCCGCAGGCAAAGGGGACGACAATAAATGAGCGGCGTCCCCACCGACCTCACCACGCAGTCCGCAGAAAAACCCTTTTGGCTCCCGCGCTGGGCGCGCAGCATCTTTTTCTTCACCATCGTCCTTGCCGTCGCCGGCATCTACCTCGCCTTCCGCATCCCCATCGCCGTCTTTCCCCAGACGAATTTCCCCCGCGTCGTCATCGGCGTCGACAACGGCGTCATGCCCGTCGAGCAGATGGAAGTCACGATCACCCGCCCCATCGAAGACGCCGTCAATTCCGTCCCCGGTCTGCAAACCGTGCGCTCCATCACCAGCCGCGGCTCGGCCGAAGTTAGCCTCTTCTTCAGCTGGAACGTTAATATGTTCCAGACCCTGGAACTCGTCAACGCTGCCGTCGCCCGCGTCCAGCAGGAGCTCCCCACCACCGCCGTCATCACCACCAACCGCCTTACCTTCGCCACCTTCCCCATCCTCGGCTACGCGCTCACCTCGAACACCGTCTCGCAGACCCGTCTCTGGGAAATCGCCACCTACGAGCTCAAGCCGCCCCTCAATCGTCTCGACGGCGTCTCCACCGTCATCGTCCAGGGCGGACAGGTCCCCGAGTACCACATCATCCCCAACACCGCGAAGCTCATCTCTGCCCAGCTCACCATCTCCGACATCGTCAACGCCATCCAGCAGACCAACCTTATGCAGTCGCCCGGCCTGTATGAGGCGAATCACCAGCTCATCCTCGGTCTGGTCGGCGATCAGGCCTCCAACCTCGCCCAGCTCGCGCAGATCTCCGTCAAATCCACTGCCTCCGGCGTCCCCATCCACCTCTCCGACATCGCCCAGGTCGTCCCCGCCACTGAGCCCGTCTACACCATCGTCACCTCCAACGGGCAGCCCGCCGTCCTTCTCAACATCGCCCGCCAGCCCGACTCCAACACCGTCACCGTCGCCAATGAGGCCAATGCTGAGATCGCCCGCCTCCGCAAAGCTCTTCCCGCCGACGTCAACATCACCCCCTTCTACGACCAGTCCAATCTGGTCCGCGACTCCATCGCCAGCGTTCGCGATGCCATCCTCATCGGGCTCATCCTCGCCGCCATCATCCTCGTTCTCTTCCTGCGCGACTGGTCCGCCTCCCTCGTCGCCGGCCTGGTCATTCCTGTAACCGTCTTTGTTACATTCATCGCCCTCTGGGCTCTCGGCGAAAGCTTCGACCTCATGACCCTCGGCGGTCTCGCCGCTGCCGTCGGCCTTGTCATCGATGACGCCATCGTCGTCGTCGAAAACATCTCCCTGCACCGCGAAGCCGGAGAGAACCGCGTCGAAGCCGTCCGCAAAGCCCTCGCCGAAATCACGCATCCCCTCATCGGCTCCACCATCACCCCCATCGTGGTCTTTCTGCCCCTCATCTCCGTCACCGGCGTCACCGGAACCTTCTTCCGTGCCCTCGCCGTGACCATGACCGTCGCCCTGCTCACCTCGCTCGCCCTCGCCCTCACCTGGACGCCTGCCCTCTCGCTCAACCTCCTGCGCGGGAAAAAGCACAAACACAGCGCCTCCGAAGAGCACTCCGCCGAATCGGAACACCACCACGGCATCATGGCGCCCGTCCTCCGCGTCCACGAGCGCGTTCTCCGTCTCGCCCTCGCCAAACCCCTCTGGCTCGCCGCCGCCTGCGGCCTCCTCATCGTTGGC
>JBKICP010000405.1:0-2765 GCA_046567085.1 Acidobacteriota bacterium
ACATGTCGTGATTGTCGCCGTGCTGGTTACGAATCGTGGTGAACGTCTTGCCTCCGTCCGTTGAACGGAACAGCGCCGTGTTCACCGCATACATGGTGTTGGCGTCCTTCGGATCGGCAAACACCTGTGAGTAGTACCAGGCGCGCTGCTTGATGGAGTTATCCCCATTCTCCTTGTGCCAGGTTTTGCCCGCATCGTCCGAGCGGTAGATGCCGCCGTCCTGCGCCTCGATCAGCGCCCATACCCGTTCCGAGTTGGCCGGCGAAACCGTCAGCCCCATGCGCCCCAGCACGCCCTTCGGCAGCCCCTCATTGTGCGTGATATCCGTCCACGTGTCGCCGCCGTCCGTCGACTTCCAGATGCCGCTGTCCGGCCCGCCGCTCTCGAAGGTCCACGGATGCCGCACCACCTGCCAGAAGCTCGCGTACAGCACGCGCGAGTTGTTCGGATCCATCGCCAGATCGATCGCGCCCGCCTTGTCAGACTTGAACAGCACCTTGTTCCACGTCTTCCCGCCGTCCTTTGAGCGGAAGACGCCCCGCTCTGGATTCGGTCCCGCCATGTGTCCCAGCGCCGCCACATAGACCAGGTTCGGATCCCGCGGATCAATGCGGATCTGCCCGATCTGCTCCGTGTCCTCCAGGCCCACGTGTGTCCACGTCTTGCCCGCGTCCATCGACTTATACACCCCGTCGCCATGCGATGCGTTGCCGCGGATCGCACTCTCGCCCGTGCCCACGTAGATCACGTTGTGGTCCGAGTCCGCCACCGCAATCGAGCCGATCGAGCCGAAGTTGATCTTGCCGTCGGTGATCGGATGCCAGGTGTGCCCGCCGTCCGTCGTCTTGAAGACGCCGCCGCCTGTGCCGCCGAAATAGTAGTCCAGCGGCTCACCCGGTACGCCGCAGACCGCATCCACGCGCCCGCCGCGGAAGGGGCCAACCTGTCGCAGAGTAAGGGCTTCGAACCCAGCCGCCGGCCCTGAATTCTGGAATTTTTGCAGCGGCGCCGACTGCTGCTGGGCCGAGGCCAGCGCACACGTTGAAGTCAGCGCGGCGACAGCCACCAGCGCCAGGCCATTGCGAAATCGAGAAGCGGGACAGCCTTGACGGAAACCTTTGGACACGAAACGAGACTCCCTTCGGAAAACAAAGTGGGACAGCCGGTATGCTCGGGACTTCTGGGAACCTAAGAATAAAAACGGAATGCGGCGCAAAGAAGACTCAGAAAAATGCAAAAGAATCAGAACGCCAACAGGGGCAGCGGCAGACGAGCGACTCGGCTCGCGGGCGAACACGCAGCACAAACGAGCAACGAACAGGAAGGATACACGACCGCGCTGTCCCTGGCATACCCGCGGCCGTGCTAGAGTGTTCCGACCGGCATGTTTGGACTTTCGCTGCTCGACCTGTGTGCGTATCTGGGCCTGGGCGCGGTGGGCGCCGCGTCCGTCAACCTGCTCCTCGGAATGCTGATGTCGCTCCGCTACAGCCCCGTGCGGCACTGGCCGCATCGTCGCATCAACGTCTTCGCGCTGCATCAGTGGACCGCCTACCTCGCCATCGTCCTCACCCTCACCCACCCCCTCGTGCTGCTCTGGGTTCGCAGCCCTCACTTCGGTGTCTACGACATCCTCTGGCCTATCCACTCACCCCTGCAGCCGTGGATCAACCTCGCCGGAGCGGGAGCCCTCTACCTTCTCGTGCTGGTCTTCGTCTCCTCGCTGCTCCGGACGCAGATCGGCCGCCCCATCTGGCGCAATCTGCACTACCTGGTTTTCCCGGCAGCGATCCTGCTCTTCCTGCACAGCATTCTCACCGACCCCAACCTCAAAGACGGCCACCCAGACCTCCTCGACGGGGGCAAAGTCTTCGTGGAGATCGCCACCCTGGTCAGCTTTCTCGCGACTGGAGTTCGTCTCTGGATGCGTGGCCGCGGGTTGCGGGCAGGGAAGGCCGCGCAGAACGCGGGAGTAGCCGAAGTCGAGGTGTAGCCAACGCGCAGCCCAGCCAGGCTGCGGGTCCGCACCGCTAAGCCTGTCTCCCCACGAAGACCGGCTCCGGCTCCAGTCCAATCCCGAACTGCTTCTCCACCGTTGTCACAATCCGATCCCGCAGCGCCAGAATCTCCCGCGCCGTCGCGCCGCCGCGATTGATCAGCGCCAGCGTGTGGCGGCTCGAAATCCCCGCCGCCCCCAGCGCGAAGCCTTTCTCAAACCCGGCATGCTCCACCAGCCACGCCGCCGGAATCTTCACCCGCCCCTCGTCTGCCCTGCCTGCCGGAAAGCAGGGAACCGGCGACGAACTTCCGGCTGCGATTGCGTCGTACTGTGCACGCGTCACGACCGGATTCTTAAAAAAGCTCCCCGCACTCCGGCAATCCGGCTCGCCCTCCACCAGCAGCATCCCCTTGCGATGTCGAATCTCGCGGACCGCCTCCGCCACTTCAGCCAGCGTCGGCGGCGTCGTCCGGCCCTGAAAACTGCGCTGCACATCCGGATACCGCAGTGCAGGCGCAGCTCCCGCCCGCAGCCGATAATCGACCCGCGTCACGATATAACGGCCCCGCTCGGTCGAGTTGAAGAGGCTGCGCCGGTAGGCAAATCCGCATTCCGCCGCCGTCAGCTCGGTAAACGTCAGATCCGCCACGTCCAGCACCCGCACTCCAACCACAGTCTCTGCGACCTCCTGCCCATAGGCGCCCACATTCTGCACCGGCGTCCCGCCCACCGTCCCGGGAATTCCCGCCAGGCACTAGTGCCTGGC
>JBKICP010000406.1:0-5056 GCA_046567085.1 Acidobacteriota bacterium
GGCGATGGATGCCTGCGTCGAAGGAGGGCGCCTGCGGCCAAGTCTCAATAGCGAAAGCCTCGCCGTGCAGACAAAGACCTGTCTGCGCGAGCCCTGATCCCGGGGCACCCGCGTATTCCAGAGAGGAGCCGGAGGCCGATCACTTGCCGGCAAGCTTCTGCACGACTGCCAGCGCCCGCTTCACATGAGCGTCCGGCGTTAAATGATCTGCTCGTGAAGAGAATGCTGCGACGATCCTGTGATCCTTGCCGATGACGAAAGTTTCCCGGTCGAAAAAGTCATGGTCGATCGCGACGCCGCGGACGTCCTTCATGCCCGCTCTTCCAGCGGCTACAGCCACCCCGTAGGAAGCGGCAATCTTACCGCTTGGATCGGAGGCCACGGGGAACTTACCCGCGCAGTAGTTCGGATCGGCGGAGAACTGATTGAGGCGCGCGATGCTATCGGCCGAGACGCCGATAATGGTTGCACCGGCAGCGGTAAATTTGCTTTTCTCCTGGGCAAACGTGTGGGCTTCCAGATCGCAGCCTCCGGTGTAGGCAGAGGGATAAAAATAGACGACCACCGGGCCCTTCTTCAACGCAGCCTGCAGTGAGAAATTGAAATCCTTGCCCGCAAGGGATGCGCGGGCCGAAAAATCAGGCGCTCGGTCACCAGTTTTGAGGGCAGCGAAAGCGGACGCGCAGAGTGCGGCAGAGATCGCCAGGCTTAGGAAAAAATACTTCTTCACTTCTACCTCCCCGATTGCTGAGGTCAGCGTCGCGAGCGCGGCACTCCAGCGGAAGCGCCGTCAAGGATAGAGCATAGCAGAGCGGATCCATTGAGTCTGCATCGTGATTTCCTGAAGGGGGAATGCGCCCGCTACGAGCCTCGGCTATTGGTTCAATAGACGCGGCATCCGGCTTTGGGTCGTGGGGAAATGTGCTGGATTTTCTGTAAACGCCGTACCAGATTGCTTTGTCGATTCGGAAACCGCCTCACAAGACAACACCATCGGGAAGGCCTGACGCGAATATCTGAAAACTCAGGCTTGCATGGCTTGAGGCGCTGGCCTCATCGCCTGCCGCCGCAGGGCAGCGGTGAACACGGCCATCGGCATCGGCTTGCCGAAAAGGTATCCCTGCACCTCGTCACAGTGCAGTTCCATGAGCTTGTCGAACTGCTCGTGTGTTTCCACGCCCTCTGCGATCACGTCCAGATCGTAAATCCGCGCCAGTTCGATCGCCGCTGCCACCGTCGCCTCGTCCCGCCGCGACACGCACATGTTGCAGACGAAGCTCTGGTCCACCTTGATCCGCGTGAGCGGATAATTCTTCAGCAGGCTAAGCGACGCATAGCCCGTTCCGAAGTCGTCGAAGGCGATGCACACGCCTATCGCCCGCAGTTTCTCCAGCGGCTTCAGGATCAGTTCATTCCCATCCAGGATGATGTTCTCGGTGATCTCCAGCTCCAGCGCTTCCGCAGGTAGCTGATACCGCTCGAGTGTGCGTGCTACTCGCTCTTCGAGGTCGTTCCGATGGAATTGCTCACTGAACAAATTCACCCCGATCCGCAACCCCGGCGCATCGCCCCCGCGCCACTGCGCTACCTGTTGGCAGGCTGCCTCCAGAGCCCAGTCCCCTACCGGAAGGACCTGCGGCCCGCCTTCCAGCACCCGCAGGAATGCTCCGGGCCGCAGCAGTCCACGCTGGGGATGGTTCCAGCGCAGCAGCGCTTCGGCGCCGACGATTGCTCCGTCACTGATCCGCACCTGCGGCTGGTAGTAGAGCTCGAATTCCCTCGCCTCCACTGCGTGGTGCAGCTCCGCCTGGTATTTGCGCCGTTCGATCGCTTCCATGCGCAGCGAGGGAACAAACACAAACGAGCGGCTACCGCCTAGCGTCTTTGCCTGATAGAGCGCCAGGTCGGCGTTGCCCAGCAGTTCCTCGGTCTCCTGGCCATGCGCCGGCGAGAAAGCAATCCCGCAGCTGGCCGCCACGCGGACTTCCTGCCCCTCCACCTCAATCGGCTTGGCCACCGCGGCAATCACCGACTCGGCCACCGAGAACGAGCGCAGTGCGTCTCCCACCTGCGGCAGCAGAATTGCAAACTCATCGCCCCCCGTCCTCGCCAGCGTATCAATGGGCCGGATGCACCGTTGCATCCGCCCGGCCAGAGTGGACAGCACCCGGTCGCCCGCCGAGATGCCCAGTGTGTCGTTAATGTCCTTGAAATTGTCCAGATCGATGGCGATAACCGACACCGGCGCGCCTGTCGCCAGTTCTTCTGTAATGCGCCGCTGCAACAGGCTGCGGTTGGCACCTCCGGTGAGCGCGTCGAAATTCGCCAGCCGGTACAGTTCATCCTCCTGCTGCCGTCGCTCCGTAATGTCTGCCAGCAGTGCCCCAAATCGCTTCTGCCCTGCCTGCGTCCAGCTGAACAGCGCGATCTCCATCGGCAGTGCGCTGCCCTCCTTGCGAAGGCCCACCGCCTCACCCACGCTGCCGCTGGTAGCCGGCTGCCCCGTTCTGATCAGGTCGCCGATCATCGCTGCCAACGGACCGTGGCTCATTGCCAGCAGCGCGCTCAGCGGTTTCCCCACCATTTCCGAGGCCGTATAGCCGAACATCGATTCCGCCGCCGCATTCCAGAATGTAATGTTCCGTTCCTCGTCGAAACAGACAATCGGCGCCGGCGAGGTCCATGCGATCTCCTCGAACCGGAACCCGCTGCCCTCCCGCGCATTCTCCAGCCGGCGCAGTTCCAGTTTGTCGCTGGCCAGGCGAGCCAGATCTTTCAGGCGTTCGCAATCCTGCTGCGAAAACACCGAGTGCGGGCGAGAATCAATCACGCACAGCGCCCCCAGGGCATGGCCCGAGGGCGAATGCAGCGGAATCCCCGCATAGAATCGGATTCCCGCCGTTCCGGTTACCAGAGGATTGTCGTGGAATCGCGCATCCAGCTTCGCGTCCAGCACCACCATTACGTCGTCCTGGGTGATCGCATGCGCGCAAAAGGACACATCCCGCCGCATATCGCATTCCCCGATGCCCACGCTGGCGGCAAAGAAGACGTGGTCGCTGCCAATCATGTTGATCGCCGCCACTGGCATGTCCAGCATGCGCGCCGCAATGTGCACCACGGGTTCCAGATCGGGCAGGACCTTCTCTTCGTCCAGTCCGTATTCAGCCAGGGCCAGCAGCCGGCCCGACTCATCGGCAATGGCAGAGGGACAGCGCATCGATAAGCGTGCCTTTGCTCACAAGGCCCAGGCTGGTTCCGAATCCGGGGATCATCACCCAGCCGCAGCCTGCTCTCAGGGAAAAGTGCGGATCATGCCATGCGAGCTCAAAATACCCGCACCCTCCAAGAAAGCACGCCATCACCTATGCCCGGCAATAACACTTTTTTGGGACATGCCCCCGACGCTTCGCAGCCGCGCCCGGGCGACGTCGAATGGCGCTGCCTGAACCCGGCACACGCGCGAGCAATGATCCCTGACCGCTGATCGCCATGAGTAAATCGAAGTACGTGGAAGAGCGGCGCTTCAGCCGCGGGCCTGATGAGTGCCGGCGCCACCGCGCTTTCGCCGCTCCTGACCAAACCCTCCTGCTGCGCCGCACCATTGCTCTCGTTCCCCGTCGCCAGCTCTGCGCCTATCCTGCCTGTATCAACCGCATCTCCGTTATCCGCATTGAGGCCGAGGGCCCATCGACCCCGCGCTTGAACCCGCCGTCGTCCATCTTGTCCTCGACACCCTTTCCGCCTTGCTCACTGCCTTGCAAATCGACTTCGACGCCAGCAACGCCCAGCGCGATTTCTATCCCGCGCTCCTGCGCGATCACCGCCGCGTGGTCCGACGAGGCTTCCTTGATCAGATTGTCTGGAGCGAAGTGGTCGGACTGCTGGAAGATCCTGTCTTGATCTATCAGGAACTCGATCGTCGGCTGGCGGCCGCGCGCGCCTCCGATCCGACCAACAAACGCGAGCAGAGCCTGCAAAGAGAATTGCCCCATCTGGGCAAGGGCATCAAAAGGCTACTCAACGTTCATCAGGAAGGCCTAGTGTCGATCGAACAGTTGCGCGAACGCATGCCGGTGCTGCGGCAACGCGAACGCGCGGCCCGCACGAAACTGCAGGCGATCGCCAATTAGGCCGCTGGCCGGGTTGCATGCCTGCGCCTCGCCGAGACCTTAACAGCCTCCCTCGCCCGCCTGCGCAGCGTCGCTGATACGCTCAATGCGAGCGCCACCGAATCGTACGGCTCGTGGTCAAAGAAATCGTGATCGGAAACGATCCTAACGTAAGAGCACAAGAGTATCAGCGGGCGCGCTCGAATGGATATTCCCGGAGCGGCAGGAACGCACCACTCCGGGCTATGATCCGCACAATCAGAACTGATAGGTGATCGTGCCGTAGATCGTGCGTGGAGCTCCCGGAAAGGCGTTGATGTAATTACTTGGAGCTGAATTCCCCGGGAAAAGCGGCTGAAAGTAGCCGCCGCTGGAGATGTACTCATATTCGTTGTATTGCGAATTCGCGAGATTCATCATATCGACCTGCAGATTGAACGACTGCTTTTCGAAGCTGATGGGCGCGGTAAAGGAAAGGTTCACCGTGGTGTAGGACGGCATGGTCTGCGTGGTCGGGCCGGCGATCCCGGTATTGGCAATGCCATTATTCGACCAGAGGTGTTGCGAGCCGGTGGTCTCAATCCAGAAGCGCGGCTCGAGAATTTCGTGGTTATTGTGTTGGATTCCGTAGTAGACACCTGTATTCAGCGTTACATTCGGGACATAAGACACGGGAAGGTTGCTATAGGAGATACACGTCAGCTGCAGTGCATTGCACTCGGCCAAGCTCGGCCCTCCCTGGATATAGGTCGAAAAATCCGCTGCGGTCCCCCCGAAATTGAGGAAGTAATGAAGATTGCTGATGGGATCCGCGTCAAGGAAGAGGTCAACGCCATGGTAAGCGGAGTTGCCGCCGCCGGACTCCTCTAATCCGGTCGCGGTTTCGAAGTCGATTTCCTGTTTTGTGTAAGCCAGATGGAAGTAATCAACCCCTGCAATGAAAT
>JBKICP010000407.1:0-7184 GCA_046567085.1 Acidobacteriota bacterium
GGCCAGCCCCATTGTTCGGCATCCAGCCGCGCCTGGCGGCTCATGTTCTCCCGATGCCCCGGCGCAAACAGCAACGTCCGCAACGCATCGATCGCGCTCTCCGCATCGGCCGGATCGCACAGGTAGCCCGTCATGCCATCCTGGACGATGTCCGACGTCCCTCCGGCGCGGCTCGTCACCACCGGACAGCCCGCCGCCATCGCCTCCATCAGCACCAGCCCCAACGTCTCGGTCTGCGACGGCAGGAAAAACGCATCGGCCGACGCAAAGCAGCTCGCCAGCTCCTCGCCTCGAAGGAATCCGGCAAAACAGGTCGGCGTCCCCTCGAAATGCTGCTCCAGCTTTTGCCGGTGCGGCCCATCGCCCACCAGCGCCAGCCGCACGCCCGGCAACGCCGCCAGCACCTCGCGGAAGCGCTCGATCTCCTTCTCCGCCGAAAGCCGCCCCACATAGAGAAGCAGCTTCTCGCTCGGATGCCCCGCCGTCAGCTGTTCGCGCATCGCCCGAGAGGCGCGCGAAGGATGAAACATCTCCGTATCGACGCCCCGCTGCCACAGATTCACCCGGTGCAGCCCCTGATGCTCCAGTTCCGACTGCATCGCCGTCGAGGTCGCCAGAATCAGGTCCGCCCGGTTGTAGCCCTGCCGGATCGCCCACCACATCAGCGGCTCAAGTGAGCCTAAGCCATAGTAATGCAAGTACTTAGGCAGATGCGTGTGGTACGAGACCACCAGTGGAATCCTCTGCCCGGTACTGTGAAAGAAGCCCGACACCCCCAACACCGCCGGATTCACCAGGTGGATCAGATCCGGCTGAAACGTCTCCAGCGCCTTCGCAATCGAAGGCCGCGGCACCGCCAGCTTCAGCTCCGGATACATCGGGAAGGCGAACCCCGGCACGCCGTGCACCGGGATTCCCTCGAAACGCTCGATTCCTTCCGGCGCAACGATCAGCAGCTCATGCCCAAACGAGCGCAGATGCCGCAGCGTGTGGCAGAGCCGCGTGACGATGCCGTCAATCTTCGGCAGAAAGGTCTCGGTAATGACGGCGATGCGCAGCGGCCTCCGCGATGCGGTCAGCCCGGAATGCAGCCGCTGCCCATGCAGCGGCGCCCGGATCGGAGATGGCTCGTGACCAGCATTGAACGCTTCCAACTCGATTCAGCTCCGCTTGGGGAATACGAACAAGAACCCTACCATTCTCGACTATCCTGGCACCCCAGGATGAACGCCGAGTTGTGCCCCTCACAAATTTCTGATGAAGAATTTTGAAGAACATCGGAAAGAAATTTCTGGCGCGGACCTCCTGTCCCCTGCCCCTGTACCCTGCATCCTGCACCCTGTCCGCTGTACCCTGTATTCAATGGCCGACCAGATTTATCTCAGCCTCTGGTATCCCAACTTCCGGCTCGAGGCCCTGCCCGCTGCGCTGGAGAAGGTGATGGAGCAGTTCGCCGCCGTCGGCGGTTCTTCCCGCATCTCGGCGGCCACCGTCTACCCCATCTCATGGAACGAGTCCCCCGTCTGGCAGCGCGTCTACCGCAACGAAGCGGACGACGAGGAAGCCAGTCCCCGCTCCGTAATTCCCGCGGCCATGGAGAACGCCCATCACGACTATGCCTGGGAGTTCGAGATGATCTGGGAGCTGTGGGTGCCCGAGCAGGCCGGCGAACTCGACACCATGTGGCGTCACGAGCCGCGCGTCGTGCGCGTCGTCGGCTTCGGCCCGGAGTTCGATGAAGGGGCCTACGAGACCAACGGCCACATCCGCGTCGACTTCGGCCTCGACACGCCTTTCCTCTACGAGGAAGTCGATCTGGATAAGGAAGCCGTCGAGCGTGTGAAGCAGAATGTCGAGAAGCTCGTCGACTTCACCAACCGCGTCCAGAAGAACGGCGGCATCTCCACGCGCCTGCTCTGGTCCGAATCCGGCGAAAGCCTCGCACGCAAGCTCATCGAGCGCCTCCAGCAGGTCAACTAAGAGCTTCGTTCAGGATTCGGCTTTCCTTCAGGGGCGGCCCGCATCCTGCACACGCTGCGCCAATTCCGCCGCTGCCCGTTCCACGACACCCGTCCACTCCCCCGCCTCCTCCTGCCGGAAGAGCTGCGCCGAAGGATACCAGGGCGAATCCGCCCGATGCGAATGCCAGCGCCAGTCATAAAACGCCGGCAGCAGCAGCCACAGCGGCTGGCCCAACGCCCCCGTCAGGTGTCCCGTCACGGTATCGACAGAAACCACCAGATCCAGTTCCTCAATCAGCGCGGCCGTCGCAAGAAACCCGTCCAGTTGCTGCCGCAGATGGACCGGAGCAAAACCCGGCGCAAGCGCGGAGAGTTCCTCCGCCGTCGCATCCTGTTGCAGCAGGACCCACTGCACCCCGGGCACCTGGGCCAGCGGCGCCAGTTGCGCAGGACGAAGGCTCCGCACCCGATCCCACCGATGGCTGGGGTTGCCGCGCCACGCCAGTCCTGCGCGAAGACGCGGGCGTGAGCCGCGGCTCGCGACTGCCAGAGCATGGCGCGCCCGCTCCCGTTGTTCTGCCGGAACGCGAAGATACGGCTCGCTCGGAATCGTATCCGGTGCAAGCCCCAGCGCCAGTGGCAGACTCATCAGCGGACAATGCAGGTCGTAGTGAGGCAGCGTACCGCCGCGCGAGAGCACGCGGCCGCTCGGCAGCAGGTCTGCGAACAGCGCCCACAGCCGGGAAGGCACTTCCAGATAGACCTCCGATGCCATGGCTGCCACCTGCGGCACAAACCGCGCGAATTGGATCATGTCGCCATAACCCTGCTCCGCGTGCAGCAGAATGCGTTTGCCCGCCAGCGGTTCTCCCTGCCACCGCGGCTTGTCCGCGAAGCGCCCGGCCGCTTTCGCAAAGTTGAGCAACTGCCACCGATACTCATAGGCTCGCCAGCCCTCGGCAAAATTCTCCTGATCCAGAAGCACCACGGCGCGGTTCATCTGCGATTCGGCAGCATCCGGAGAGAGCGCCGCGGCACGGTCGTAGCACGCGAGCGCCTGCTCCGCGTGGCCCAGATGCTGATGCGCGATGCCCAGGTTGGTCCAGATGTCAGCGCCCCTCGGATCGGCACGGCGCGCACGCGTGAGGTGTCCCAGCGCTTCACGGTGCTGCCCGATCAGATTCAGTGCCCGGCCCAGACTGTAAGCGCAGAGCGGATCGGAAGGCAGATACTGCACGGCATTGCGATAACAGGTCACCGCGCTGTCGATACTCTTCAGCTGCAGCAGCAGATTGCCGAGATTGTGCCACGCCGGACCGAAGTGAGGATTCAGGCGCAACGCCTGCCCGTACTGCTCGACGGCCTGAACGAACTGCCCGGCTTCGGCGGATCGGTTGCCCTGGTCGATCCACCAGGAAAGATCGCGCGACTCCGGCGATACCGGACCCAACGTGCCGGCTACAGAAGACAACTCTGCAGTCTGCACACCGAATCGTGCTCGTGCGTCGATCTCCGGGCACGTGGGTGCGCCTGTGGGTCCCTGGTTCATCATGTGTCTGCTGTCTATCGGCAGAATCGAGGACGAGTTTCAGGGCACGCGTTGCGGGTTGCGGTTACGGGTTGCGGGTTACGTAACCCGTCTCACTCGATCCGTTCGTGGCGATACCCGGCCTCCGTCAGCGCCGCGGCGATCTCCTTGATGTGCGCAGCGCCGCGGGTCTCCAGCGTGAGATCGATCACCGTGTCCCCGAGGTTCACACCGTAGTAGGCGCGATCATAGGCGGTCTGAACAATGTTGGCACGCTGATCGGCGATGATGCGGGTGAGGTTGTGCAGCGAACCGGGGCGATCGGTGAGATGGATGCGGATGCGGACCCAGCGCCCGTCCTTCACCAGCCCGCGCTCGATGATCTTCGAGAGCAGCGTCACGTCGATATTGCCACCGCAGACCAGCACCGCCGTGCGGTGTCCGTTGAGCGCGGTCTTCTTCTGCAGCAGCGCCGCGAGCGCCGTAGCTCCCGCCCCCTCGGCCAGAGTCTTCTCGCGTTCCAGCAGAACCAGGATCGCGCTGGCGATTTCCTCTTCGTCCACCGTCACCAGCTGATCGACATATTTCGCCACCAGCGGCACGGTCCGCTCGCCCGAGCGCCGCACGGCGATGCCATCGGCGATCGTCGCTTCGGCAGGAATCGTAACCGGGTGCCCCGCTTCGCATGCCCGCAGCATCGAGGGCAGCCGCTCCGTCTGCACGCCGACAACCCGGATCTTCGGATTGCTCTCCTTGATCGCGCACGCGACTCCACCAATCAGGCCGCCGCCACCGATCGGGACGACCACGGCTTCGAGATCGGGCACTTGTTCGAGCAACTCCAGGCCGATGGTTCCCTGCCCCGCAATGACCTCATCGTCGTCAAAGGGATGCAGAAACGTCAGCCCGTCGATCGTGCTCTGACGGACGGCTTCCGCGTACGCCTCGTCGTAATCGGCGCCATGCAGGACGACATCGGCCCCGTAATTTGCCGTCGCGGCGACCTTCACCAGCGGAGTCATCAGCGGCATGACGATGCGGGCGCGGATACGGTTCTGGCTCGCATGAAACGCGACGGCCTGCGCGTGATTCCCTGCGCTGGCGGCGATGACGCCGCGGCTGCGCTCCTCCTCGGTCAGAGTCAGAATCCTGTTCAGCGCGCCGCGTTCCTTAAAGGCACCGGTCCGCTGCAGATTATCGAGCTTGAGAAAGACCTGCTGCCCGGTCATCTCGGAAAGCGCGGCGGAATGCGGCGCGGGCGAGAGGTAAAGATGCCCCCGGATGCGCTCGCGCGCCGCACGGATCGAAGCCAGAGTGACGGTCGAGCCGGATATTGTCGATGGGTTCGGGTTGGCCAAAGGGGTTCTTCCTCCGTGCAAATAAAAAAGCCACCGGCTCCGGGAGCGCGATGGCGGCTGTGTCTCGTTCGATGCGGGTTCGCTAGCCTTGCGCTCCAAATGACATGGAGCTGGTAATTCGCGCGACGGCGATCATGGCGCGAATGGAGCGGCGAAACATGGGCTAATGTAATCAGAGCCGGGAAGGAAAGTCAATGCAACCAACCGGCGCGAGCGCCGTCACGAGCCCCGCTTCACCGCGTAGCAGAGTGAGCGTGGTCATAAACCACGTCGTAGCCCTTGCGGAATCCGAGGCGATATTCGTAGCGGCCGGCTCCGGGCTTCACGCTGGGCGGATGCTGATAGATCGTGTGACGGGAGGGCTTCGGCCTCAAGTGTCCCGCGAGATCGGTCCACGCTGCTTCTATGCCGTCTCCATAACCGTGGTTTTCCTGGGCTGGCCAGGTCGCCGGAGGGCCTGGTGGCTGCCAGCCATCGTCTCCGCCCATCTTTTGCGCGGAGACCGTAGCCGCGGGTGCGGCAATAAGTGCGAACAGCAGAACGATTCCCACTCCCGAGAAAGAATCCTTCATCGCTTCACCCCGAGAGATCGCCGCGCGACCTCTATGTCTGTGGGATGCGCGCGCCCTGCCTGAAGGTAGCGTGCCGCAACGCACCCAGCGGCCCCGGCTGGATAATAGAGACATGCCGTTGCTCCCTGCGATCCCCGATCCCGTAGCACCCAGCTTCCAGCTCGAGTGGGACAAGTTTGTCGCGTTCCTCGGTGTCTACGCACAGTCGACTCTGGGACGCGGCTGGATTGCTGCGCTCGTTCCGTCCACGGATCGCGTGTGGATCGACCGCGAGCAGCGTCGGGTGGCCGAGATGCGCCTCCTCCTGACCGCCGGCGGCCTGCCGCAACTGCGCGCGCTCTTCGACCCCACCGACCTGCTCGCCAAAGCGCGCATTGAAGGCGTGGCGCTCGAATCCTCCGAACTCCGAGCGGTCATCGCCCTCGCCGAGGAGATCACCGCCTGGACCGAGCTCATGCGGACTCCACCGGAAAACACACGGCGTCCCGGAGAAGAGGAACCGCTGCCGGAGCTGACCGAACTCTCGCGCGAGCTCCTCGGAACCAGCCTGCGGCCGCTCACCCAGTCCATGCGGGAAAAGATTCTGCCCGACGGCACCCTCGCGGACGACGCCTCACCGGAACTGCGCCGGATCCGCCGCGAGATGGAACGGCAGCAGCGCGCCATCGAGGAAAGCCTGCGCGCAGCCCTGCGGCGCTTCTCCGAAGGAGGCACCGCCCAGGAGGATCTGATCACCATTCGTGGTGAGCGCTTCGTCATCCCCGTCAAAGCCGAGTGGAAACGCCGCGTCCAGGGCGTCGTGCACGGCGCCAGTTCGAGCGGCCAGACGGTCTACGTGGAGCCGCTCGAAACCATCGACCTGAACAACGACCTGGTCCGCCTGCTCGAGGACGAGCAGGCCGAGATTCACCGCATCTTTCTGCACATGACCCGGCAGATCGCGCAGTTCAGCGGTCCGATCCTGGCCGGCGCTGCCGTGCTCGCCGAGGTCGACACGCTCCAGGCACGAGCCCGCTTCGCTCAGGAATATGACTGTGCCGTACCGCGGCTGGCCCACGACGCCTCGCCCGAGTTTCGCCTGAAGAATGGGCGCCATCCCCTGCTGGACCGGCGGCTGCGCGCCGAATCGAAGCACATCGTTCCCATCAGCCTCGAACTCGCCGGAACAGATCGACAGCTGATCATCAGCGGCCCCAACACGGGTGGCAAGACCGTCACACTGAAGACCGCCGGCCTGCTCGCGATGATGGCGCAGTCGGGTGTCCCCGTACCCGCCGATGAATACGTCACCCCGGGATTCGACGCCTTCCTCGCCGACATCGGCGACGCGCAGTCCATCGAACAGGATCTCTCCACCTTCTCCGCCCACGTCACGAACCTCAACCGCATCGCAGCCCAGGCCACATCGCGCTCCCTGGTCCTGCTCGACGAGCTCGGATCGGCAACCGATCCCGAGGAGGGTGCGGCGCTGGCAGTCGCCGTCGCCGAGCACTTCCTGCGCGCGGCCGCGTGGTCGATCGTCTCCACCCACCTGACCTCCCTCAAGGTCTACGCGGAAAATGCGCCCGGGGCGGTGAATGCAGCCGTCGGCTTCGACGAGAAGACGCTGGCGCCCACCTACGAGCTGCGGCAGGGGGTTCCGGGAACCTCGGCTGGAATCAACATCGCGCAACGCCTCGGGCTGAGCGCGGAGATCGTCGCCGCGGCGCGAGCCCGGCTCAACACCCAGACCCAGGACATCGCCCGTCTCCTCGACAGCCTCCAC
>JBKICP010000408.1:0-10545 GCA_046567085.1 Acidobacteriota bacterium
ATCCGTTCTTTCTCTACCTCGCGTTCTCCTATCCGCACGATCCCCCGATGGCATCGCCGCGCTTCCACGACAAGACCGGGTTCGGCAACCAGGGAGACTCGATCGCGGAAATCGACTGGAGCGTTGGCCAGGTGCTGCAGGCTCTGGAGCGCAAAGGGCTCACCTCAGATACGCTGGTGATCTTTACCAGCGATCACGGCCCCTGGTACCAGGGCAGCCCGGGACTTCTGCGAGGACGGAAGGCCTCTTCGTTCGAAGGCGGATTCCGCGTACCCTTCCTGGTTACCTGGCCCGGTACGCTGGAACCGAATCAGGTGCGCGAGGAGTGGACCTCCTCGCTCCACGTGCTCCCCACACTGGCCGCACTCTGCGGGCTGCCCCTTCCCGAAAAACCGCTCGACGGCGTGAACATGGAAAGCGTGCTCCTGGGACGCGGATCCATGCCGGAATCGAAACCGCTCCTCTATTTCTGCGCCATGGGGAATGGCGGGCGCGATCTGCACTGCATCCGCAAAGAGCAGTGGAAGCTGCGCGTGGCCCAGGGGGTCGAGGGTGAAATCTACCTCAACGATCGAACCACCGGCGCCCGATCCAGCTCCTGGCTGCGCGTGCCGGAACTCTACAACGTTGCTCTGGACATGGCCGAGAGCTACGACGTCGCGCACCTGCATCCCGCTATCGTCCGGGAGTTGCAGGCGAGCCTCGAGGAGCAAATGCCCAGCTTCCCGCCCGAGGTTGAGGCCGAGTTCAAGGCTCTCCAGCAGCGCAAAGGCGACTGGAGCACCCCAACCGCCGCTTCACCTCGACCCGATCACGAGTTGGTTTCACCAGGCCTGTACACTCCGCCGTACCGCCAGCCGCACTGAGGGGTCGCGGGCCGATTGCATAAACGATCGGGATTTGTCCGCGCTGGGTGAGCAGACTTGCGCTGCTCCCCCCGGTCAGCGATGCGGCACCGGCTTTCATCTCAAAGGCAGAGGGCAGCCGCTACACTGATAGGCGTGGTCGACGCATCGGGCTCCGTCGTTGACCCCACACCCCAGTCGGAATCGGATCAGATCCTGATCCGGATGCATCAGCTCGCGGAGGAATTGCGCTTGAAGAAGTCTCCAGGTTCGGTGTCTTTGTCGGTCGGCTTGTGTCTCTTGCTCATGGTCGCGCTTTCGATCGCGCCGCTCGCTGCATCGGCCAACAAAGCCGGCGCGTCCACCCTCCCCCCGATCCGGCACGTATTCGTCGTCGCACTGGAAAACAAGAACTTCACCGATACCTTTGGCCCGAACTCCGACGCGCCCTATCTTGCCCAGACCCTGCGCGCGAAGGGCGCACTTCTGACGCAGTACTACGGAACCGGCCACAACAGCCTCGATAACTACGTCGCGATGATGAGCGGGCAGTCGACGACTCCGCAGACCTCCAGCGACTGCGGTGTGTTTGCCGATTTCCAGCAGAGCGGGATGGCGGCCGACGGCCAGGTGGTCGGCCAGGGTTGCGTCTATCCCGCATCCGTAAAAACTCTGGCCGATCAGCTGATGGCGGCTGGGCTCACGTGGAAAGGCTACATGGAAGACATGGGCAATGACCCCGCCCGTGAATCCTCGACCTGCGGCCATCCGGCGGTCAATGCCCGCGACCTCACCGAAGAGGCTGAAGCGCCCAGCGTTTCGGTTCCGGCGGGCGACATGTATGCAACCCGTCACGACCCCTTCATGTACTTCCACTCCATCATTGACAAGCCGGTGTGCAACGCGAATGTCGTCAATCTGCGGCAGCTCAAGGCCGATCTTCGCTCCGTTGCATCCACTCCCAACTTCAGTTTCATTACTCCGAACTTGTGCAACGACGGTCACGATTCGCCCTGCGCCAACGGCGCCCCCGGAGGGCTGAAGTCGATCAATACTTTTCTCCAGAACTGGATCCCCATCATCCTCGATTCGCCCGCCTATAAAAAGGACGGCCTTCTCGTGATCACCTTCGACGAGGGCGGCAGCGGCAAGATACAGCAAACCAGCGATGGAGTCGTGGTCACCGTCGATGGAGCTTCCTGTTGCCATCAGCAGCAGGGTCCCAACCTCGACAGGCATTACCCCACCGTCGTGAACAGCGTGCATCATGGACGCCATGTCACCGTCCGGACGCTCAGCTTCGGCGGCGACCGACCCGGCACGCTGCTGCTCTCCAGATACATCCGTCCCGGCACCGTCTCCGATGTTCCTTACAATCACTACTCCCTGCTGAAATCGCTGGAACAGATCTTCGGCATTCACGAATATCTCGGCTATGCAGGACAGGAAGGTCTGGTTCCCTTCGGCCGCGACATCTTCGCCGCGAGGTAGTGCCGCCAGGAGCCTCTGGCCGCCGCTCATGATGGTCACGCGCATCTTTTTCCTGGCGGGGATGATCGCAGCAGGCGCTGCCCTTCTCGCTTCGGCCGCTGCATCCGAGCCCGGTGCACAGGCTCCTGTCCTGAGCCCAGCGGCCGCCCTCGGGAAGAAGATCTTCTTCGATCCCAGCCTGTCGGCCTCCGGAAAGATGGCCTGCTCCACCTGCCACGATCCTCGATACGCCTACGGTCCCCCGAATGCGCTCGCGGTCCAGCGCGGCGGCCCCGGCATGACGAGCCCCGGTTTCCGAGCCGTTCCCTCGCTCCGCTACATCCTCAACCGGGTTCCGGTCTGGACCCATGTGCGCGCGACGAACCCGATCGAACAACTAACCGAGCCGGACGAAGTGCCCGCCGGCGGATACACCTGGGACGGCCGCTACAACGCCCTGCATGCCCAAGCGATGTTTCCCCTGCTCGCGCCCGTGGAGATGGCCAACCCGAATGTCCCTGCGCTGGCGGAGAAGCTGAGCCAGGCGCCCTATGCAAGCGACTTCCGCGCGCTCTACGGCCCTGGCATCTTCGATCATCCCGCCCTTGCAGTCGAAAAGGCGACCGAAGCACTCGAACAGTTTGAGTTGCAGGATGCGAGCTTCCATCCCTGGAACAGCCGCTTCGACGCGTGGCTCGACGGCAAAGCGACGCTCACTCCGCAGGAGCTCCGCGGCAAGCGGCTGTTCGATGATCCGGATGGCGGCAATTGCGCCTCCTGTCATCTCGATGAGCTGGGCGCCAATGGCGCGCATCCGCTGTTCACCGATTTTCAGTTCGAAGCCGTGGGCGCGCCGCGCAACAAAGAAATCCCCTGGAACAACAACCCACATTTCTACGATCTGGGGTTGTGTGGGCCGTTCCGCACGGATGCAGCTCGTCTTGATCCTTCGAATTGCGGCCTCTTCCGCACACCCAGCCTGCGCAATGCGGCCATCCGTCATGTCTTCTTCCACAATGGCAGCTTTCATTCTCTGCGCGACGTTCTGCGTTTCTACGTCGAGCGCGACACCGATCCGTCGGAGTGGTATCCCAAAGGCCCCGGTGGCATCGTCGAGAAGTTCAACGATCTTCCCCCGCAATACCGGAAGAACGTGGACACGATCGACGCGCCTCTGAATCGCAGGCTCGGCCAGAAGCCTGTCTGGAACGACCGGGACATCGACGACGTCATCGCTTTCCTCGACACCCTTGTCGATCGCGATGTCGCCGCGAGAGTTCAGGACGCTCCACGGCCCAGAACGGCCGTCACCGAGGGTTCCCGCAGGTAACCGGCAGCCCTGTTATCGCAGATTATGCGACGAGTACTGCGAAGCTATGCCATCGACGCCTATGGGCCATGGCACCTCCATCGATACCGCGATACGTTCGTGGAGTCTCCAGTCGATCGGTGCAAGGAGAGCACTCCGACAATCACCTGGAAGCGCGCAGCATTCCGAAGGAGGACGAGAGGATGAAGACCTGCTTTGCATTCCTGTTTGCATGCCTTCACCGGAATCAGACACGGCCCTTTACGCTCAACCGAAGGTGCTATACGGTTTGCGTGGATTGTGGCCGGGAACTGCCCTATTCCTGGGCCCGGATGCGCGCGCTGAAGCCGTCCGAGTGCGAAGACGTTCGCCGCAATGCCTGCGAAGAGATCAACGCAGCCGCCTGACAACGCGGCCAGGGACCGATGGCGAAACACCTCGTACGCGCATGTCTTACTGAAGTGCAAGTGAGCAGCGACCCAACACCATCTTCCTGCGTTCAAGCAGGGACGAAGCGCAGCCTGGGTGAGCGAAGTGCCGGATCAGTCAACGAAAGGCGGAGACTCCGGGCGTACACTACTCGCGGTTGATTCCGGCTCTACTGACTGCTGGATCAAGGAACAATCGTGCATCGGATGATCGAGATCCCCGGGCGCAAACCCCGCTCCAACAAAATCATTCTTCTCCCCATTTTTGTCATCATCGTCCTCTTCCTCGGCAGCAGCACAGCGCTGTCGTACTTCGTGGACTCCCTCTGGTTTGGCTCCCTCGGCTATCACGAGGTTTTCTGGAAGAGCCTCGGCCTGCGATGGGGTGTATTCACGTTCTCTTTTGTCCTCACCTTCCTGATTTTGTATGGATGGTTTCTGGTGCTCTGGCGTACGCATCAGGCCGACCTTCCCCAGGACCGCGCCATCTTCATCGGACAACAGCGGCTGAGCCTGCCGCTTCGACGCGTCCTGAGAATTCTCGGCCTGGGCCTGTCTGCAGGGATCGCCCTGATCAGCGGGCTGGCCCTGATGGCCGAATGGGATACCCTCTCCCTCTTCTGGTATGCCCCGCGTGCGGCGACCTCGCGCCTTGATCCCGTCTTCGGCAAACCGGTGGGCTTCTATCTCTTCACCCTGCCCGCGTGGCAGGTAATTGCCGGATGGCTCACGGCGCTTGCTGTGATCGCCTGCATTTCCGCCGGCGCCTTCCTGATTCTCTCCGGCGGCAGCCGCGCCATGACCCGGGAACGCGACAGCCTCGTTCTGCCTCTTCCCTGGCGTGCTCTCTCGATCGCCTTCTCTTTCTTCCTGATCCTGCTCGCCGTGCAGGTCTATCTGGGACGATTCGGCGCTCTCTTCACCGGGCATACCATCTTCAGCGGCGTCGAATACACCGACGCCCACGTCACCATCACCGGCATGCTGGTCGTCGTCTTTGCCCTGTTGCTGGGAGCCGCCATCGCGGCCAGCAATGCATTCGGATCTCCTGGTCCGACACGCCTGGTGGTGGCTGTCGTCCCCGCGCTGGCCTGCTTCATCGGCGTGCAGCTCGTGGGCTGGTACGTGAACAGCTTCATCGTCAAGCCGAACCAGCTCGATCGCGAACGGCCGTACATCGCGTGGAATATCGCCTGGACCCGGCAGGCGTGGGACCTCGATCGCGTAACCCAGGAACACTTCCCGGCCGAAACAACACCCGATGCCGCCGATCCGGCGCACAATCAGGCGACTCTGCAGAATATCCGCCTCTGGGACTGGCGCGCCCTGCAGAGTACCCTCCGCCAGATCCAGGAGATTCGCACCTACTACGATTTTCCCGACATCGACATCGATCGCTATACCCTCAACGGCCAGCCGCGCGAGGTCATGCTCGCCGCCCGCGAGCTCAACCTCGATAAGCTCCCCGAGAGCAGCCGCAACTGGATCAACGAAAAGCTCATTTACACCCACGGTTACGGCATCACCATGAACCCGGTGAACGGATTCACGCCGGAAGGTCTGCCAACCCTGTATCTCAGCAACATGCCTGTCGAGAGCACGGTCCCCGGCCTCTCCATCGCGCAGCCGGAAATCTACTTCGGCGAGCTGACCAACTCCGACGTGTATGTGAAGACTCGTCAGAAAGAGTTCAACTACCCCCAGGGACAGACCAACAACCTCACTTCCTACCAGGGAACCGGCGGTATCGTGCTCGGCGGCATGCTGCGCCGCATCCTGATTGCCGCTGATCGCGGCGACCTCTGGAAGGTTCCCTTCAGCGACGACATCAATGCGCAGAGCCGTCTCCTCATGCGCCGCAACATCGTCGCCCGTGTGCAGGCCCTCGCTCCGTTTCTTAACTGGGACGCCGATCCGTATATCGTCATCGGTGACAACGGCCATCTCTACTGGATCATCGACGGCTTTACTACATCCGACAGCTACCCCGATTCCACCAGCTATCCCTTCGCCGACGGCTCCATCAATTACATGCGCAACAGCGTCAAGGCCGTGATCGACGCCTATAACGGCACCACAACCTTCTATGCCTTCGATCCTGCCGACCCGATCCTCGCGGCCTGGCGCAGCATCTTTCCCGCACTCTTCCGCGATGCCTCGACCATGCCCACTGACCTCCGCCGCCACATCCGCTACCCGCAGCTTCTGCTCAGCGAACAGGCGGCGGTCTATAGCCTGTATCACATGAGCGATCCCGAGGTCTTCTACAACCGCGAGGACCTTTGGACCGTCGCCTCGGAACTCGCTGTCAGCGATTCCGGCGACCAGCAGACGCAGACCATGGAACCGAACTACATCCTCATGAAACTGCCGGGCGCGTCTTCCACGGAGTTCGTCGAAATCCTGCCCTTCACTCCGGCAAACCGCAACAACCTGATCGGCTGGATCGCCGGACGCAGCGATGGCGATCACTACGGCACTGCCGTCGTCTATGACTTCCCGAAAACACGGCTCGTCGACGGTCCGATGCAGATCGAGGCGCGGATCGATCAGAACGCCGAGCTCTCCGGCCAGCTCACCCTCTGGAACCAGCAGGGTTCCCACGCTCGCCGCGGCACGCTCCTCGTCATTCCCTGCGGTCACGCGCTCCTCTATGCGGAGCCCATCTACCTCCAGGCGCAGCAAAGTCCTATGCCGGAACTGCGTCTGGTCGTGCTCGCCTTGCAGGATCGCCTGGCTTACGGGCCCAGCTTCGAAACCGCCCTGGCCGCGCTCTTTGGAGGCCAGCCGTCCTCGCTGACCGCAACGGCGGCCCCGGCGCCGTCCGCGCCCTCCGCCGGATCAGGACAATCGGCAACAACCGGACCCGGCACCAGCAGCAACCGAGCTGCGCTGATCGCTGCAGCCGCACGAGACCTGAGCGATTACCAGAGCCTCACCGCCCAGGGCAAACTCGCCGAAGCCGGCCAGAAGCTCCAGGACCTGAAGAATAAGCTGAACCAACTCCAGACCAGTAGTCAGTAGGCTGCGTCTCGACGGCCCAAATTCAGGAGCAACCCCAGCCTCAGCGCCGCCCCGGTGTTTCGATTCTGAGACCTGATTGCCTGCGGCCATCACCCTGGGATGGCCAGCACCGAAGCACTCTGGCTGGCACTACGGCCTTTTCGCCCGCGCAGCGAGCTTCTTGGGCCGGGTTTGTCGCGCTCGTTTTCTGCGGCTGTTTCCCTGGACATCGAGGTTGTCAGGATCGTGAAGTTCATCCCCCTCCATCGGGGGATTGCCCTTTCCCATCCGATTCAGAATCGCGATTGCTTCCGGAATATTGGCGCGACGTGCTCGCTCGCGGAAAAATGATTCCGTCCGGATCGCAGAGAGCTTTTCCGCCACCGCCACGTTGATCAGTTGATTCAAGGCGACGCCTTCCTCGTCCGCGGTTCTGCGCGCTTCATCCAGGAGCGAAGGCTGCAGCCTCAGCGCAAAGTTACTCTTTCTCATCTCTCCTCCTTGATCGGCCTCAAGGCGTCTCTTGGCGTTACGACGCGGATTCCGAAGTCCGACGCAACAGGCTCGAAATCTCTGAGGTTGTAAGTTACCAGCAGGTCTGCGTGCCCCATCAGCGCCGCTTCCAATACCATGTCGGCATCCGCGTCACGCAGAAGCGGACGCAGAAAAACTGACCGATGCACAGGCCTGGCGACTGCAATCAACGCGGCCAGCAGCTTATCAATCTCCTGGACCGTTCCACGCGACGCAGCAATCTGTTCAGGTCTTTTCAATACCTCCTCATATTCGAGGGCCAGCGGTACCGAAAGCAGCAGTTCAAAACGCCCCCGTAAAGCCGCCATCAGGATCTGACGAGAGGCTCCTGCATCGCTCCGCGTTGCAGCAACAATCACCGCCGTGTCGAGTACGGTGCGCATTTGCCATGATATCGCATGCAATATTGCATCGCAACAGTGAAACCGGTGTACGCCCATTCAAGCTTCCGCTGGGGCAAGCTCGGTCCGCCACGGTACCATCGAATGGAAAGATGCTCCCGTTGACCCTTCATGATTTCCCGAGGCCGGTCGCGTGCCCATGACTGAGCCAATCCGAATGGACATTCCCGCCGGCTGGTTCTCCATGGGATCCGACGCCGGCCAGAGCGTCGAAGGCCCGATTCATCGCGTCTGGATCGACGCCTTCTCACTCGCGGCAACGCAGGTCACCGTGGAGGAGTACGCGCGCTTTCTGGACGCCACAGGGTCCCTGCCCCCACCGCTCTGGCACGATCCCAGCTTCTCTCATCCTCAGCAGCCAGTAGTCGCGGTGTCGTGGTTCGATGCGGTGGCGTATTGCGCGTGGCTTTCATCGATGACCGGCTCTCACTATCGCCTTCCGACAGAAGCCGAGTGGGAACGGGCCGCGCGCGGCTCCGCCGAGGGGCAATCCTTTCCCTGGGGCAATGATCCGCCAACTTCCCGGCCCGGCTACCACGAGCGCTGGGAAAACGCCCCGGAGCCCGTCGGACAGCCCGAGCCGAATGCCTTCGGGTTATTCGAGATGTGCGAGAACGTGCATGAGTGGTGCAGCGACTGGTACGCGCCCGAGTACTACAAGATCTCACCGCAGCGCAATCCGCAGGGACCAGCAGAGGGCACGAGAAAGTCTTCCCGCGGAGGTTCATGGCGGCACCAAATCAAAATTTCACGATGCTCGGCGCGTTCCAGCATCCCGCCAGAATTCAAATACGCCGATTACGGTTTTCGCGTTGCGTGCGACCGGACGCCATGAAGCATGGCTCTGGCTTGCCATCGTTGATTTGTCGTCGCTCCTGCGGCAAATGGCGGCGCCATCTGACCCGCACGTCAACCGCGAGCCAACAGCTATATTGACCATGGCTGCACCGTGATGTAGTTCCGAACCACCATGAAGTTCAGCGTTCCCAGGGAGGCGAATTGAAGGGCATCCATCAACAGAGCGATCGGCGAGCGTTTGTAAAACTGGCCGGCGGCACCGCCGCGTTCGCCTTGTTCTCTCCCGTGAGCCCGTTGCTGGCACAGGCTCCTCCTGCGGGACCCCATCTCTCGGCGGCTGAGGCGGGCGCTGTTGGCGATGGCAGAACTCTGAACACGGACAAACTGCAGGCTGCGATCGATCGGCTGGCGTCCCACCACGGCGGCATCCTGATCATTCCCGCAGGCACCTTTCTCACCGGCGCTCTCTTTCTTAAACCCGGGGTTCATCTCTACCTGGAAAAGAACGCGGTGCTGAAGGGTTCGACCGACGTGAACGACTATCCGAAGCGGCGGACGCGGGTCGAGGGCCATTTCCAGGTATGGCTGCCCGCTCTCATCAATGCGGACGGCTGCGACCACCTGCGCATCACGGGTGAAGGGACGCTGGACGGCAGCGGAGCTCCATTCTGGCAGGCGTTCTGGAGCCGCATCCGCGCGGACCGGCACACCACGAATCTCGATGTCCCCCGCCCCCGCCTCGCGCTGATTGAGAACTCGCGCAACGTGCAGATCTCCGGCATCACCTTCAAAGACTCCGGCTTCTGGAACCTCCATCTGTATCGGTGCCGGCAGGTGCTGGTCGAGAATGTGCGCTTCGAAGTGCCCGACGGAGTGCGCTGCCCCAGCACCGATGGGACCGATATCGACAGCTGCCAGCACGTCACGATTCGTGGCTGCACCTACCGCGTGGATGACGATTGCGTGTGTCTGAAGGGATCCAAAGGCCCCTTCGCGATGAACGACCGCGAGAGTCCTGCCGTCGAGCACATCCGTGTCGAGAACTGTGCATTTGAACGGGGCGGCGGCATCGCGACCCTGGGCAGCGAGGCGACCGTCGTGCGCGACCTGGTGGTGGAGAAATGCACGGTGCATGGGACAGTGCCGGTCGTTCGTCTCAAGCTGCGGCCGGATACGCCGCAGTTGTACGAGGACCTTCACTACCGCGACATCACGCTGGCGGGAGGCCAGAACGGGCCGCGCGGTCCCCTCTTCGAGATCCGCCCGTGGAAACAATACTTCGATCTCCAGGGCCAGGCGCCGCCGAAGTCGACAGTCCGCAACGTAACGGTGAACGGCGTCCAGGGACACTTCGGCTCCTTCGGCGAGATTCAGGGAAACCCCGGCCAAACAACCCTCAGCGGTTTCAGACTGCAAAACATCGACGTGCAGCTCAACAATCCTCAGCTGACCGTCGACCATGGCGTCGACGTGAGGCTGAAGAATGTCAGCGTCAACAGCAAGCCGTTTGTGTTGAACCAGGCCTGAGCCTGAAATTGGACACTTCCCTGTTCAGCAGCGTCCACCCGCTTCGCAGTAGCGATTGGCGGCCGGAAGATACTGCGTCCAGTCTTCGGCGATCCCGCGCTGCGCACTGCCGAGGGGAATCTTTCCGGCCTTCACTTCGTCCGCGAGATAATTCTCGACCCGATCCTTCACTTTGAAGTACCGGTCGCGCAGCGTCACGGCAACCGGCCCGCACTCCGGCCAGATGTTCC
>JBKICP010000409.1:0-17513 GCA_046567085.1 Acidobacteriota bacterium
GTTCTGGCGGTAGTCCTCAAGCTGCAGCAGCGCAGCGCGCAGGCGATCGAGGGCGGCGAGATCCTGTTCCGTGGCGAGCGTGCCCGATTGCGGCGTGTGTGCTGGGATGGCCTGGGATGTGGTGAGGATGGTCTGTTCGAGACGGTTGTTGTTCACCCACGAGACGGTAAGGCAGCTAAAAAAGATCAGCAGCAACACGGATAGAAGTGCGAAGGTGACGCGGCGCAGGACGTGGGTGCGGCCGCTGTTGCTGGTAGCGATGAGCGCGCTGCGGTCCTGCAGAATGACGGAGGGCAGCAGGCGGGGCAGGAAGGACCACTGAGCGACTTTCTGCGCCACCATCTGCGGTGCCTGGGGCGTGGCGGCGGCGCGCATCTGCTCGAGGGAAAACATGCGCGTGGCGCCGGCATCAGCAGGCTGCGCCTGGGGCACTTGAGCGCCGACGGAGACCATCTGCTCGATGATCTGGGCGCGGACGCCGGTGAAGTAAAGGCCGCGGAGGTACGGATTGAAGTTGAGGTGGCTGGGACGAACCAGTTCGACGAGACAGGCGGCGAGGTTGTTGCGGAGCTTGCGCAACTCGCGGGGGAATTCGTAGACAGGGTCGACGTTGCGCTGATCGCTTTCGCGCAGGAGCAGCTGCATGCGGAATTCGCCGAGGGAGAAGACGATCTGATCGAGAACCGTAGTGACCTGGCCCATGGCTTTCTCCGCGTACAGACCGCTGGAGAGCTCGGTGCGGCTGAAGGGCATGCCAAAAGGCTCGGAGGCTTCCTCGTTGGTGAGGTTGCGGACGAACTCAGCGAAGCTGGGGATGCGATCAAGCTTGGTGAGGATGACGTAGACGGGGACTTCGGTCCCGAGCTGGAGGGCGAGATCGCGCAGCATCTGGTTGAGGGAGCGCGCGGCGGCGAGCGAGGCGTCTGACGCAGTTGGGCCGAGGAAGAGCTCGCTGCTGAGGCAGACAACGGCGGCGCGCACCGGGGTCTCCTGCCCGACAGCGGAGCGGATAGCCTTCGGACGCGTGCGGCGGATGAGGCGGCTCCAGAGCGGTGGGGTATTGCGCACGGCTTCGCCGGCTTCGACGAGGACGGCCGAGCGCGTGTACCAGAAATTGGCGACGGGCGTGGCGACGACGTCCTGATCGCGAAAGACCTGGCCGGCGATCAGCTCGGGGTCGAGGCCGGATTTGAGGACGGTGGTGGTTTTGCAGGAATTGGTTTCGCCGAGGATGTAGAGCAGCGGGAGGGTGGCGAGAGATTTGGGTCCGGTGCGCTGGGCGGTGGCGATGCGGCGTTCGGCTTCGCGGAGAAGGTCGTTCAGCTCCGAGCCGCCGGGAAGCTTGCCGGCGGCAGCATCGCGGCGGCGATCGCGGAAATAAAGGACGAGGATGATGACGGCAGCGGTGAGGCCGAGCGCGATGGCAACGATACGGAAGACAAGCAGGGACGTGCCGGTGAGACCGAGCCAGTGGCCGACCCAGGCGAGGGCAATCGAGAAGACCAGGATGAGAACAGACGTCAGAATCGGCAGCACGGGCAGCTCCTATTCGGCACTTGTTCGTGCGTCCTGAATGCGGTGAACGCCGGATTCGAGAAGACTGCCGTAGGCGATGAATCCGCCGAGGGTGAGAACGGCGAGCAGGGCTGCGGTGATCATGAGCGCGCGCGTCCACGCATCGCCGGTTTTACGCGGCGGCACCTGGGGTGCGGGGATGAGCGGGACCAGGCGCGCAGGACCGCGCATGCGCTGAATCTTTTCCAGTGCCTGGCGCAGGAGCTGATGCAGCTCGCCGGAGTCGCCAAGGGCGTAGCGGCCGCGGTAGCCCATTTCCAGACAGAGGCAGTGCAGCTCGAGCGCGTCGGCGACTTCCCACGAGTCGTTTTTTGCGAGCAGCATGCGCAGGTTCTGGAAGAACATCTCTCCGGCAAGATGGCCGCCGAAGAGCTCTTCCTGCAGCGGCCGGCGCGCCCACTCGGCAAAAACGGGGCTCTGCAGGTTAAGCACGCTCTCATCCATGAAGGCGACGGTGGCGAAGACGGCCGTCTGCACGGTCTCGCTGGAATAGCCCAGGTTGCGCGCCTCCTGCATGGCGGACTGCAGGGCGCGGCGCATCTGGGCGCGGAAGCTCTCCGCATCCTGCACCTGCTGGAGCTGGAAGCGCACACGCAGGATGGCGGTGAGCACTTCCTGAAAAGTGAACGCAAGACTGTTGACCCGCAGGTCGCTCACGCCGATGGCTCCACGATAACGGTAAGTTCAAAAACCGGATGCGCAATTTCCCCGGGGATGTAGATCCCGACGCTGCGCGTCTGCAGAATGTGTTCCCAGCAGGGGCCCGAGGATTCGACAGCAAAGTATTGCATATCGGCCTCGGCGTGCAGCGCGGCGGGAGGCACGGGAATATGCGTGAGCGCGAGACCCGGCAGAGCGCGCTTGACCAGCTCGGGTACGAACTTCGAGGAACAGACTTTGACCAGGCGCGGCACCTGGCGGAGGAGCTCCGCTTCACCCATCGAGGAGCGAATGCCGAAGATCCAGCGCGCGCGGCGGAGACAGCGCTCGTCGGTGACCGGCGCGGCCTGGATGTAGGGTTCCACGGGGTGGAAGTCCAGGGTGACGGTGTTCGACGGAACGACGATTTCGAGATGCCGGCGAATGTGCGCGTCAAGGCCGCTGAAAGCGGGTCCGGGATCGCGGTGATCGTAGGCCGGGAGATGGCGCGGGTCAGAGTCGATGGCGAAGGTACAAAGTGCGCCGGCCAGGCGCGAGAGCTCGACGAAGATATCTTCGGGATGCGCGTGCCGCGTGGTGGTGAGGTGCCGCAGCGGCGGCATGGCGGTGTGCAGCGCGTGGAGGAACCAGTAATTGGAAACGTCGAGCGCAGATGTGCCGGCTTCAAAGCGGCCCTGGCGATGCGCGCCGCGGGCGACGGTGGTGCTCTTTTCCTCGACGGCTTCGAGGAGGCGCTTGAGCAGGAGCATCAGGGCTTCGCTGGCGGAGACGCGCAGGCAGGCAGGGACGAAGGTCTCGTCGTAGATGAGGTGCCCGCGGCCATCGCGCAAAACGCGGGCGATGGGGATGGAGAGGAGTTCCGGGGTGAGCTCGGCATCGGTCATGATGCGGAGGTTCTTGCGGCCGAGGCCGATCTCGCGCTCGTCAACGCCGTTGGTTTCGTCGCGTACGACGCGCTGCATCAAAGACCAGCGGGAGCCATTCGGGGTGGGCCCGGGGTCGCAGTCCAGACCGCTGTCGTGACGGGAGGGGACTGTCAGGAAGAGGGGCAGCGACGCATCGGTCGCCGGGAAGACCTCCGCCAGACTGCGTGGCGGGGGAGCTGAGTCGGAGTTGGGCAGCTCGAAGGCCATGCCGTCGGGGAAGATGCCGGAGGCGTGCAGGAGGACGGCCTGGCCGTTGCGGATGGCTTTGTCGTCGAGCTCGAAACGCAGGAGTCCCCAGGGCTCATGCCAAAGGTGGTTCGCGAGGAAAGCGATGGAGTCTTCGAAATAGCGGCTCTGGGTCTGGAAATGGTGAGGGCTGAGGTACATCCCTTCAGACCAGACGACGCGTGACAGAAATTTCATTGCGTTCGGACCATCTCGAAAACGGGGCGGTGGAGGTCGGTAAAGAAGGGCAGTCAGGAGCGAGCGGAGCGCTTCACCAGCTTAACCCTACGATGTGCATGTGTTTGTGCATCGTAGGCTGAGCGCACTTTACTGTCAAGCATTTGGCATGTACCCTGATGGTCCATAAGCCCTGCGTTTTTCAGGCAGTGGCGGCGCGTGCATGGACGATTTTAGAAAACCCGAACCGAAGGATACTCCCGGGCAGGAATCTGCCGAGAGTCGCGATGCCGGGAGCGCTACGGGAATTTTCGGCCGACCGACAGCTCCGGCGCATTCCGCAGGCGAAGACGATCTGCTGGCCTCGCTGCTGCGGCAGTCGGCGGGACCGCAGAGCGCTGCTCCAGTGCCTCCGGCGTCTCCGAGCGCGCCTTCAGCGGCCGAGTCGCCGACCTCCGTTTTCGTCGCTCCCGCGGCGAACCCTTCGACGCCCGCATCGGGCGCCTTCTCGAAGCCGGCAAGCCCAGGTGAGGTCACGCGCATTCTGCAACGGGTGAAACCTGCAGGGGAGAAGCAGGATCTCGCCGGGATCTTCAGGCAGGTTTCGATCGAAAAGACGCCCGCAAATGAGCCGGCGCCTCCCGCAGCCGTGCCGCCAGGTTCGGCAGAGCCGCGGGCAGAGAGTTCGCCGGGGAGTTTCACGCAGGCGTTCCGCGATCTTGCCGCGAAGTCGGCGGCGAACCCGGGCGCGGGTCCGGCAGCGAACGCCTCCGCGCCGCCGGCGGTTGCAGCAATGCCGCAGTCCGCAGGCCCAGGCGAGTTTACGAGACTGTTTCAGGCAGTGCAGAGCCCGTCGCAGCAGAGCAGCACGAGGACCGATGCGCCCCTTGTGCAAGCTCCGCCACCTGTCCCAGCCCCGCCGCCGCAGACCGCCGCGGGGAGTCCTGAGTCACTAACGCAGCTTTTTGCGAAGAGCGCTCCCGCCGCTGAGGCGCCTGGCTCGCTCTGGACACCTGCGCCGACGCGCGATGCGTCGTTTCCATCTGCGCCCGCAAAGCAGGAGGAGCCGCTGCCGGCGCAGGGTGGATTCACGCAGCTGTTCCAGGCGCTGAATCAGGGCCCGGCGGCTCCGGCAAAACCGGCCGACCTGCCACCGCCGGCTCCGACGCCTTCGGGCCCTGCCGGCCAGGTGGGTTTCACGCAGCTGCTGGAGACGCTTTCGACGAAGGGAGCCCCGGCCCCGGCTCCGTCCCCCCTCACGGCAGCACCTCCGGCGGCCGCAGCTCCCGTGCTGCCGCCCTCCGGGGAGGGAGAATTCACGCGGGTCATCTCGGCGTCGGCACTGCGCGAGAGCCAGGCCCGTCTGCCGGCTGCTCCGAGTCCGGCGCCGGTGGCCGCAGCACCTGCCGCTCCGCCGGCGGCGCGTCCGCCGATGCCCGCGGGCATGCCACCAATGCCGCATTTCCAGATGCCGGGGATGGCCGCCCCGCACGCGGCTGCGCCGGCCGCGGCTGCTCCACACGCGCTATTCCCGATGGCGCCCCCGGCGTTTCAGTTTCCACCGGCAGCGCCGCCTCCTCCGCCCGCAGCGCCGGCGCCGCAGGCCGGCGGACTGCAGAAGTACCTGCCGCTGATCCTGACGGTGAATATTTTCCTGATGCTGGCGATCCTGCTGGTCCTGTTTGTTGTTTTGCGGCACCGGTAAGCGGGCGCGGCGTCAGTCGGGATTCGCGAAGAGGAAGATCAGCTCCATCTCAGGATTGGGGATGTCACGCGGCACGTAGGCGGCGAAGTTGCGTGCCCGCAAAATGGAGTCCCACACCGGCCCGCTGGGATCGAGGCTGAAGTACTGATAGCGCAGCTTGACGGGAATGGCCCGCGGCGGCCGCGGAAGGTGCGTCATCTTCAGGCCCGGCAGAGCCTGCCGAATCAGTTGCTCGATGTGCGTTGCGGAACACGTCTTGATGAGCGCAGGAGTGCGGCTGATGAGGTCGGCGTCGCGCAGATCGGAACTGATGGCTAGGTAGGGCCGCGAGTTCTGGAAATACTGATCCTTATCGATGGCGGCGGCGTAGATCGAGTCGCGCACCTGCCGGAGAGGCAGAGCCACGAAGTTGCTCGGGATGACCGTTTCGAGCAGCTCTGCAAGGCTCAGGTCGAGCGCCGTGAAGCACGCGCCCAGCCGATCGTGATCGTACTGGGGCAGATCGCGCGGTTCGATCCGGCTGGAAAAGGTGGTGAGCGATCCGGCCAGGGAGAGCATTTCGAGGAAGAGCGCCTCGGGGTGGACGTGATCGGAGTCCATGAAGTGGCGGACGACCGGCAGGTGTGAGTTAAGGGTGTAGAGTAGCCAGAAGTTGGCGATGTCGGACGCGCTGAAATCCGCGAGAGCTTCGGTGCGCTGACGGCGCGTGCCGGCAAGCTGGCTGCTGCGGGAGATGAGCGATTCAAGAAGGCCGCGCAGGATGCCGGTGATGAGGTCGCTGCCCTTGGTGTTAAGCAGCGGCGGCACAAACTGGGGATCGAGGCGATAGCTGCCGGCTTCCGTGCGCTGGACGCGCGCCAGAGGCAGCAGGACAGAGCCTTCGAGATTCTCACCTTCGGCGAGGATTTGCAGATTCTTGCGTGCCAGAGAAACCGGCTTCTCCACGCCGGAGCTGTTTTCGTCGCGAATCATTTGCAGGTCGGCATAGAAGCGGGTGCTGACGCTGCCGCGCTGTAACGCGACATTAATACCGCCGGGACGTTCCTGCGGTACCGCGAGCCAGAAGGCACAGGCATCCTGGCCGGGATGGAAACATTCGTCGAGAGAGCGCGCGCGGGGTGGCGCGTCGGAGTCGGGCATGTCGAGCAGGAGACCATCGGGGAAGACGCCGGTCCCGGCCAGGACGGCCAGTCGTCCCTCGCTCAGACCGGTGGTATCGATCTGCAGTGAGGAAAAACCCCAGTTGCGGAATGAGAGGGCATCCGCGACGAAGCGAAGGTTGTCTTCGAAAAATCGGTCCTGCGACTGAAGATGCTGGGGCGACAAAAAGACGCCCTTGGACCAGACCACAGGCTGTAACTGCCGCATACTTGCACTCCCGCCAGGGGGTTGAGTATAGCACTCGTATCTCTCGGCGATGGGCTGCCGCAAGTGAAACGCACAACGCCTTTCCAGCACGATTGGAGTGTCTTGACAGGACCAGTGGCAGCGGCAATAATCAGTCCTCCCCATACACGAGCGCTCGGAGCGTTGTGTCCGATTAACCTGCCGGCGGTATCGATCACCAGCAGCCAAGTGCAGACTCCTGGCGGGATGAGGCAGAGTGTGGGCGACCGGCGAGCCGGTTGCGCGGGACAGGAGGAGAGGATATGGCACGAGAGAGTACGCAACACAAACTGGACCGGGTTCGGTCTCCGCGCGTGCACATCACGTATGACGTTGAGGTGGGCGACGCGATCGAGATGAAGGAACTACCCTTCGTCATGGGTATCCTCGGCGACCTGACCGGACAGCCAGAGCAGCCTCTGGCGGCGCTGAAGGATCGCAAGTTCGTGGAGATCACGCCGGATAATTTCGACACAGTCCTGAAAGGGATGACACCTCATTTGGCATATTCAGTCGCCAACAAGCTGAGCGACGACAAAGGACAAATTCCCGTCAACCTGAAGTTCGAAAGCCTCGACGACTTCTCTCCGGATCGGGTTGCACAGCAGGTTGGTCCGCTGAAGGAGTTACTGGACCTGCGCACGCGCCTGTCGGATCTGCGCGGGAGCCTGCAGGGGAACGACAAGCTGGATGAGGCTCTCTTCGAGGCGGTCTCCAACACGGAAACGCGCGACAAGCTGCGCGCCGAACTTGGGAAATCGGGAGGTGAGCAATGAGTGCGCAGAAAGCAGCCGCCACGGCGGCGCCGGCCGCTGTTGAGCAGACATCGGAACAGGGCCTGCTCGACCAGATTGTTGCTCAGGGCCGCTTCGATCGCGACACTGCAACTCTGGAGAGAGGACGCGATCTGGTCAAGGAGTTCGTCTCCCAGGTACTCGAAGGGAAGATGACCCTGACACGCGACGCGGAAGCCTCCATCCAGGCGCGCATCGCTCAGATTGATCGGCTTATTTCCCTGCAGTTGAATGAGGTCATGCACCACCCGTCGTTCCAGAAGCTGGAAGGGACCTGGCGCGGGATCAAATACGTTCTCGATCAGTCGGAAACCAACGACATGCTGAAGATCAAGGTCCTGAACGTCTCGAAGAAAGAACTGCTGAAGGATCTGCAGCGCGCGCCGGAGTTCGATCAGAGTTCGCTGTGGAAGAAAGTATACGAAGAGGAATTCGGAGTCTTCGGCGGTGCGCCGTTCTCGGCACTGGTGGGAGACTACGAGTTTGGCCGCGGTCCGGAAGATATGGAGTTACTGGAGCGGGTTTCGCAGGTGGCGTCCTCGGCCCATGCGCCTTTCCTGACCGCTGCAGGCGCCGACATGCTGAACCTCGCCAGTTACACGCAGCTGGGAGCTCCGCGCGATATCGGCAAGATCTTTGATTCGACGGAATATGCCAAGTGGAAATCGTTCCGGCAGTCGGAGGATTCCCGCTATGTGGCTCTGACCCTGCCGCACATCCTGACGCGCCTGCCCTATGGCAAGGACACCAAGCCGCTGGAGGCTTTCGATTACGAGGAGGATGTCGACGGTTCGGATCACGCCAAGTATCTGTGGAGTAACGCCGCTTACGCTTTGGCCGGGCGACTGACGAACTCATTCGCTAAGTACGGCTGGTGTGCGGCGATTCGCGGCGTGGAGGGCGGCGGCCTGGTGGAAGGGCTGCCGGCGCATACCTTCCGTACCGACGACGGCGACATTGCCCTGAAGTGTCCCACCGAAGTGGCGATCACCGATCGCCGCGAGAAAGAACTGGCTGACCAGGGTCTGGTTCCGCTGGTGCACTGCAAGGGAACCGATTACGCCGCATTCTTCAGCGTACAGACGGCGAATAAGCCCAAGCTTTACGACAAGGATGCTGCGAATGCAAATGCCCGTCTGTCGGCGCAGCTGCCTTACATCCTGGCGATGTCCCGGTTCGCGCACTATCTGAAGGCGATTATGCGCGATAAGATCGGCAGCTTCGCATCGCGGGACGACGTCCAGAAATTCCTGAGTCAGTGGATTACCCAGTACGTTTGCGCGGACGATAATGCTTCGCAGGCGGCGAAGGCGAAACTGCCGTTGCGGCAGGCCTCGATCGAAGTTTCCGAGGTCCCCGGAAAGCCGGGTGTCTATCGGGCCGTTGCATTTTTGAAGCCGCATTTCCAGCTTGACGAGTTGTCCATCTCGCTTCGCCTTGTTGCCGAGTTACCCCAGTCGGCGCGGGGATAGATCAACCTCTAACCCGCGCTCTCCACCCCGATCGGGGGGCCGGACCCAGCAGCAGATGTGCATCGAAAGGAGACGACCATGGCTGTTGATTACTATCTGAAACTCGATCAAATCAAAGGCGAAGCGGCCGACAGCAATTTCAAGGATCAAATTCAGATCCTGAGCTGGAGCTGGGGTGCTTCGCAGGTATCCTCGGTTGCGGGAACGGGCGGCTCGGGCGCTGGCAAGGCCGATTTGTCCGACTTCAGCATCATGGCCCACTTCGACAAATCCACACCGAAGTTCTTCAACGCCATCATCACTGGCGAACACATCAAGACCGGAACCATGAGTGCCGTGAAGGCGGGCGCAAAAGGGAAGCCTTACCTGAAAGTGGACTTCAAGGAGCTGTTTGTCACCAGTCTCCAGATTTCCGGTTCAAGCGAGGTACCGACTGTCAGCATTTCGTTCACGTACAACGAAATCAAGATCGATTACTCAGCGCAGAACGAAGAAGGCAACCTGGAAAGCACCGGACCGGTGACTTACAACTTGAAGGAAAACAAGGCGTCATAGCAAGTCTGCCTATGGATGCTCTTTCTCTGTACCGGGCCGGCCAGTTACGGGAGGCCATCGATGCGCTTGGTGTCGAGCTGAAGAAGCAACCGCTCGATACCAGGCGCCGGACTTTTTTGTTCGAGCTACTTTGCTTCGCTGGCGAATACGACCGGGCGGCCAGGCATCTGGATGTTTTGTCGGATGCCAGTGCAGAAGCTGCCTCCGGGGCGCTGCTCTACCGTTCCGCCCTGCATGCCGAGCGGATCCGGCAGGAGATGTTCGCCAAAGACGAACTTCCCTTGTCCAGCGCACATCCGGCTGCCGCCGGGAAGATGAATGAGACAGAGTTTTCGGAAATCGAAGACTCCGATCCGCGCATCGGTGCGAATCTGGAAGTATTCATCGCCGGAAGTTATAACTGGATTCCTTTCGCCTATATCGAATCGGTGACGACACAGGCGCCAAGGAAATTGCGAGACCTGATCTGGCTGCCTGCGGTCGTGCGCACGACCCCGGAGTTTCGGCTGCAGGATTTGGGGGAAGTTCTGTTGCCAGTGCTCGCGCCGCTCTCCTGGCGCAGCGCGGATGACAAAGTGCGCCTGGGACAATTGACTGTCTGGGACGAGGACTCGAAATACGGAGCGATTCCCAGCGGCCAGAAGACGCTGCTGGTTGGGGAAGAAGAGAGGCCGCTTCTGGAAATGCGAGAGCTGAATTTCCATCACGCGGGGGAGACGGCCGCAAGTGCCACTACGTGATGATCTGCTGAATCCGATTCCGGGCGACAATCCTGCGGGCGTGAGCCTGCGCTACGAGCGCATCTACGATCAGATTAAAGAAGCCCGGACCGAAGATGACGAGACTCTGCCCACTCGGGGCTGGGAACGCTCAGTCAAAAAGGCAGATTTTGGGCTGGTGATGAAACTGGCCGGCGAGGCGCTGGCCACAAAGAGCAAGGATCTGCAATTGGCCGCATGGCTCACCGAAGCGCATATGAAGCGCGAGGGCCTGAGCTTGTTGCAGCCGTGCATAAAGCTACTGCTCGATCTGCAGGAACAATTCTGGGACAACGTCTATCCGGAAATCGACGAAGGCGATGCCGGGATGCGAGCCGTTCCGCTGGAATGGATTGCGAATCGCCTGGGCGCCTTGCTGCGGGAAGCGGCCATCACCCGTGACGGGCTCAGTTTTTTCGACTATAAAGCGGCCCGCAAGGTGGGTTATGAGACCGAAGCGAAGAGCGATAACCAGCGCGAGGCACGCGAGAAGGCGATTGCGGAAGGAAAGCTGACAGCGGAGGATTTCGATAAGTCATTTGCAGCAACACCTAAGGTCTTCTACCGCAATCTGGATAACTCGCTGAAGGCGACGGCTGAAACGCTCGACGCGATGCAGCTTTTCTGCGAAGCGCACTACGGGAGTGAGGCTCCGGGTTTCGGCAAACTGCGTGACAGCCTAGAAGAGGTGGGCGCAGTCATCGGCAGTCTGCTGAATGAGAAGTTGAAGCTGGAGCCCGATCAGGTGGAGGTGTTGGCGGAGTCCGAACCGGAACCGGAACCCGTTGCAGAAGCAGCGGTTCCTGCATCTGAGCCGACGCAGGCTGTTGCAGCACCCAAAGCACCGCGCAGCAGCGGGACCTTGTCCGCGGAGCCGACCGACTGGGACGATGCTGTGCAATGGGTTCATGTCTGTGCGCAGTTCTTTGTCAAAGAGAAGATATCGAGCCCGATTGCCTACTTACTGCAGAGTGCCATTCGTCTCGGCGAGATGAGACATCGAGCTTCGCGGGCTTCTTACGATTTTCTGGTATCACCGCCGGCCGAAACACGGCAGAATCTGAAGCGCCTGGCCATGGAGGCCAGCTGGGATGAACTGCAGAAGGCGGCCATAGCTGCCGCTGGAGAACCGTGCGGGCGCGCGTGGCTCGATGTTCACCGATATGTCTGGAAGGCTGCCGACGAGAACGGATATTCCGCGCTGGCATCGTGCGTAATCGCAAGTGTGCGGGCGCTGCTGAAAGACGTTCCCGAGTTACTCACCTGGACGCTCGATGACGACACGCCGACCGCGAATGCAGAGACGCAGAAGTGGCTGGAGGAGATGGTTCTGCAGAAGGCTGTGGAGTCCCCAGCCGAGGCCGCGGCTCCCGAGCCGGCCCCCGCACAACCTGTGTTTGTCCCTCAGCCGGAAGAATCAGACGGTGCTCCCCCGGATGTGCTCGACCTGGCGCGAGACTTTATCCGGCGTGGGCAGTTATCGCAGGCGCTGCAGATTCTGATGCGCGACGCGGCGCAGCAGCCGAGCGGGCGAGCGCGATTCCAGCGCCGGCTGCAGATCGCGCAGTTCTGCATGAATGCGGGGCAGGGAAGAATTGCGTTCCCCGTGCTGGAAGAACTGGTGAAAGAAATTGAGGAGCGGCGGCTTGAAGAATGGGAGGCCGCCGAAGTGTTATCGCCGCCGCTGGCCCTGCTGCTGCGCTGTCTCGAAGTGGGAAGCGACAACGGCCAGCGAGAAGCGCTGTTTTCACGATTGTGCCGCATTGATCCGATTGCGGCAATGAATCTCTCTGAGTGAAGTTGAGGAGAACGGGTTGGCACATTCGGCCACAGAATCGATGGTGACGCAGTCGGTGCTGGACCGCTTGATGACGGTTGAGGACTGGCCGCAGAACCGTGCGCAGTCGATTCGATACTTCAAGGATGCGCTTAGGCGGGATCTGGAGTGGCTGCTGAACACGCGGCGGTCGCCTATCCCCGAAGTTGAGAGCTACCCGGGGATTAAAGGAACGATCATCGACTACGGGTTGCCGGATATCAGTTCGCTCGGGTTGAGCTCAGCAGCGGACCATCGGCTTCTGCGCCTGGCGATGGAGGCGTGTGTACGAGCCTACGAGCCGCGGCTAATGAATGCGCGCGTGACTCTTGAGGATGCGGATAAAGTCGATCGGCGACTGCGCTTTCATATCGAGGCAACGATGAAGATGGACCCCGCACCGGAAGAGATCACTTTCGACACGGTGCTTGAGATTGCCAGCGGCGAGTACAAGGTGAAGTGAGCGATGCGCGAAGATCTGCTGGAGTATTACGAGCGAGAACTCGGCTATCTGCGGCAACTGGGCGGCCAGTTTGCGAAGAGATATCCTCGCGTTGCCAGCCGTCTTTTGCTCGAGCCTGATCGCTGCGACGATCCGCACGTCGAACGCCTGCTGGAAGGCTTTGCCTTTATGGCGGCGCGGGTGCACCTGCGCATCGACGACGATTTTCCTGAGATTACTTCAGCGCTGCTGGGTCTGGTATCTCCGCACTATCTTCGTCCCATCCCGTCGATGACGGTGGTGGAGTGCAGGGCCGATCCGGAGCAGGGCAAGCAAACGGCGGGCATGGTGATGCCGGCGGGTACACCGCTGGTGACGCGGCACACGGTGGACGGGCAACCCTGCCGTTTCAGCACGGCTTACCCCGTTGAGATATGGCCGGTGAACGTTACAGAGTGCGAGTGGCGCCAGCCGGAGCGGCTCAGCGACCCGGTGCGTATTCCCGGCGCGGCCGGGGTCGTTCGCATTCATCTGGAATGCGGTCGAGATGTAAGTTTCTCGCAACTGGGGATGAGCCGTCTGATCTTCCACCTGACCGGCGAAACGAACGTGGTGCATACGCTCTACGAACTGCTCGCGCGGAACTGCATGGCGGTGCTGGTGCGTAACCCCGAAAGACGGGGCAGCCAGCCAGTCAGAATTCCTCCGGCCCAGTTGCGACCCCTCGGTTTCGATGAGGCCGAAGCACTTTTGCCGTTCCCTAAACGATCGTTCGACGGGTATCGGCTGCTGCAGGAGTATTTCACCTTTTCGGAGAAGTTTCTTTTCTTCGAACTGGCAGGACTGGAGGCGCTGATTGAAGCGGGATGTAACGGGCATGCTGAAATTCTGCTGTGCATCTCGAAGTTCGATCGTCCGGAACGGCATCAGGATCTGGAGGCGGGAGTAACAGCACGCACTTTCCGGCTGGGCTGCACACCGGTCGTCAACCTGCATTCGCAGGTGGCGGAGCCGATTTTGGTGAGTCACACCCGGCACGAATATCGCGTGATTCCGGACGTGCGTCATCAGGACACGACGGAGATCTTTTCCATCGATGAAGTGACGGGATCGAATACTGCACGACGCGACAGCATTCCGCTGGAACCGCTCTATGCCTATCGTTATCGGGTCCGCAACGACAATGCCCGCGTCTACTGGCACGCGATGCGAAGGATGAATCCGCTAGGCGAGCGAGAGCCTTCATCGATGTATCTGTCGCTGGTCGATGTCGATGGGGTGTTGACAGAGCCGAATGCCGAAGTTCTGACGGTGCGCTGTTCGATATCGAATTTCGATCTGCCCTCGCGGCTGCCCTTTGGTTCCGAGGACGGTGACTTTCTCGCCGAGGAGTTCCCGGTGCTGAGCCGTATTACGGCGCTCCGCCGTCCGACGCCTACCTATCATCCTCCGGATGCAAAGGGGCAGTTATGGCGTCTTGTTTCGCAGCTGTCGCTGAATTATCTCTCGCTCGCCGAAGAGGGAGTTGGATCCTTACAGGAGATTCTGCGGCTGCATAACTTTACCGATTCAACGTATATGGAGAATCAGATCGGTGGTATCTCGAAGCTGACATCGCGTCCGCATTTCGCCATCATGACATCGATTTACGGGAGTCTGCCGGCGCGCGGTACCCGGGTGGAGATCGAACTGGATGAGCGGCAGTTTGTCGGTGGGGGCGCCTATCTCTTCGCTAACGTCCTCGATCGATTCCTCGGCTGCTATACCTCGATCAACAGTTTTTGTCAGCTCGCCGCACGGACCAATCAAAGAAAGGAGATGCTTGGAGAATGGCCACCCAAAGCGGGATACAAGCCGCTGATCTGAAGTTCCAGGCACTCCGGTCCCTGCTGGAGGAGGAGCCGTACTGCATTCAGTTTTTCCAGGCGGTGCGGCTGCTGGAGCGCCTCTATCCGGAGCGGAACCCGGTCGGCTTGTTCGTGACGCCTTCGTCAGAGGTTGTGCGATTCAGACCCGTGCCAACATTTTCATTCCCGCCCAGTGAAATCGCGGGGTATCGCTCATCCGAGGATGGGCCCGCGGAACTGCGCGTGAATTTCATGGGGCTCAGCGCCAGTGTCGGTGCTTTGCCCGATCCCTATACGCAGTTTTTGCTGGAGAGGGCGCGCGCGAAGGATAACGGTCCCGGTGAATTCTTCGATATCTTCAACCATCGCATCATTTCGCTTTTCTATCGCGGATGGCAGAAATACAGGTTCTACATCGGCTATGAACGGACCGGGGCAGGAGATGACGTTGTCAGTGAGAAGCTGCTGGATCTGGTCGGCCTTGGAACCAGGGGCCTCACAGGCCGCATGGATATTGCGGATGAGGCATGCCTCTACTACGCCAGCCTGCTTTCGCAGCGTCGTCCCACGGCGCAGGGGCTGAAGCAGTTACTGGAGGACTATTTCGAGATTCCTGTGATTGTGGATCAGTTCACGGGCACGTGGAACCGGTTGCCGGCGGACAATCTGAGTTTCCTGCGGGAGAGCGGTGCATTCTGCGAGCGGCTGGGGATGGGAACGATCGTCGGAGACGAAGTCTTCGATCAGCACGGCACGATCACGATTCGCCTGGGGCCGATGAATTTCGCCCGCTACCAGGAATTCCTTCCCGGAGCTCCGGCCAGCGTGGAGTTGCATGCGTGGCTGCGCTTGTATACAAATCGTGAATTCGACTTTATTGTTCAGCTGGTGCTGCAACGGGAAGAGACGCCGCCAACACAATTAGGCGCGGGTGGCGATGAGGCAGCGCGTCTGGGGCTGGTGAGCTGGATCAGGAATCGGCCCCTGGAGCGTGATCCGGATGAAGCGACGTATCGATTGTCGTAAGTAAGACCGTATTTACCCCAGGAGCTCCCTGCATGAGTCTGAACCTGAAGTCTCTGATTGGCAAACTGAACGATGCCGTCCGCAGCTCGCTGGAGGCCGCTGCCGGCTTGTGTGTTTCGCGCACACATTACGACATCGAGATTGAGCACTATCTGCTCAAGGCGATTGACAGCTCGGACAACGACCTGGCTCTGATCCTGAAGCAGTATGGCGTCGATCGTTCGCGGTTAACGGCCGAACTGCAGCGCAGCCTGGACCGGCTGAAGAGCGGCAACGCCCGCAGCCCCGCCTTCAGTCCTTTGCTCGTGAAGATGCTCACCGAGGCGTGGACGATTGCGACGATTGAATATGAGACGGCGCAGATTCGTACCGGATACACGCTGCTGGCGCTGCTCTCCAGTGAAGAACTGGCGCGGATGATTCGCGATGTGAGCAAAGAGCTGCAGCTGATCCCGGCGGAGGCTCTGCGCAAGGACTTCTTCACCGTTACCGAGAAGTCGCGGGAGACAGCGGCGCCGATGGCGCTGGGCGCGGAACGTGGCGAGGGAGAGGAGGCGAGGCCTCCCGCCGGCGGCAAGACGCCGCACCTCGATCAGTACACCGTGAACCTTACGGTCAACGCGAAGGCGGGCAAGATCGATCCGGTGCTGGGGCGCGATCAGGAGATTCGTCAGGTGGTGGACATTCTCATGCGGCGCCGCCAGAACAATCCGATTCTTACCGGCGAGGCTGGTGTTGGGAAGACGGCTGTGGTGGAAGGTTTTGCTCTGCGGCTTGCCGCGGGGGACGTTCCGCCGGCGCTGCGCAACGTGCAGTTGCATAGCCTGGATCTGGCGTTGCTGCAGGCGGGCGCGGGCGTGAAAGGCGAATTTGAGAATCGCCTGAAGGGCCTGATCAACGAAGTCAAATCGTCACCGCATCCGATCGTCCTGTTCATCGATGAAGCGCATACGATGATCGGAGCCGGTGGTCAGGCTGGGCAAAACGACGCCGCCAATCTGCTGAAACCGGCTCTGGCACGCGGAGAGCTGCGTACGATCGCCGCGACCACATGGTCGGAATACAAGAAGTTTTTCGAGAAGGACGCGGCACTGGCGCGGCGCTTCCAGGTGGTGAAGGTGGAAGAGCCGAGCGAAACGCAGTGCGACACGATGCTTCGCGGAATGGTGGGCGCTCTGGAGAAACACCACCAGCTGCGGATCCTGGACGAGGCGGTGACGGCGACTGTCCGGCTCTCGCATCGATATCTGGCAGGGCGGCAGCTTCCTGACAAAGCGGTGAGCGTGCTCGATACGGCGTGCGCGCGGCTTTCTCTCGGGCAGAACACGACGCCACCAGCACTGGAAGATGCCATGCGTCGCATCGACGATCTGAAGGTCCAGAAGCAGATTCTGGAGCGCGAGTCCACGGTCGGCGAAAATCACGCAGAACGTCTTGCGGCGATTGAAGAGCAGATCGCAGCTGCGGACGCTTCAGTGGCGAAGCTGAGGGCGCAGTGGGAAAAGGAGGTCGATCTCGTGCAGCGCATTCGTGCGATGCGCGAGGCGCTGGAAACCGGAGCGAAGACGGCCCCGGCCGGCGACGGCGAAGCGGGCGAGACTCCCTCGCTGGCAGCGCTGCAGGCGCTCGAAGGCGAACTGGCAGCGATCCAGGGCGAGAATCCGCTGCTGCATGTATGCGTGAACGAGCGCATTGTTGGCGAGGTGATTTCCGCGTGGACCGGAATTCCGCTGGGCAAGATGGTGAAGGACGAAATTACCGCGCTGCTCGAACTCGACGGCCATCTGCGCAAGCGCGTGATCGGCCAGGACCATGCGCTGGCTGCGATCGCGCAGAGGATTGTCACATCACGGGCGCGCATGGACGATCCGGGGAAACCGGTCGGCGTGTTCATGCTGGTGGGGCCGAGCGGGGTGGGAAAGACCGAGACGGCGCTGGCGCTCTCCGATCTGCTGTACGGAGGCGAGCGCAATCTCATCACGATCAATATGTCGGAGTTTCAGGAAGCCCACACGGTTTCGACTCTCAAGGGGTCGCCTCCGGGATATGTGGGTTACGGCGAGGGCGGTGTGCTGACGGAGGCGGTGCGGCGGCGGCCTTACTCGGTGGTGTTGCTGGATGAGATCGAGAAGGCGCACCCGGACGTGCT
>JBKICP010000409.1:17523-37026 GCA_046567085.1 Acidobacteriota bacterium
GTGCTGGAACTCTTCTACCAGGTATTCGATAAGGGAAACCTGGAAGACGGCGAGGGACGTTCTATCGATTTCAAGAACACGATCATCATTCTCACCAGCAATGCCGCCACGGACACGCTGATGAAGCTGACCGCGGATCCGGAGACGATGCCGGACAGCGAGGGTCTGGCGCTGGCGATCAAGCCGGAGCTGAACAAGATCTTCAAACCGGCGTTCCTGGGCCGCATGATGGTGGTGCCCTATTTCCCGGTGCGGGATGAGGCGCTGAAACAGATCATTCGCCTGAAGCTGGGGAAGATTCAGCGCCGTATTCAGGAGAACCACAAGATCGCGATGGCATGGAACGACCAGGTGCTCGAAGAGGTGGCAAAGCGGTGTACCGAGGTCGAGAGTGGTGCTCGCAATGTGGATAATATCCTCTCGAACACCATGTTGCCGGAGATATCGCGTGCGGTGTTGTCGCGTATGGCGGAGGAGCAGCCTATGGAGCGGGTTGAGATCGGAGTATCCCCTGAAGGGCGTTTCACCTACGCCTGGTAGGCTGACACAGTAGATACATCATCGGCGAGCGATCGGCGGCGTGAAATCTGCCGTCCGCCGCTGGTGGGAAAGTTACGGCGAACGCTATGCCAGCTTTTGGACAGGACGATCGACTTATCCGCCTCGTCACCCCCCTGGGCAAGGACGTGCTGCTGCCTGAAGGAGTGGCAGGTTTCGAGGCCATTTCTGAGTTGTTCAGTTATCGCCTTGATATGGTGGCCGAAAAGCGGGTCACAATCGATCCGAAGTCGATCGTGGGTAAGACCGTGACGATTGCGATTCGGGCTGACGATCAGGGCAGCGAGCGGTACATCAACGGAGTCGTTGCCAGCTTTGAGATGTGCGGCGGCGACGACGAGTTCAACAATTACCGCGCCTGGGTTGTGCCCGGCATCTGGGCGCTGACCCTGAACACGAATACCCGCGTTTTTCAGAACAAAACAGTCACCGACGTCATCGATGCGGTTCTCGACCCTTACAGGATCAGCGTGAAGAACGATACTTCGACGACGTATACACCGATGGAGTACTGCACCCAATATCGCGAGACAGATTTTCATTTCATCTCGCGATTGATGGAGCAGCACGGCATCCTGTATTACTTCGAGCACAGCAGCGAGGATCATGTGTTCACGCTGCAGGATAATTCTGTGACACTTCCCGAATGCGGAATTCAGAACAAATTCCGTTATGCCCCGGAGCCGGGCGCTGCCGAGGGTTTCTATGACTTCGTCATTCAGGAATTCAACTCCAGGTCCACGCTGGTGACGGGCGAATTTTCCACCTGGGACTACAGTTTTATCCGTTACAGCCGTGTGGGAGACGACAGTAAAGCGGCCACGAAAGGGCCGCTGGGGGCTAATGGCAACGAACAATACGACTATGCCGACAGCGCCGCGGCTTATCTGAAGAAGATCGATTCCGACTCCAAAATAGCCGGGCTCAGTACCCAGTTCATGGATACACGGCGAGATGCAAGCGATGCGGCTGCGGTTGTGGTGGGTGGATCGTCGAATGCGATTCCGATGACCTCGGGTTACACGTTCACGATCAGCGAGTATCCCCAGGAGGCTCTCAATACGAAGTATCTGCTCACGCGAGTCGAGCACAGCGTGCAGCAGTTGCCGCCCTATCGCACGCGCACTGCGCCACCGCCATTTCCTTATACGAATCGCTTTGTGGCGATTCCATCATCCATTACTTACCGGCCGCCCCTGAAAACGGACAAACCGGTGGTGCATGGGATGCACACCGCTGAAGTAGTGACCATGTCCGCAGAAGATTCTTTCGTGGATAAGTATGGACGGGTATGTGTGCAGTTCTGGTGGGACCGGGCGCGGAATCCTCACAGTCACAGTCCGGATAACACACTCCTGCGGGTGGCCCAGTCATGGGCAGGCAAAGGATGGGGGACTTATTTCTGGCCCCGTACCGGGGATGAGGTGTTGGTCGACTTTCTGGAAGGCGATCCGGATCAGCCGATCGTAGTGGGTTCGGTCTACAACGGCGTCAACATGCCGAAGTACGATCCGGCGGGGCAGTACACGCTGTCGGGCGTGCTCACCCGGAGTTCGAAAGGCGGCGGCGCGGCGAATGCGAACGAACTGCGGTTCGAGGATCTGAAGGGGAAGGAACAGATCTTCATGAACGCCGAGCGCGACTACGACTTACACGTCGAACACGACTGGCACACGCTGGTGGGCAACGAACAGCACACGACCATCAAGATGGATCAGTTTAAGGAAGTGGGCGGCAATTCCCACGAGCACGTGAAGGGGAATGAAATCCAGCAAATCGGCGGTACGGCTGATATCAGTGTTGGGGGGAATCAAACCGCAAAGGTCGGTGGAGACCGGCAGCACAAGGTGAGTGGAAACCTTAAAGAGAAGATTGGAATGGACTCCAACATCGATGTGGGCATGAACCTGAATGAGAAAGTGGGGATGAATTACTCGCTGCAGGCGGGAATGAATCACTACAGCAAGGCTTCCATGAACTACGATGTGCAGGCGGGAATGCAGGTTTATCTCAACGGGGGCGAGAGCGTTGTACTGGAAGGGGGAATGGGTGTTTGTTTGTCGGGACCGGGCGGGTTCATCTCCATTGGTCCCGAGGGGGTGGTGATTTCGGGAACCCTGGTGCTGATCAATAGCGGCGGCGCGCCGATTCCAGGAATGCCGGGATCTCCGCAAAGCCCCGAAGCGCCGCAGGACCCGCAGTCTCCGAAGGCGCCAACCTTCCCGGGCGACGATCCCTATTCTCAAAGGAAGTCGTGAGGCTTCGGCAGGGCAGCTTTAAGGCGATACGGATACTCACGGTCACAAGCGAATGAGCGCAAATCCGGCACAAGTCGAAGGGCGGGTCGAGGCGGCTCGCATCGGACGGTGGATGATTCAGGCGATCCCCGCCGGATGGGTTTGGTTACCCGATTTTGGAATCCAGAGGCAGGTGCACGGAGCATTTCCCAGTAATATTCACCTGCGCGGAGATCTGCTGTCCGAGGAGATACCTCTCCCGACTTATATTGCAAAGCAAATTTCCATGATGGCGGCCACATTTCTGAATCCGGAGGTTGCCGGGCCCGCGCCGGTCAGTTTCCCACAGGCAGACGAAGCGGCTCTGTTGATGCTGAAACATCACCCGATGCAGAATCTTCGTGTTTTTCAGGTCCAGTATTATCTGCGTGCTGGCAAGTGGGTTGGAATTATCACGCTCACCACGATTGAGCAGGAGTTACTCGCCGTGCGAGCCGATCTGGATCAATTGATGAAGCTGATCCGTTTCGTCAGAGAAGAGGAAGCTGCCTGATGCCGCCAGCTGCGCGAATCACCGATATGCACACCTGTCCGATGGTGACAGGAATTGTGCCCCATGTGGGCGGCCCCATCCTGCCCCCGGGCGCGCCGACGGTGCTCATTGGTTTTCTGCCGGCGGCGACCGTGACGACCATGGCGACCTGCGTGGGTCCACCGGATGTGATTGTCAGAGGATCGGCGGGAGTGATGATCAATTTTCTGCCCGCGGCGCGGATCGGCGATCAGACGGCCCACGGGGGTGTCATCATCCTGGGGGAGCCGACCGTCATCATCGGAGAGGTCGGGGGCGGGGGCGGAGGCGGGGGCGGGGCTGGAGCGCCGGGGGGAGGTGGCGTGAGTGGCATGGTGGCCGGGTTGGCGGCCAGTGGTCTGGGGCCAACGATGGCTTCCTCGGCGGCGACCGCTCCTCCAACTCCGTCGGAGCCGGCTGATCCCCAGAGCCCGGCTGGATCCTGATGCGGAGAGCGCAACAGCGCTTTCGCCGAAGCCGCGCTTTACATGCCTGTGTACGAGTCGTGACAATACCGAGAGCGGAGATCACAGGCATATCTGATGGCACTTGAACCGGGACAGAGGATTGGCGATTACGAAGTAGTGGCGCGGCTGGGGGCCGGAGGGCTGGGCGTCGTGTACGAGGTGCGGCACGTCATCTCGCAGCGGCGCGAGGCGCTAAAGATCCTCCATCCCGAGCAATCGGGCACGCCGGAGATGGTCGAACGGTTCCGGCGCGAGGTGCAGACGCTGGCGGCGCTCAATCACGTCAATATCGCCGCTCTGCATAACGCGTTCTACCACGAGAACCAGCTGGCGATGGTGATGGAGTTCGTGCAGGGGGAGACACTGCGCGACCTGCGCCTGAAAGGGACGCTGACTCTGCCGCTGGCGCTGGATTACGTCACGCAGATTCTGCGCGCGCTGGTGTATGCCCACGGGCGAGGCGTCGTGCATCGCGACATTAAACCAACCAATGTAATGATCGCGGAGGGCGGCGTCGTGAAGCTGCTCGATTTCGGTATCGCCCTTACCAACCTTTCCGCGGAACTCACGCAGCCGGGGTACCTGCTCGGCTCACTGAATTACATGTCGCCCGAACAGGTCAACGGGAGCAAGGCGACATCGCGCTCCGATCTTTATGCGGTCGGCGTGACCCTGTACGAATTGCTGACGGGACGTCTGCCGGTGACCGGGAACAGCGCCTACGAGATCATGATGGGACATGTGCAGCAAATTCCACCGCCGCCGCACCAGGTTGCGCCGCAGATCCCCGTGCCGCTGTCCGACGCGGTGATGCTGGCGCTCGTCAAAGACCCGGCGCAGCGATTCGCTTCGGCAGAGGATTTTCTGCGCGCACTCACGGCTGCTCCGATGTCCGCCCTTCCCCCGCACGATCCGCTGGCGACCATGCCCCTGCCCCGGCCTTCCGGCGTCGTGCCGCGTCCCGCCACAGGAACGGCTCAGCCGCGGCCCGGCTCTTCGAGCGGATTTCAGAATCTGGCACTGGAGGAGATCAGCCGCAAGCTGGCTGTCTATATCGGCCCGGTGGCCAAGATCGTGGTAAAGAAGCTGGCCGCCCAGTCCGAAGACCCGGACTTCATTTACCACGAGGCCGCAAAACAGATCAGTTCCGACGCCGACCGCGCGGCATTCCTCCGTTCCCGAAACAACAAGTAACAGCGACAGACACGAATTTCAGCCGTTGAGCATCTCGAAGGCCTTAATCAGGCTGGTGTGCATCCGGTTGAAAGATGCTGTGACCTCGGCGATCTCGTCTTTGCCCTTCACGGCGAGCAACGGCATATCGGTTTCGCCCTTGCTGATGATGTCGGCATTCTTTGAGACGCGGCGCAGAGGGCGAATCACGATGAGGTACATGGCCACGTCGATGAGCAGGATGGTGAACAGGAACACCGTGACCAGGCTGATGAGCAGATTGCGGAAGCCTTTGGCGGCCATCGCAATGGGCACAGACATGGGCACGGAGACGATTTGCGCGCCGATGATCTGGCCGCCCCGCCAGCCAAAGCCGTTATCGCTGCCGTAGTGCTGGATCATGGATGCAGGCGCCAGCGACGCCTGGCTGTGGCAGCGCAGACAACCGGGCGCCGCGACGATGGGGTTGGCCACGTAGAGCAATTCGCCGGTGGGCGTGTTGCGCACGCCCACGTGCTGCGTTTCCGAGGGATGGTCGCGGAAGTAGTCGATCAGGTCTGCCTCCCACTGCGTGGCGCGGTCTTCGGGATTCGTGGGATTCAACGCCGCTTCGCGCAGCGCGTAATCGGGATGGCTCTGGCGGAGAAAACGGAAGGTCGTGTTGGCGGCGTAGAAGGGAATCGTCTGCGGCAGGAAACTGGTGGTGTGCTGGTCGGTCGTCTCCAGGATGGGGCTCACCTGCTGGTCGGTGTAGTCCTTGGTCGCGCTGGCACTGGCGGACATGAGTTCCGCCTGGCGCAGCACCTGTTCGCGCGCATCGCCCATCAGAAATTGATGAGCCAGGAAGGAAACGAGAGCTACGCCTAATCCAAAGACGACGATGAGGACCAGGTTGAATTTTGCGAGCAACTTCATTGGCTTGCCTCCGGAGAACTGGAAGAATCTGCGCGCTGCAGGTTGTGACAAGAAGGGCCCTGGAACAGCGAAACACGACGAGCCACTGTGGGGATCAGCAGCGATTATTGCACGAGGAGCGGGTGCGGAGGAGAGAGTGCCGGGGCTGCGACGAGACGGCGATTGTGCCCGGTCTGGCGCCTGGCGGCCCGGAACCGGAGAGAATTTTTGTGCATCCTTGTCGAAATTTTTCAGGACTGGGAATCACCAGTTGAAGTACACTCGGGGTGCTCTCCAGTTGACCCTCGGGTACCTCGGTACATCCCTTCCGTCGAGGTTCCACCATGGCATTCACAGTCGGCCAGCGCGTTGGAGACTACGCGATTCTCGACCTGCTCGGAACAGGCGGCATGGGCCGCGTGTACCGGGTCCGCAATGTGATTTCCGATCGCGTAGAGGCGATGAAGATCCTCCTGCCGGACTACGCCTCCGATCCGGAGTTGGCCAATCGTTTCATGGCGGAGATCCGCACGCTGGCCACGCTGGAACACCCGAACATCGCACAGCTTCGCACCGCCTTCCAGTTTGAAAACCAGCTGGTGATGGTGATGGAGTTTGTAGAGGGAGCGACGCTGGAGCACATGGCCAGCCAGTCGCGCCTGCCTGAGGGGCAAGTCGTGGAGTACGGGATGCAGGTGCTTTCCGGGCTCGGCTTCGCGCACAGCCGCAATGTGATCCATCGCGATATCAAGCCTTCGAACATCATGATCACGTCGCATGGGCTGTCGAAGATCATGGATTTCGGCATTGCGAAGTCGGCCACCGATCTGCAGCTCACGCGGCCCGGCACAACGATGGGCTCGGTGTATTACATGTCGCCGGAGCAGGTGCGGGGTGGGACCGTCGACGCGCGTTCGGATATCTACTCGTTCGGTGTGACGCTCTACGAGATGTTCACGGGACGCCGCCCGTTCCAGGCCGATACCTCGTTCACGGTGCTCAACGCGCAGCTGAACCAGGCGCCGCAGCCGCCCATCGAACTCAATCCGTCGCTGTCGCCCGCGCTGAACAGCATCATTCTGACGGCGATGGCGAAGGAGCCTGACAGCCGATTCCAGTCGGCGGAGGCATTTCGGAACGCGCTGAAAGCGTCGCAGGAGATGCAGCAGGAGACTCCGGCGACCGCGCCGCTGTTCCAGTCGCCGGTGCAGGCGCAACCGGTGCCGCCGAATGCGGGGCCGGTTCTGGCAGCCGCACCGCCCGCGAATGCGCGCAGCCATCGAACGCTGTGGGTTGCGGTGGGAGCGATTGCTGCCCTGGCAGCGCTGGCAGCTGCAGCGTTGGTGCTGCCGCGGGTCCTCTCCACGCACGCCGATCAGCGTGCGACCGCGCAGACCACCGCCAATGCATCGACGCAGGCGCCTGCTGCATCCGCCGCTGCAACAACACCGGCCGGTTCGCCACAGAACGGCGGATTCGCCCAGCCGAGCAATTCTGAGCCCGCTGCTTCGGGAACTGCTCCTGCCGCCACGCCGCCGGCCAGTCCCAGTCCTGCGGCAGCCACTTCTCCAGCGGCCCCGGCCAGCGGAGCGCCGCCGGTGCGTGCCGCGGCGAAGCCTGCAGCGCAGCGAAAACCCTCTGCAGCGGCAATCCCTCCACCTCCGCCTCCGGATCAACAGGCGCCGCCTGCAGCGAGTCAGCCGGCTGCGGCTTCCGGGCCATCACCGGCTGAAGCGCGCGCGGCACGGGATCGCATGGCCAACCTGGACGCGCGGGCCGATGCGGTGCGAAGCGGGATTCAGTCTCTGCGCGCGCAGCAGCAGGCGCAGGGTTTCGATCTGCGCGGCGATATCCTGGCAGCGATGACGCGGCTCGAGAACGACCTGAGCGAGTCGCGAATGGCGATGAGCGAAAGCGACCTCAGCACCGCGGGCGAATATATGGATCGCGCGGATAAAGAACTGGCGACGCTGGAGAAGTTTCTGGGCAGATAGGAAAACAACCCTACCGGCGCAGGACATTGCGGAAACGCAGGACCTTCTTCGCTGCGGCGATTTCCGCCAGCACGGCCTTCCACTGTTCCTGAACGGCGGGTGCGGCGCTGGCTTGCCATTCCGCGGTGTTCTTCAGCAGATCGTTGGCCAGCACGGGTTGCTCGGAGCGCAGTGCCTGGCGGGCTGCATCGATGGACTGTGTGACGTGGCGGTCCACCGTCAGGCGTACGCGCGCGCCCAGCCTCTGCTCGGCATCCGTCACGGCCGGCGAACTCGGCCCGGAGGTCTCGCCGGAGGTCAGGCGCTGCCAGGCGATCGCGCATTCCGGTTCGCTGAGCGTTGCGTAGATCGTGCCCATGGACTGGAGGCGTGCGGCCTCGTTATCGAGCAGCTTCTGGCAGGTTTCGAGTGCGGTGCGAATCTGCTGCACATGGCGCACGCCAGGGGATTCGCCCGAGATCAGGCCGATGGCGGCGTCGTACATCTCCATTTCGCAGCAGCGTTTCACGGCGGCGGCTACCTGGGCGACCCGTTGCTCGATGGCGCGCTGTTTCTGCGTGGCCTCTTCCAACAGACGGCGCAGCGCGGGTTCTTCGACGCGTTGCAGAACCGGAGGCAGCAGACGGAGCACGGCTTCGTAATTCTGCTTCTCCAGCAATTCCTTGGCTTCGAGGAACGTGCGCTCGACCAGATCCTGGGAAACGCGCACAGCCGCGGCCGAACGCGCCATCTCAAGCAGGTCGGTCATCTCCGGAGAGGAGAAGCCCTGAGTCTCACAGGTCTCGAGGACTTTGACGGTTTCCAGATAGAGATGATCTTCGAGCAGGTCGCGCGCTTTCGCCAGGTATTCGGCCAGCATCTGTTCGCGCTGCTCGCGGGTGAGGCGCAGCGAGATGGCGGATTCGAGCGCCAGCAGATCCCGATTGCCAGGCAGATTGGCCAGAGCTTCGCGAATGCGAACGAGCGCTTCGGCCGGAGGCAGGCTCGAACACGCCTCGCTCACTTCTGTGACCAGCTTGCGGCCGACCTGCTCGCGCAGGCGCGGTTCGAGCTGCAGCTTGAGACGCAGCAGAACGGGCTCGGTCGGATATTTCTCCAGTGCGGCCGTGACTTCCCGCATCGCCGTGTTGAGCTGGTCCAGCGTTGCCGCAACGGCCGATTTATCCTGCAGCGCGGTCACGAGACGTTTGCGCTCCTCGCGGCGGAGTTGCTCGGCTAACTCATCCTTGAGCCGGATCAGGTCGGCGTCGGACGAGGTGAGCTTCTCGGCTTCGGCGATGGCCCCGGAAGCATCGGTGAGGTGGCCGGCGGTGATGGCTTCCTGGGCGTTCTGCAGAAGCTTGCGCAGCTGAGCCTTGCGGCGCGCCTCTTCGGCTTCCTGCTCCAGAATTTTGCAGATGGCCTGGATGCGCGAGTCGACGGGATCGAGTTCCGAAGCTCTGCCGGCGATCTGGATCGCAGAGTCGTAGTTGCCCGACTGGCGCGCGGTGTCTGCTTCACGCAGGAGTTGCTGGATTCGTTCGCGGGTTTGTCTCCCGGCATCCGCCTCCGCCATCAGCGCGACCGCGTCGGCATTCTGCGCGTCGAGTTTGAGGAGTTCGGCGCAGGCATTGCGGGCCTGATCCCAGTTGCGCTCCTGGACCGCCTCCCGGGCAATTTTTGTCAGCTGATCGACCTGCTGCTTCAGTTTCTGCTGGCTCAGGTACTGATCCACCGACACCATGAGCTTCTTCGCGTTCGCGTGTTCCGCGTCCATGCGCAGGATCTGGCGCAGCAGGATTTTGGCCTGCGGATACTCCTCTTTCTGGACCGCGTTTTTGGCTTCTCCCAGCAGCTCGTTCAGGCGCTGTGACTTGAGCTTCTTGCCGACGGCTTTCAGTTCGGCGGCCATTTCGTCGGCGTGGCCGTAGCGCTCGGCAGGGTCCTTGGCCAGGGCCCGCTGGAGGATCGTATCCATCTGCTGCGGGCACGAGGGCAGGCATTCCTTCAGCGGCTTCGGATCCTCATGGAGGATCTGCTGCAGGATAGCGGGATAGTCGGCGGGAAAAGGCAGCACGCCGGTGAGGAACTGATAGAGCACGACTCCGGTGGAGAAGATGTCCGAACGGCCGTCGAAGGGCTCGCCGCGCAGACGCTCCGGAGACATATAGGCGGGTGTGCCTACCAGAGTGCCGGTGTGAGTCATGGTCACGTCGCCGACCTGCTCGCCGGCTCGGGCGATGCCGAAGTCGAGCAACTTCACCAGGCCGTCGCGCTGCACGATGATGTTGGCCGGTTTCACGTCGCGATGGATCATGCCGTGGGTATGAGCGTAGGCCAGCGCTTCGCAGACCTGCTCGATCGCATCGATTTTCTGGCTCAGGTGCATCGTGTGATTCTCGCGGATGACCTTGTCCAGCGGCTCGCCATCCAGGAATTCCATGACGATGTACGGCAATCCGTCTTCGTCTCCGAAGTCGTAGACGGTGACGATATTGGGGTGTTTCAGATTCCCGGTGTGTCCGGCTTCCTGATAGAAGCGCTTCAGCATGTCCGGATTGCCGGAGTAGCCTTCGGTGAGCGTTTTGATGGCGACGTCGCGGCCGATCCTTGTATCCCGGGCGCGGTACACAACCCCCATCCCGCCGCGGCCGAGCACGGCGATGACATCGTACTTTCCGATACGAGCGGGGGCTGCTTTCTGTGCCAATTCGCTCACATTTCCCTCACAAACCGAACTTCAGGCAAAACGAAAACAGGCGGTCATGCAGGCGGCGCCTGCAACGCCAGATCGCCGAAACTGAACTGCTTCATCAGAAAAGCCCTCGCCTTGGCGCGTTCCGGAGTATCCGCGTTCGGCGTGGAGTTGAGATAAAGAATGTAGAACTGGCCCGCGCCATCGATATCGCCATCGGCGGCACGCTGGTCTGCCCGCTGCATGACGATCTCCGGCAACCCCGCCACCTTTTGTTCTGCCTGCTTCACCAGGGCATCGCGGGCGGCGTATTCGCTCTTGCGGTAGAAGTCCGCATCGTCCGGCTCGATCCCGGCCTTTGCATGGATCCCTTCGGTGTCGGTCGCCTGAACTCCTTCGAACTGCGAATACTGATCGGGGATTTCTTCCCGAACCGGAACCTCGGGGACGACTTCGTTGCCCGATGCATCGACGATCCGGAACTGAATCACGATGGTTGGGTGTACGTGGACGATCCTTTCCACGTAGTTATAGTTGTCGACGATCGGCACGAGGTTGAACTCCTGCAGCGTGCTGACCTTTGTGTTCAGGTCCCTGATCTTCTGCTCGTCGTCGGCGACGGTTTTCCTGGCCGCCTCAATGTCTTTCTTCTTGTTTTTGGAGAGCGCATCCTGCAACTCGGTCCGGGCCATCTGCAGGTCGTCTTTCGCCTGATCGATATCCGCGGTGGCCTTCACGAACTCAGGATTCCTGACCTGGCGATCGCCGGACTTGAACTTCGACTGCCGCGGGATGGTTTCGTTGCTCTTTCCCAGATCGTGCTGGATCACGTCTCCAACCAGCTGGAAATTGGCGGGAACCGCCGGCGTGTCGGTCGGACGGATAACATGCACGTTCGTGCCGGCCGATTCCAGACCCGCGGCCATGGCATCGGAAAGCTGCGTAGCGAAATCGACGGAGTCGCGGCGCGACGTGGAGTCGCGGAATTCGACGCGAATCGAGATCGCCGACTTGATGCGATGCTTGGCGCGAACCCGCTCCATCTCGTCGCGCACATCGCCGGAGTTCGTCTGCGAGCTGAAGTGAAGCGCCTCGGAGAGATACGCCCATGCCAGGTTCACACCGGTCCCATCCGGCTTATCGGCGTACTTCGTGCCCTGCTTGAGATACCACGTGGTCAGGTCGCCGGCCAGGATGTCGAGCTGATCCTTCAGGGTCGGATCCTGGGTAAGCCGGAAGCAGCGCTGGGTGAGTTCATAGGCCTCGAGGATGCCCTGCTCGTCCCCGGTCCCATTGATCGGCTCGTAGGCCTTCTGCAGGCTCTTGGCCTGATTTTCGGCTGCGGTGACGTACTGTTCCTGCAGGGCCTGCAACTGGTCGGTCACCTGCGCATGCTGTTCGGGCGACAGGTCGTCCAGCACTTCGTAGGCGTGAATGAAATCCTGATTGGCCGCTGCGGCCTGACTCTTCTGCAGGGCAGCCTGCACCGCCGCCTGGTTGGCCGCGTTGTGGGCCTGCTGCTGTGCCGCCGAGAGCAGCGTCGCTGTGTCGGGTGAGGGAACCAGCACCTGCGCTTTCTGCAGATCGCTGACAGCTCCCTTCCAGTCGCTGTTGGCCTGGGACTTCTTTGCCCTCGCCACATACGACGAAGCGATGGAGTGCAGATCGCTCGCGATCTTCGGATTTTCGTCCTGAAACGCCTGGTAGGGTGCGATGGCAAGCGCCGCATCATCCGGACGCTGGGCCGCAACCTGTTGTTCGGCGGTGCGCAGGGCCTTGTCGAGTCGCGCCTGCTCCATCTTGGTCTGCTGCTCGGCTGCATCGACTTCAGGCACAGAGGGATCGACCTGATAGGCGCCATCGGAGAGCGTCTCCGCAGAAACCAGATCCGCATAGCCCGGCTTTTGATTCTTCAGGGCAGCGCGATAAGATTCCAGCTTCGCGGCGGACCGCTGGCTCAGATCCAGCACCTCGGCGTGGATCTTCTTATAGAGTTCCGCCGTGGCGGGATCGTCCGGCACCTGGGCGTGCGACTGGTCGGCCATCTGCCGGGCATCCGCGAGCTTCGCAAAATCCGGCGTGGCACCGGTTTTGGTGCTCAGGTAGGCGTCCAGATCGGCATCCCCCGACTTCAGGTACAAACCCGAGAGGGCCTTTCGTGCGTCGGCGGAGTGCTTACCGTGGCCGTCTGCGGCAAGGTAGCGATTCCAGCCGGCGACATCGCCCTGCTGTTGTGCGCGAAGAAAATTCGTCAGTTCCGCATCCGGAGCGGTTACAAACACAATTTTGGTGCCGATTTTGAGCGGAGGGGCCTGCGTGATCGGCGGATCCGATCCGGGCAGAACTGTCCCTTCCACAGTCGCCCGGTCCGCCAGGGTCGACGGGCTGAGATTGTCCGTTTTTTCCAGCTTCAGATTCCCCGGCACGACGCAGAATGGGGCCTGGCCGTGGATGGACAGCATGAGCACGCCCTGGGCGTTGCGCTCCAGAACCATGTCGGAGCTCAGCGTGAGTTTCGAAAGCTTGTGATACGCGGCCTTGTCGATCTTGCCCGCGCCCGCGCACTGGTTCACTTCATTCTTCTGGTCGAGGACGAAATTCGAGATCTGCGCCGCATCCTGCCCGCCGCTGTCGGGATAGACGACGATCGCCGTCAAACCCGCGGTCTTGGCCTGCGATGGTACGGCTACCCAAGTCAGAAAGACGATCAGAACGAAAAGGCGGCAACGCCGCCAGATCTCACAGCTGCACATCTTGCTTTTCCTCTGTACAGGAAGTCCGGAGACGGGGGTTCTCTAAACGTTACCCTGTGCTATAATCCGACGTAACTCTAACATCCCCATGGTCGGCGTGCAATAGGTTTTTATTCCCTCCGTCTGCCACTAAGCAGCAATGGATTCAGTCACTTCCAGTGCGTTGCCGACCCACGGACCAGACACATCAGGGACCGTCGATTCCGCTCTGAAAATCGATATGCTGGTGCGTCCCTGGCTCGCTCCACACCGGGAGCCGCACGGTTCCGAGGGTGCGTGGAGCCCCCAAACCGGACTTCTCGCGCTCGTCGAAGACATCGTGGCCGCCCGGCGAGCAACGTTTCTGCTGGCCGAGGATCTCGTCTATATCTCCGGCTTCCGGCAGGCGGCTGAAGCAGTCGTCGCAGCCCGGCAGATTCAGATTGCTGTGCAGGGGTTCCGCCGCCGCCATCCCGACACGCCCGTGGCGGTCTCCATTGGGATCGACGCGTCGCGTCCATCAGTCCCTCAGGCAGAGGCCGGAGCCGAGCCGCCACACGAACTCGTCTCCCTCCTTCGCATCTCCAAACCCGCGCAGGTTCTGCTGACCCACGATGCCTTCCAGCAGGTTTCGGACAGCGCCGGACTCCCGCTGAAGGCATTCCCCGGACGCTTTGGCGTGCAGGAGTATTTCTGGGTTGGCGAGGATCAACTGGAGGTTCTGAAGTCCGAACCGCAACTCACCCTGGCCGTGATCCCGCGGGAGGCCCCAGCCCCCACCCCGAACTCCACGCAGACTCCGGCTGCAGCGATTGTGTCCTCCGCAACGCTCAGCGTGCCCGACTCGCCCACGCACCTGGGAAGAAGCACGCCGCAGAGCGAGCAGGCTCTGGGTTCGCGCGGCGCCTCCCTGCTGCGCTCTCCGCGGATCTGGCTGATCGCGGGAGTGCCCTTGCTGGTTGTGGCCCTCATCGTTGGCATCCTCCTCTCACGCGGTCCCTCGCACGCGCCCGCAGCGGACAGCCAGGCGAAGACTCCCGCGGCGTCGCCCGCCGCACAGACAGCACCGGCACCTGCCCCATCGATGCCGGTGGCGGAGAAGCCGGTTAGCCGGCCCGCATCGAGTCCGACCGCGGCCGCGAAAACGCCCGTCGCTCCGAAATCGAAGAGGCAGCCCCGCGCCGCGGACGCAGCCGCCGTCCCTGCCCCGGTCGTGCCGGCGGCGCCCTCCACACCCTGCGTGCAGCGTACCGATCCGGCGATGCTGTACAGCCTTGCCGAACAGAATCGCCAGCGCGGACACTACGCCGATGCGGAACGTGAATTCCGTGACCTGCTTGCCTGCAATCCCGATTATCCGAACGCGCGGGATCACCTCGATCGTACGATTCAGGCGGAGAAACTCCACCCGCAATAGCGAATCGGTCGCAGTTGCCGCCGTCCTCATCCGCAGCTCTGACCCGCCTTATTCCTCCGATACGGCCGGCAGCGCATTCGGTGCGGGAACCAGCTTGACCAGCAGCGGCATGACCAGCAGGATGGCCAGCACCGTGGTGATCATGCCGCCGACCACCACGCGGGCCAGCGGTTGCTGTGCCTGCGCGCCGATGCTGGTGGCAATCGCCGCAGGGAGCAGCCCCAGGCCCGCCGCCATGCAGGCCATCACGATGGGACGCATCTCGTCGAGGCAGCCTTTCTCCAGGCCCGCCTCCGCTCCCTCTTCACGCTGGGCGCGGCGAATTCCGGACAAAAACACCACAGCTCCCAGCGTTGCCACGCCGGTGAGCGACGTGAACCCGACCGCAGCCGAGATGCTGAACGGCGTCCGCGTGACGAAGAGCGAGAGGATGCCGCCGATGGCAGCGAAGGGCAGAGTCCCCAGCACGATCAGCGCATCGCGCCAGGTGCGGAACTGGATGTACAGCAGCACCAGAATGATGGCCAGGCTGACGGGAATGATGAACGCAAGACGCCGCTGCTCCTTGCGCAGGCTGTCGAATTCTCCCGCCCACGTGTATTCGTAACCGGTGGGCAGTTTCACCGCCGAGGCCATGCGGCTCTGCAGGTCCTGGATGGCGCTGGCCAGATCGCGACCGCGCACGCTGAACTTGATGGGAATGTAGCGGCGGCCGCCCTCGTGATAAATCATGAACGCGCCGTTGCGGATGCCGACATCGGCGACGGAGCCGAGCGGGACCTGGTTGCCGTCCGGTGTCGGCAGCAGAATCCGTGCGATCTCCTCAGGCGTGCTGCGAAACTGCGATGAGTAGCGGACGGAGAAATCGAAGCGCCGGTCGTTATCGATGATCTGCGTGACAGGTGCGCCTCCGACGGCTGCCTGCACCACGTTGTTCACGTCCTGCGGCTGCAGGCCATAGCGCGCCGCTTTGAGCCGGTCGATCGAAACCATCAGGCTGGGCTGGCCGGTCACGTCGAAGACGCCGACATCCGTAATGCCGGGAACCTGGCGCATGATGCCGGCGATCTGATCGGCGAGCCGCGTCAACTCATCGAAATCGTTGCCGAACAGCTTGAGCGAGTTCTCGCCCTTGACGCCGGACATCGCTTCTTCCACGTTGTCCTGGATGTTCTGCGAGAAATTGAAGTCGATGCCCGGGTATTGCCGGAAGCTCTGCGAAATCGCAGCGATGAGGCGATCTTTGCTGCCGTGGAACTGCGGACGCCATTGCGAGGTCGGCTTCAGATTGGCCAGAAACTCGATGTTGTTGAAGGTGCTGACGTCGGTGCCGTCATCGGGGCGACCCAGTTGCGAAACGATTTGGGTGATCTCCGGATAGGAACGCAGCGTGGCGCGGATATCGTTGGCCAGCTTCTCCGATGCCTGGAAGGAGATGTCCTGCTGCATGTCGGCGCGGATCCACAGGTTGCCCTCTTCGAGGGCAGGCATGAATTCTCCGCCGACTAGACCGAAGATCAGAACCCCGCCCACCAGCGCGACGAGCGCCACGATCCACGCGAGTTTGCTGAAGCGCAGCACCCACCGCAGCGCACGATCGTAGTGGCGGCGGAAGAAGCCGCTGAGCCAGGTCTCTTTAGCTTCGCGATGAATTTCTTTCGGGATCGCGAGCGAGCCCAGCACCGGCGCGAAGACCAGCGCGAAGATGAGTGCTCCGGTGAGTGCGAACCCATACGTCACCGACATAGGTGCGAAGATCTTGCCCGGCACGCCCTGCATGGTGAACAGGGGAATGAACGCCACCAGAATGATCAGCGTCGCGAACAGCACCGGCCGCGCCGACTCCGCGACTCCGGCCAGGATCAGTTCCTTTGGTTCTTCGCCCTCGACGCGCCGCGAAACTCTGCGATAGACGCTCTCCAGAACCACGATGGACGCATCGACGAGGATGCCGAAGTCGATGGCACCGATCGAGATCAGATTCGCCGATTGCCCGGTCAGCACCATCAGCGTGAACGCGAACAGCACGGCAAATGGAATCGTGACAGCGGCGATCAGCGTGATGCGCAGGTCGCCAAGCATGGTGAGCAGAACCAGCGTGACGAGGGTCAGCCCCAGGATGACGATATGGCGCACCGTCTCCGTCGTGAGATTGATGAGGTGTGTGCGGTCGTAGATGGTGCTGATCTGCATGCCCGGCGGCAGCAGGTTGCCGTGGTTCAGATCCTGGATCTTCTGCCGCAGCGCCGCGAGTGCGGGCAGCGATTTCGCACCTTTCTGGAGAAGGACGATGCCCTCCACGATGTCCGGATGGTCGCGGCCGTTCACCTCCCGCCCCACCTTCCCCAGGCGCGGCTGATGGCCTTCGCGCACGTCGGCCACATCGCTGAGCAGAACCGGGACGCCGTTGCGTTCGGCAACGACGATATTCCGCATGTCGTCGAGCGAGTGCAGCAGCCCAATGCCGCGCACGTTGACGCTCTGGCTGCCGATAGTCAGATAGTTGCCGCCGGCATTGGCATTGCTGTTCTGGACTGCGTTAACGACCTGGGTCATGGTGACCCCGTAAGTCAGCAGCTTGTTGGGATCGACTTCCGCCTGATACTGACGCGTGGTTCCGCCAAAGGTGGCCACGTCGATGATGCCCGGAACCTGCTTGATCTCGCGTACCACGAACCAGTCCTGCGTGGCCTTCAGTTCGTTGAGGGAATAGCCTGGTCCGGTGAGTTGATAGCGGTAGATCTCTCCCACAGGCGACTCAGGCGAGAGTTGCGGCTGCAGATTGTTGGGCAGCGTAACCTGCTGCAGCCGGTTCAGCGCTTCCTGGCGATCGATGAAGTAGTCGCTGTCGAAGGTGAAGTACATCTTCACGTCACTCAGCCCGAAGATACTGATGGAGCGGATCTGATCGAGGTTCGGCGTGCCGTTCAGTCCGGTCTCCAGCGGGATGGTGACCTGTTGCTCCATCTCCTCCGCCGACCACGACGGATTCTGGGTGATGAATTCCACCATGGGGGGAGAGGGATCGGGATACGCCTCAATGTCGAGTCGCGAAAACGACCACGCCCCGATCGCCAGCATGGCCGCAAAGATAATGAGCACCACGTTGCGGTAGCGGAGCAGAGTGCGAATCAGGGCCTGCATCGCTACTGATCCTCACTGCCGCGCAGAAGCTCGGCTCCCGTGGTGACAACCACATCGCCATCGTTCAGTCCCTGCAGCACGTCATCCTGTTCCGCCGTGGTGTTGCCGAGCACGATGTCGCGACGGTCGTATTTGCCAGGTGCCGTTTCGACAAACACGAAGGTGTTGTGACCGTTCTGGATGACCGCGGTCGCGGGCACTGCGATCACCTCGTGCGTTGCGCCGCTGACCGTGATCGTGGCATACATCGAGGGCTTCAGCTTATGCCCCGGGTTCGGCAGCACTACGCGCACTTTGAGCGTGAGCGATACGGGATCGACGGAATCGGAAATATTGTCGACGGTGCCGTGGAGGGTCATGCCGGGGTAGCCGTTGATCCCGATGGCGACCGGTTGCCCGACGTGTACCTGCGACTGATCGCGCGGGTAGAGGTCGCCGACCACCCAGATCGAGTCGATATTGGCAATCGTTGCGATGGCCGTCGCGTTATCGAGCGAGCGCTGCAACTCTCCCGGTCCGGTGCCCACGTCGAGCACCACGCCGGAGATGGGCGCGGTAATCGGAACGACATCGCTGGTGTCGCTCTCGCTGAAGCCCAGCATGTGCAGGGTCTGGCGCGCCCGCTCCAGTTCCGCGTGATCGGCCGCGTCCAGCGCCTTCAGGTCGTCGTAGTCGCGCTGCGCCATCACATCGTGCGCCAGTAGTTCCTTCGCCCGATTCAGCTGCAGGTCGGCGCGATCGGCCTCGATCTTCGCCTTCTCGAAATCCGAGCGAGCCTGAGCCGCGTCGCTGCTCTGCAGCGTCCCGATCGTCTCGCCTTTGCGTACTTCCTGACCGGGCAGGATGCGCAGAGAAAGCACGCGTCCGCTGATGAGTGGATAGAGGTGCACCATCTGCGTGGGATTGGCCATCACCCGGGCCGGCAGCGACAGCTGGCTCGCGGTCTGCGTGCGGTGCACCGTCACCGTCTCCACGACATGTTCCTTGGGCGTCGCCGTCTGCGGCAGCGTCTCGCTGCTGTGACATCCGGAGAGGAGCAGCGCGGCCAGTACCGCGGAAGAGCCGAACACAAACCCTTTCATGGGACGATCTCCGTGGCAGCTGCATAGCTCAGCTGATGAAGGCTGAGCCACACCTGCTGGTTGGCGGCCAGCGCATCGAGATGCACCTGGCGGTAATCCCGCAACGCGTCCAGATAATCGAGGAGCGTCGTGCCGCCATGCCGATAGCTGAATTCAAGGTTGGTGCGCACGCGCTCCGACTCGTCGAGGTAGTGGCCGTTGTAGCGCTTCGCCAGATCGGCCGCAGCCTGATAGCCGGCCCACGCCTGATCGACGTCGTTCAGCACCTGATTGCGCGCTGCCGTCAGCGCCAGCCGCGACGACTGCGCTTCGTAGCGCGTGCGCTCCTTTTCGCCCTGGTTCCGATCGAAGATCCGCAGAGGAATGGAAATCTGAAATCCCGCGCTGTTATAAACGCCCACCCGCTCATATTCGCCGCCAACCGTGGGATCGACGGTCCCATCGGCATCGGCAAGTTTTACATTGGCGTTGGCCAGGGTCACCGATTGCTGCGCCGCAAGATAATCCGGCCGCGCGGCCAGCGCTTCCTGCTGGATTTGCGGCAGAGTCGCCGTGATCGC
>JBKICP010000410.1:0-27523 GCA_046567085.1 Acidobacteriota bacterium
CCGAAGGACATGGGACAGGCGATGAAGGCCGTCCAGGCGAAAGTGCAGGCCACAGGCTTACGCGCCGACGGGAAAGTTCTGAGCGAGCTGGTCAGAACAAAATTGGCTGGATCCTAGACTGGTAGAGGCAATCCGATCGGACCTCAACGCGGCTTCGGAATCCTCTCATTCATGCTTCCTGTAGACGCACGAGCCGGTGCTTTCTGACTGGCCTCGGTCAGTTCCCTGGTCCAAAGTAACAGCGCGCGCCGCTGGGCAAGGGAGATTCGGATCTGCAGGATGGAGGCTAAGCCCTCGCCTCTGACCTTCAATGCTCGCTTGCACAGCGCGGCGGCTTCCCAGTCGTTCGCCACCGGGTTTTGACGCGGGTTCATTCCTTCGTTCAGAGTCGCCCGATCCCGCGATGCAGGATGACGCCAAAGTGTGCCAACCCGACATCCTGTGATGGACAGGCCGATCTATGGCAGCAGAAGATCGATAATCGTAGTGAATCAAGAGCCGTTAACCGCTTTGATCCGGCTGGCTCCTCTTGACGAGGGGGGCAGACCGTGGGCGTACGTGTCACATATTGTCAAACCAGGCGGGATCTTGAGGAACGCTGCTGGTCCCTGACCAGCCGGCTTTCTGCGATGACGGCTCGCCTGCTGAATCTCATCGGAAACGACCATGCAACATTTCTTCTGGTCAGGATGGAATGTGGAGAGATCAAGCTCGAACTCACGCATTCGCATGGCAGGCTCCGGCAACATCTGAGCGATCACGGCTGCTGACCCGGCTTCCCCAGGCGAGCTTCAGGCGATCGCGCGCATGGGCGCGCTGGCCGAGACATCTCCTTCTTTCGATGAATCGCCCAGAGTCATATCTCCGGCCAGCGGCAGGAACACGCGGAAGCAGGTGCAGGATCCCCTCGAGGTGTGGAAGCTGCGGAAGGCAATGGTGCCTTCATATTTCTGGATGATGCCCTTGCTGATCCACAAACCCAGCCCGGTGCCCTTCGCGGACTTCGTCGTGAAGAAGGGCTGAAAGAGCCGGCGCGCATCTTCAGGGCGAATCCCGTTGCCCGTGTCGCTGACCGAGACGGCGATGCCGCGGCGGCGCGTGTTGGGATCTGTCGCATCCGCAACGCGCAGGCGCAGCGTTCCGCCCGCAGGCATCGCCTGAATGGCGTTGCTGATGAGGTTCAGGAATACCTGGCGCAGCTCGCCGGGGAATCCGCGTACCGTGCCCGTGGCGCGATATTTCTTTTCCAGAACGATGTGGCTTGCGAGGATCGGCCGCTGCTGCAGCTCGACAACATTGTCCAGCAGGTCCGTCACTGAAACGGCAATCGGCTGTTTCGAGTCGCGATAGAAGCTGAGCGTCTGCCGCGTGATGTGTGCGGCGCGCTGGAGCTCCTGATCGGCCAGGCCGGCGTAGTAACGAGCCTCCTGATCGAGAGACGGATGATTGCGCAGCAGATAGAACGCGTTCGTGATGGCCTCGAGCGGGTTGTTGATTTCGTGCGCGATGATGCCGGCCACACGGCCCATGGCGGCCAGCCTCTCCGCCTGCCGCAGCGCTTCCTCCGCCTGGAGCTGGGCGGTAATGTCGCGCTGGATCTCGAGGATCGCGTTTCGATCGCGGCTGAACACCTTGCGGGTCGCCACGACCAGTTCGCGCCCATCTTTGGTGCGCACACCCAGGTTGCCTTCCCATGCGTTCTGCGAGAGCAGCGCCTGTTCGGTTGCGGCGCGGGAGACCGGAAAGCTGGTCCGCAGCAGCTGGTGCAGATCGCCGCCCAGAACGTCTTCGCGTTTCCAGCCATAGAGTGCTTCCGCGCCGGAGTTCCAGAAGCGGATCGCGCCATTGAGGTCGCGAACGATGATCGCTTCCGTGGCGAGTTCCAGCAATTCGGCGCGCTCGCGATGGTGTGCCTCGCTCTGACGCAGGGCTTCGGTGCGTTCCGCGACGAGGCGCTCCAGATCGGCATTCAATCGCTGCAACTGGAGGCTCTTGCGATGCAACTCGACGAAGACGCCGATTTTGGCGCGCAGTACTTCGGGGATCACAGGAACGGAGATGTAGTCGACGGCGCCGCGGCGGTAGCCGTTGATCTTGTCCGCATCGGTCAGGTGGACGCCGGAGATGAAGATGATGGCGGTCTTGCCGAAGCGCGGGTGCTCGCGGATCATGTCGGCGAGCTCGAACCCGTCGAGTTCCGGCATGCTCACGTCCATCAGCACCACCGCCACGTCGTTCCTGAGGAGGATACTCAACGCCTCTTTGGCCGACGAGGCCTTGATGAGGTTCTCGCCCAGATCGGCGAGGATCACCTCGTAGCTCAGAAGCTTGGCGGGCTGGTCGTCCACCATCAGGATGTTGACCTTCTCGTCTGGAGTCATCGTTCTCCCCGGTCCCATCCAGTCCTTTCTAGCGGTGCAGCCACATGCGCAGTGCGGAGAGCAGCTGTTCCGTGTTCACCGGCTTGGCAAGGTATTCTGAAGCGCCTGCTTCGAGGCATTTCTCCCGGTCGCCCTTCATCGCCTTGGCCGTGAGCGCAATGATGGGCAGGCGGCGCAGGGAAGCATTCTGGCGAATCACCTGCATGGTTTCGTAGCCGTCCATCTCGGGCATCATGATGTCCATAAGCACGATGGCGAGATCGGGCGTGGATTCAATCGTAGCGATGGCCTCGCGTCCCGTTCCCGCGGTAAGCACGGACATCCCGCGCCGTTCGAGGACGCTGGAGAGGGCGAAGATATTGCGAACGTCATCGTCAACAATCAGGACTTTGCGGCCGTAGAGTGCCTCATCCGACTGATGCAAACGGTCGAGCATGCGCTGCTTGTCCGCCGGCAGATCGGCAACCACCCGGTGCAGGAAGAGGGCCGTTTCGTCGAGCAGGCGTTCTGGGGACTCCACATCCTTCACCACCACGCTGCGGGCCAGCATGTGCAGCCGGGCGTCTTCATCCGGGCTGAGCTCCCGTCCGGTGAAGACGACCACGGGCAGATCTCTGAGCTTCTCGTCATTCCGCAGGCGATCGAGGACTTCGAAACCGCTCATATCCGGCAGGCGGAGGTCGAGCACCGCGCAATCGTAGCTGGATTGGCTGAGGGTTTCCAGTGCCGAAGCTCCGGACTCGGCGATGTCGATGTCGATATCGTTGTGTCCAAGCAATTCGCGAATGCTGAACTGTTCGGCGGGATCGTCTTCGATGACCAGCAGACGCTTGCGGCGCGGCCGCGAAAAGTCCCATATGCGGGTCAGCGCGGCTTCCAGTCCCTCCGTGGAGGTGGGCTTGGTGACGAAAGCGAAGGCGCCGCGGGAGAGCCCGTGCCGGCGATCGTCGTCCAGCGTCAGCATCTGCACCGGGATATGGCGCGTGCGGGAGTCGGCCTTCAGGTGGTTGAGTACCGTCCAGCCGAGCATGTCCGGGAGAAAGACATCGAGGGAAATAGCCGACGGATTGTATTCCCGTGCGAGCGCCAGAGCTTCCGCGCCGCTCATCGCGCAAAGCACTTTGAAGCCTTTGTCGTGGGAGAGGTCCGCGATCACACGGGCGTAGTGCGGATCGTCTTCGATGATAAGCAGAACGTTGTCGCCCGGCTGAAGGTTGGCGCGATCGTCCTCGATCGCCACGTCCTGCTCGGAAACTACCGGTCCGGCGAGGTACGCCGGAGCCGTAGCCGACGCACGGCCATCCCTCTCGGCAACCGGCGCAGCAGGACCGACGTAGGTCTGCGGCACGTAAAGGGTAAAGGAACTGCCTTTGCCCGGCGTGCTGCGCAGCTGAATCTCGCCACCCAGCAGACTCGCCAGCTCGCGGCTGATCGCCAGTCCCAAGCCCGTGCCTCCGTATTTGCGGCTGGTCCCCGCATCGGCTTGCTGGAAGGCCTCGAAGATGATTCGCTGCTTTTCTGCGGGGATGCCGATTCCCGTGTCGGAAACCTCGAAAGCGACAACGGAACCCGCGCCCGAGAGAACCGGATGATCCGTGCTCCAGCCGGACGGCGCGCTGGAGACGGTCAGGCGAACGCCGCCCTGTTCCGTGAACTTGAACGCATTGGACAGCAGGTTTTTGAGCACCTGCTGCAGGCGGCGAGGATCGGTGACCAGGCTGCGGCCCAGTTTCGGATCGCTCTTGACCTCGAAGAACAGCTTGCGGTTTTCCGCCTCGTGACGGAACGGCCGCGAAACCGCTTCGAGGAGCGAACCGAAGAACAGCTCTTCGGGCTCCACCGACACCGTTCCGGACTCGATCTTGGACAGGTCGAGGATGTCGGAGATGAGGTTGAGCAGATCGGTGCCGGCGCCGTGAATGGTGCGGGCGAACTCAACCTGCCGCCCGGTGAGGTTGCCGTCCGGATTTTCTGCCAGCTGCTGGCCGAGCACGAGGATCGAATTGAGCGGCGTGCGCAGCTCATGCGACATATTGGCCAGGAATTCGGACTTGTACTTTGATGTCAGCGCCAGTTCCCGCGCCTTTTCTTCCAGCGCGCGGCGAGCCTGCTCGATCTCCTGGTTCTTGCGTTCTACCTCGGAGTTCTGTTCGGCCAGCTGCTGGGCTTTTTGCGCCAGCTGCTCGTTGGTCTGCTGCAACTCCTTCTGCTGCGTCTGCAGTTCGGCCGCGAGCTGCTGCGACTGCGTGAGCAGCGCCTCGGTCTGCATGGTGGCCTCAATGGAATTGAGCACGATGCCGATGGAGGCCGTGAGCTGTTCGAGGAAGGCCAGGTGCGAGGCCGTGAAGTTGCTGAGACTGGCCAGCTCGATCACCGCTTTCACGCGATCCTCGAACAGGACCGGCAGCACAATGACGTTGCGCGGGATGGCTTCGAAGAGGCCGGAACGAATCGGCACAGCGTTGTTCGGAATCTCAGTGATCAGCATGCGGCGCTTTTCTGCAGCGCACTGGCCGACCAGCCCCTCTCCGACGCCAATCTCCTTGTAATAGCCATCCGGCACATTCGCAAACGCCGACAGGAGCGCCAGCCCGCTGAGTTCTTCGGTCTCCGCATGCGTTTCGGTCTGATAAATCACGCCCTGCTGTGCGTTGACCAGCGGTACCAGCTCCGACAGCAGCATGCGGCCCACCGTGGCCAGATCGCGCTGCCCCTGCAGCATCCCCGTGAACCGCGCGAGGTTGGTCTTCAGCCAGTCCTGCTCTGTATTCCGGTCTGTGGTGACCCGCAGGTTGTCGATCATCGTGTTGATGTTGTCTTTCAAATCGGCGACTTCGCCGCGTGCCTCCACCTGAATGGACCGCGTCAGGTCGCCGCGCGTCACGGCCGTGGCCACTTCCGCAATCGCGCGCACCTGGTTGGTCAGGTTATCGGCGAGCAGGTTCACGTTGCCGGTGAGGTCCTTCCAGGTTCCCGCGGCTCCGGGCACGTTAGCCTGGCCGCCGAGCCGGCCTTCCACCCCGACTTCGCGCGCCACTGTGGTCACCTGGTCTGCGAAGGTCGCCAGCGTGTCCGTCATATTGTTGATGGTCTCAGCGAGCGCGGCCACCTCGCCCTTCGCGTTCACAATCAGCTTCTGCTTGAGGTCGCCGTTGGCGACGGCCGTGACCACTTTAACGATGCCGCGGACCTGCTCCGTGAGGTTGGCGGCCATCACGTTGACGTTATCGGTGAGATCCTTCCAGGTTCCGGCGACGCCGGGCACGTTGGCCTGGCCGCCCAGCTTTCCCTCGGTGCCGACTTCGCGGGCCACGCGCGTCACTTCGCCGGCGAAGGCGTTGAGCTGATCGACCATCGTGTTGATCGTGTCTTTCAGCTCCAGAATTTCGCCCTTCACATCGACGGTGATCTTGCGGGAAAGATCGCCGCGTGCGACGGCGGTTGTAACCTCGGCGATGTTGCGGACCTGCGCCGTCAGGTTGGACGCCATCGAGTTGACGTTGTCGGTCAGATCCTTCCAGGTTCCGGCGACGCCCGGCACGTTGGCCTGGCCGCCGAGACGGCCTTCGGTACCCACTTCGCGAGCCACGCGCGTCACTTCGCCGGCGAAGCGGTTCAGCTGGTCGACCATCGTGTTGATGGTTTCTTTCAGGCGCAGAATCTCGCCCGAGACATCGACCGTGATCTTCTTGGAAAGATCGCCGTTGGCAATGGCCGTGGCCACTTCGGCGATGTTGCGAACCTGACCGGTGAGGTTGGACGCCATGAAGTTGACGTTGTCGGTCAGGTCCTTCCAGGTTCCAGCCACCCCAGGGACCTCGGCCTGGCCGCCGAGCTTGCCGTCCGTGCCGACTTCGCGGGCCACTCGCGTCACTTCGCCGGCGAAGCCGTTGAGCTGGTCGACCATCGTGTTGATGGTGTCTTTCAGCTCCAGAATTTCGCCCTTCACATCGACAGTGATCTTGCGGGAAAGGTCGCCGCGTGCAACCGCCGTTGCGACTTCGGCGATATTGCGAACCTGCGCGGTCAGGTTGCCAGCCATAAAGTTCACCGAGTCCGTGAGGTCCTTCCAGGTTCCGGCGACTCCGGGGACAGCGGCCTGACCGCCCAGCCGGCCTTCGGTGCCCACTTCGCGGGCCACGCGCGTGACCTCGCCGGCGAACGCGTTCAGCTGGTCGACCATGGTGTTGATGGTGTTCTTCAACTCGAGGATCTCGCCCTTCACATCCACGGTGATCTTGCGGGAAAGGTCGCCGCGTGCGACGGCAGTCGTCACTTCGGCAATATTGCGGACCTGGCCCGTCAGGTTCGAGGCCATGGAATTGACGTTGTCGGTTAGGTCTTTCCATGTTCCGGCCACACCCGGAACGTTGGCCTGGCCGCCCAGCTTGCCTTCAGTTCCGACTTCGCGGGCCACACGCGTCACTTCGCCGGCGAAGCGGTTCAGCTGATCCACCATCGTGTTCAGCGTTTCTTTCAGCTGCAGGATTTCCCCGCGCACATCCACCGTGATCTTGCGAGAAAGGTCCCCGTTGGCGATGGCTGTAGCTACTTCGGCGATGTTGCGAACCTGCCCCGTCAGGTTCGAAGCCATGAAATTGACGTTGTCGGTCAGATCCTTCCAGGTTCCTGCGACGCCGGGCACATTCGCCTGGCCGCCCAGTTTGCCCTCGGTGCCGACCTCGCGGGCCACGCGCGTCACTTCGCCGGCGAAGGCATTCAGCTGATCCACCATCGTGTTGATGGTGTCTTTCAGTTCGAGAATTTCGCCCTTCACATCTACGGTAATCTTGCGGGAAAGATCGCCGCGTGCGACGGCAGTGGTGACCTCGGCAATGTTGCGGACCTGTGCCGTCAGGTTGCCGGCCATGGCGTTGACGGAGTCAGTCAGATCCTTCCAGGTTCCGGCAACGCCCGGAACCACCGCCTGGCCGCCGAGCTTGCCATCGGTGCCCACCTCGCGGGCCACACGCGTCACTTCCGAAGCGAAGGAGCGCAACTGGTCCACCATCGTATTGATGGCCTCTTTCAGCTGCAGAATTTCGCCGCGCACATCCACCGCAATCTTGCGAGAAAGGTCGCCGGATGCGACCGCCGTCGTCACCTCTGCGATGGCCCGGACCTGCCCGGTGAGATTCGACGCCATGGAGTTGACCGAATCGGTCAGATCCTTCCACGTTCCGGCGACGCCCGGCACCTGCGCCTGGCCGCCGAGTTTGCCCTCCGTGCCCACCTCGCGGGCCACGCGCGTCACCTCGCCGGCAAAGATGCCAAGCTGCTGAATCATGGTGTTGACGATGGTGGCCGAGCGAAGGAACTCGCCTTCCAGCGGCCGGCCGTCGACGTCCAGCCGGACCGTCTGGGTCAGGTTGCCCTGGGCGACGGCGGCAATGGCGCGCGTGACTTCTGTGGTGGGGCGTAGCAGGTCTTCGATCAGATTGTTGACCGAAGTCTCCATATCGTCCCACGCACCCAGATGACGGGGGACCCGGATGCGCTCCCGCGTCTTGCCTTCTTTGCCAACGGCCTGCCCGACCCGCTTGAGTTCGCGAGCCATCTGCTCATTTGCGGAGACGATCTCGTTGAAGTGATCGGCGATCTTGCCCGCCAGACCGGTCCACGAGCCGGGCAGGCGGACGCTGAAATCGCCGTCCTTCATGCCCTGGAGGCTCATCAGAATCATCGGAAGGTAATCGGGCAGCGCGGATGTGGCGTCGTCGACAGACAGACTCTTTTGAGTGTTTTTGGTTTTGGGACCGGGCTGAGCCGCTGTCGCCATAGAAGACTCCTGCCTCCTGATGAACCTGAACCCCACCCCGGGAAACACGCCAAACCTGGCGGTACCGGGCCCTGTGCCTGGAGGGAGCGTTGGGTGGATGCGTCCGTTCCAGCAAAAGGTTGCCCGGTAACCGCGCGAGATCCGATTGCAGGGGATTGGACCCTGAGTGGTTTTTAGGCACCCCGATGGGTGATGATGGACCAGCGATGAAAAAGATCAACCGACGCACCTTCGTTCGGCTGGCAGCCGTTGCCCCGGTTGCCGGCAAAGTACTGGAGTCACGGAAACACAAGGAGGAGAGCCGCCGCCTTCTCTTCGCAGGCACGCAGACAGTGAACGGCAGCACCAGCAAGGGGATCTACGCCTATCATTGGGATCCTGCGAACGGCGAGCTCAAGAGCGCGGGTCTGGCGGCAGAGAGCGAGAATCCCACCTTCCTCGCCGTCGATCCGGATGCGAAGTTTCTCTATGCGGCCAACGAGCTGGAAAAGTTCGAAGACCAGGCGAGCGGCGCAGTCAGTGCCTTCGCAATCGACCATGTCGCGGCGAAGCTGAAGCCGATCAATCAGGTTTCGGCCCATGGCACCGGCACCTGCAACGTCGCCGTGGATCACGCAGGCCGGGCCGTCTTCTGCGCCAATTACAACGGCGGCAGCGCCAGCTCGTTCGTGATCAACTACAACGGCCAGATCAGCGATGCCGTCTCACATTTTCAGTATCACGGACATGGGCCGAACAAGGAGCGGCAGGAAGGGCCGCACGCCCATCGGGTCACACCCTCGCCCGACGACCGCTTTCTGCTGGTGAACGATCTGGGGCTGGACTGTATTCACATCTATCACCTGAACCCCTCCAGCGCGCGGCTGACGCCGAACAACCCGCCGCAGTGGAATGCCACCCCTGGATCGGGACCGCGCGCTCTTCGCTTCCATCCCAATGGCCGCATCGCCTACTGCGTCCACGAACTCGCCTCCGAGGTGGAAGTCCTCGAGTGGGATCGGGACAAGGGCACTCTGCGCTCCGTACAAAAAGTGAGCCTGATCCCGGAGGACTACCACGGCCCTACGCGGGGCGCGGATATCGTGATCACGCGCGACGGCCGTTTTGCCTACGCGGCGAACCGCGATTACGACTGCCTGGTCAGCTTTGCCGTCGACGCGAGGAATGGACACCTGGCGCTCATGGAACGCAGTTCCTGCGGAGGCAAGATCCCGCGGCACCTGACCCTCGATCCCACGGAAATGTGGGTGCTGGTCGCGAACGAGCAGTCGGACCACATCTCCGTCTTTGCGCGCAACCTCAAAACCGGTGGCCTGGCAGAAGGCGGCGAAAGTTTTCCGATTCCGAAGCCGCAGTGTCTGGTTTGGGCCTGAACCCGCGTTCGCGGCGTCAGACGAGGGCTCGGCAGTCGGCGATCAGATCTCCCCCCGCGAGGCAATCATTGCGTCGAGCGCGGTGATCTGATCGCGCAGGGTAGAAAGAACCTCGGCCGTCAGGGGCTCACCGGGCTTAAGCTGAAACTCGATCAGCGACGCTGTCTCGCTGCCCTGCGGCAGTCCAAACATTCCCAGCACGCCGGCCAGCTTGTGTGCCGCCTCGAGGCCGCTGGACCGGGCTTTGGCGTCGCCTGGATTCCTGGTGAGCGCGTCGCAGGCGAAATGAAGAATGCCCACGCGTTCGAGGATCGTCGGACGGCTGGTACGCCAGAGGTCGGCGAGTCGTGCAGCGATGCGGGAGGCCGCATCCTCGGTCATAGATCCCCGCCTGTCAGATTTCCTGCCAACCGAGCGTCGCGGCAATTTCCTGGGCGAGCACCAGCGGATCGAAAGGCTTGAACATCACTTTCACCACGCCCAGGTCGGAGAAGCGCTTCTGGTCGGCGGCCTGCACCTTCGCCGTGAGCAGGATCACGGGAATATTGGCCGTTTCCGGCAACGAGCGTAGTTCGCGGAAGGTCGTCGGCCCGTCCATGCCCGGCATCATGACATCCAGAAGGATGGCGTCCGGGCGATTTTCGCGGGCCTTGGCGATGCCTGCGGCGCCGGAACCGGCCACCATCACATCCCAGCCGGCGACGGTCTCGAGGCTCAACGCGGCGACTTCGCGAATGTCCTCCTCATCGTCGATGATCAAAACACGTCGTGACATTTCTTCTCTGGGTCTCGACTCAACTATTAAATCAATTTCACGCTTCCCACCATCCCCCTGTCGTTCTAGTAACCAGTGCCATGCCGGACGATTCAGGCAGGGAGCGGGAGCCCGATCGGGAACGGAAGGCGGCTATCCCAGTTTCTGCTCGAACTGGCTCTGCGTCGCTTCTTCGGCCAGCGGCGAGATGGAGGCGCGCTCGGGCAGGAAGAAACGGAAGATGGCGCCCCGCGAGTGGTTCTGCTCGGCCCAGATTCGCCCGCCGTGCTGCTGAACAATGGTGCGGCAGATGGCCAGACCGAGGCCCGTGCCGCCCTTCTGCCGCGAATCCGATGCATCGACCTGCTGGAAGCGATCGAAGATCGTTTCCAGCTTATCGGCAGGTACGCCGCGGCCTTCGTCGATTACGCTCACCGTAACCCCGTCCGAAGCTCGAAGAGCCACAACACGAACGGTGGAGCGGGGCGGAGAAAACTTGATGGCATTGCTCAGCAGGTTGGTCAGCACCTGCGTCAGGCGATCGGAATCCGCTTCGATGAATACCGAGTTGCAGTCGCTGGAGAGGTAAACCTCTTCGGCATCCGCCACCGGCTGCATCGTTTCGATCGCCTGGCGGACCAGATCGTCGAGCGACAGACGCCGGAAGCTGAGCGGCGCCCGTCCGGAAGTCATGCGCTCCAGATCGAGGATGTCGTTGATCAGGCGAACCAGACGGTCCGAATTGGCGACCGCGATGCGCAGCAGGCTCGTGGCTTTTTCGCTCACATCGCCCAGCAGGCCGGCGGAAAGAAGACCCAGAGCGCCGCGGATCGAGGTCAGCGGCGTGCGCAGTTCATGACTCACCGTCGAGATGAACTCGTCCTTCATATGGTCGAGAGCGTAGCGCTGGCTGATGTCGCGGAAGCTGAGCACCGATCCGACCGGCTCCCCCCCTTCGACCATGGGCATGAGAGCGAACTCCACGGGGAAGCTCTTGCCGTTGCTGCGGAAGTAGACATCCTGGCCGGAGGCGCCGTCCGATGTGTGAAAGGCCCGGCGAGTCAGACAGGTGGAGTCGCAACCCGCGATGGGCGGATGGAGCAGATCGTGCACGCGGCCGCCACTTAGCTCGGACTCATTGCACTCCAGCATGCGCGCGGCTGCCGGGTTCACGAAGGCAATCCGATTGGTGGAATCGACGCCGACAATGCCGTCGGCGACTGAATTCAGGATCACGGCTTTCTGCCGGTCCAGCTGCCGGACGCGCGCCTCCTGCCCGGCCCGGGCCATGAACTGCCCGACGGAGCCGCATACGGTTTCCACCGTCGCCAGCAGATCGGGATCTTCGCGCATGAACTGGCGTGAGAAGCACTCGACGACCGCGATCACCTGGTTGCCGACACGCACCGGAACGCCCCATCCGGAGACGAAGCCATTCAGCCGCGCCGCGGTCCGGCGCATGAACGACGGATGCTGGCGGAGGTCGGAGATCCAGCAGGCTTTGCCGAGCGACCACACGCTGCCGGGTAAACCCTGTCCGCGGGAGAGGATCAGTTCCTCCGTCTCGTGACGGAAATCCTCGCTGGGCCGCCCTTTCGAGAACCAGATCGTCCGAGGCCGGATGGAATGCTGGGCATCGTCCACGCTCCAGAGGGCAGCCAGCTCACAGGCGAAGGTCTGACACAGCGCTTCGAGGACTCGCGTGAGGCCTTCGTCCATGGACGTGGTTTCAGCAATGATCTGGCTGACGACGAGCTGAATCCGGAGACGCCGCTCGCGACGGTTCTGCTGCGTGACATCGCGAAAGATGCAGCGCACCGAGACGGGACCGGATTCTTCGCGACGGCAGCTGAGGCTCGCCTCCACCTCGACGTTGTCGCCGGAGGAACTGAGCAGCCGCAGCGGATGGTGCTCGACCGAGACCCCATGCAGCGCCTTGTGGAAGAGAGCAGCGGCTTCGGCCTGCACTTCCGGAGGAAACGGCGATTCGAATCCGATCAGCGACTCGAACTGCGAGGAATCCATACCGAAGAGCGCCTGCCAGGAGGGATTCACGTAGAGATAACGGCCGCGCGGGCTGAGCGTGGCGATCATCTCCGGCGAATTTTCAAACAGATCGCGATAGCGCTCCTCACTCTCCCGCAGCGCGTGCTCCGCGCGCCGGGTCGCGCTCAGGTCGACCGCAATCGTCACCAGCCCTTCCACCGTCCCGGCGGAGGAGCGGACCGCGGAGAGGTAAACCATCGCCGGAAAGGTGCTGCCGTCCCGGCGGCGGAAGCGCATCTCAAATCCGCGCACCCGGCTGGCCGGAAATGTCGCGACGTAGCGCACATAAGGCAGCAGGGCCGGCGTGGTCTCCGGTGCGATTTCAGGATGGGAGCGAAAAGTCGGCATCGAAGCCGCGAGTTGTTCGCCGACGCGAGCCATCTCCGTTTCAGGGAAAAGATCCGGGGCGGTCAGCTTGTCCAGCGCCTCGCTGGTGCGGTATCCGAGCATCCGCTCGGCGGCGGGGTTAAATAAGTTGATACGTCCGGTCAGATCGCAGGCGATCATCATGGGCCCCGCAGAATCCAGGATGCTCCGGTGGAGGCGGGCTACACGCTGAAGCTGGCGCTCCCCCTGCCGTTCACGCAGGGTCGCTTTGAAGGTCGTCGTGGCGATCGCGATGAGAAGGGCCAGGGCGATGGTCCAGAATCCCGCAAACCAGAAGATCCACTGATGGCTTTCGCCGGCAGGACTCCCGTATTTCCCCAGGATGATGGCGCCGACCAGGGAAAAAGCGAGCGCAATCATGAACGCACGGGTGACGGTACGGGAGTGGCTGAATCGGGTCACGACTCGATTCCGTGGAGGCCGGAAGTGTGGATTTCCCCAATATTTCAAAAGGGATTCGAGGCTTCAGTATAGGGGAAGCCCGGAGGTTCCGACAGGAAAATCCACAGCATGGTCGGCCGGCAATGCCACTTTGGTGTTACGAATAGCCGCCCGCTCTGCCCGATATCGAATCTGTAACAGTGACTTAAACCGTCACCGGGTCAAGGATGCGGCTCCAGCGGCGCTCGCGACGCTCCGTGTAGGCCTTCTTGTGCCACGCGTACCCGGTGATCAGCGGCAGCGCCAGCGTTGCCTCGCTGTAGACCATCTGCTCGAAGGTCGTGTCCACCTTGCCCCAGGAACTGGCTTCCTTCAGCGTGCTCGAAGAGAGCGCGCCGTCGCGAACGTCCGCCACCGTGATCTGGATAGCGTACTTGTGCATCGGCGCTTCGTTGCCGAGGATATCCGCCGCCACGACGATGTCCTGCGCAAAGTTCTTCGGCACGCCGCCCCCGATCATCAGCAGCCCCGTGGTGGGGTTGGCGATCTTCAGCTGGGTCAGTTCGTAGAAATCCTTCGCCGAATCAATGGAAACTTTGGGCTTGTCCTGCCGCTTGTGCTGGTGCGCCACCAGGCCGAAGCCGGCCGAGCAGTCGCTGAACGCCGGGCAGAAGATCGGCACGTCCTTTTGGTAAGCCGCGAGGACAATGGAGTCCGCCCCGCCCTTTTCCGGAGTCTTGCCGTTGGCCTCGAGCCACGCGCCCATCGCGCGAATGAATTCGCGGGAGCTGTGGGGCCGCGGCGCCAGAGAATCGGCAACCTTCTCCGTGGTCTCGTCGCAAAGACGAAGTTCTTCCTCATCGATCAGCGTGTCGTAAATGCGGTCGATCATCAACTCCCGCAGTTCGCCGTCCTGCGTGCCGGACTTATAGAGGTCGTCGGCGATGTAGTGCCGGAAGCCGAGCGCCTCGAAGAAATCCTGATCGACGATGTTGGCGCCGGTGGAGACCACCGCATCCACCATGTTGTTGCGGATCAGGTCCACAAAAATCTGCTTCAGGCCGGCGGAGATCAGCGAGCCCGCAAGGCACAGGATCACGCCGCAATCCTGGTCGCGCAGCATGCGCTCGTAGATGGACGCAGCCCGGGCCAGGTCACGCGAGCTGTAGGCCATAGCGTTCATGGCGTCCACAAGGGCGACGACGTTGTGCTGCTTGATGTCGATGTGGCGGATGGGCTGGTTCAGGAGCTCTTTTTTCGAAGCCATAACGTTTTTCAGAATAGCAGGGGGAAACAGCAGTGGACGTTGAGGACAGGTGAATTGCACCGGATGAAAAGTGCGCCATCCAAAGGCGAGATGCGAGGAGCGTTGCGGGCTTCGGGTCGTGATGCGCCGGGCACCGCAAAAATGCAGCGTTTCAGGTCATGATGTGCCCTCCGTGATGTCCGTAAGTTACACAAGCCACTCAAATTCTTAGGGAACTCCAATGTCTGTCGATGAAGGTTTGTGGGCCGGTGCCAGGTTGCCGGACGGGAACCCTCATGACGTGGACAGGGAAAATTGCATGGCTCGCGGTAGCCGCGCTGATGAGCTACGGCGCTGCAGGGGAAGACGGTGGCTCCGCGGATAAAAATGCGGCAGAGCGGGCCGTTGTCAGCACCCGGGCGTTCGAGCCTGCCTTTGGCGCCGGCGTGACGCGCACGCTCATAGCCGCCGATTCCGATCCATGCGATACAGCCGACCTCACGGCGACCCCGAGCCGCCCGGTCTGGACCGCCGGTGCGCAAACGACCCAGTGCGGCGTTCTTGAAACCGATTACGGATGGCTGTGGCAGGGGCTCGGCGGCGGATTCCGGCAGACAGCAGCAGCCATGAGCATGCGCTACGGAGTCACCCCGAGGCTCGATCTGCGCTGGGGCGTCCCCGCCCACCTGACGCAGAGCGGTGGGGGAGCGCCGGCTCTGCAGGGAGTGAGCGACCAGTCGCTCAGCCTGACCTACCGCTTCGCCGAGCAGAGCTCTCGCCTGCCGGCGATGGCGCTGGGGTACGGGTTCAAGATTCCGACCGCAAATCCAGCCAAAGGCTTTGGTACCGGATTTGTGGATCATCAGCTGGCGTTCATCGCCAGCCGCGACGTGCGCAAACTGCACTTCGACTTCAACACCGCGGGAATACTGGCCGGCAGTCCGCGCGGATACGACGGCGCTGCCCAGTATGGACTGGTGCTCTCGGTCCCGGCGACAAAGCAGTGGATGTTCGTCGAAACCGACGGAGGGTCCCTGCCGGGCATCGCCGACCGCTTTGGGCAGGCGCTGGCCGGGGTGCAGTGGAGCGTGCGGCCATGGCTGGTCATTGACACCGCCTACACGCGCGCCTACACGGCCGGGTTGCCGCGACAGCAGTTCACTGTTGGGTGGACCTGGTCGACCCGTCCCGCACCCGTGGTGATGGCTCGCCAGCGCCTCGCGCGGCTGCTCGGGCGGCGATGAGGCGAACACCGATGTGCGCCTAATCCGGAAGAACCATCGTCTTGCCCGCCAGATCGCAGGCTCGCCAGAGATACCAGCTCGCCACGGAACGCCACGGTCGCCACTTTTCGGCGCGGCGTACGATCTGATCGGCCGTCGCCAGCATCGACGCGTCGAAAGGCTTCGACTTCGGCAGCCGCAGGAACGTCAGCGCGAACCCCTTGCGCACACCGTAGTCCGTTACCGGCAGCACGTCCGGCCGTCCAAGACGGAAGATCAGCAGCATCTCGACCGTCCAGGTCCCGATCCCGCGAACTTCCGTGAGGCGCTCCACAATTTCTTCGTCCGTCATCTTGCGGATCGCGGTCAGCGTCGGCACCGTGCCGTCGATCGTCTTCGCTGCCAGATCGCGCAGCGCTTTCGTCTTCGAAGCCGACAGGCCGCACACCCGCAGCATGTCGTCGGGCGCCTGGAGCAGGTGTTCGGGCGAGGGATGGAGTTCCCCAAACGCGTTCAGCAGCCGTTTCAGAATCGCGGCTGCCGCTTTCCCGTGCAGCTGCTGATAGATGATCGACTCCAGCAGCGCCTCAAACGGGGAATGCTGGCTCTTCAGCTTCAGCGTGAAGGGACCGGCGCGGCGCATCAGCTCGCCCAGTTTCGGATCCACCGCGGCGAGAGTGCTGCAGGCCAGCGCGGCATCGTAGCGGACAGCGCGGCGTCCATCGACCATGACAGACAGCCTATAGCGTCCAGCGAATACCGTACAGAACCGCCCGTCTGGCTTTTGCCGCCCGCCCCTGGACCATCACGGCCCATCCGCCGAGCGATAGAGCACAGCCACGGTTACGAATCGGGCCTTGCGTATTGCAGTCCCTTCATCTGTTGCGAAGAAAATCCATGCTGTTCCGGGGGCCTCTGGCGCGCGAGGCGGAGACGAGGGCCGACGCGAACCATCCGCGTTGCTATCTTTTTACAAAATTATTTTCGCGATGGCCTCCATCGCTTGCAGGAGCGACGCTACTGCCGCTATAGTGGCTCTTTACTGAAAAATGTGATGCAGATCACAATCGGCTGTGATCCAGAACACAATCAAATCAACTCCAGTGCGCACGGCCTTGCCGGGAACCAAAGGACCGCACGCTGGTGGCAACATCAACAGACTGGAAATGCCCACTTCGTTTGAGGCCGAACCCCGTACGTGATCGCGACGGCCTGACCTCGTAATCCGCAAGCCTTCGACCCGCAGCGATTCAACGATTCACCGCAACGAGGAGACGCAGGACGCTTCATGGCGCAGATCTTTGACCGCAGTTCGAACGCGCTGGCCCGGATGAGCCTGATTTTGACGGGACTGATTGTGATTTCTCTGGGACTCACGCTGGATGAACTGCAGCGGTCGCCCTGGGTAACCCGCCAGGGGCAGCGGGCCGACCAGCCGGTTCCTTTCAGTCACAAGCATCACGTCGAAGGCCTCGGCCTGCAGTGCCAGTACTGTCACACCACCGTGGAGAAATCGAGCTACGCCGGAATTCCTCCGACCAAGACCTGCATGAATTGCCATGCGCAGATCTGGACGGATGCCGAGCTGCTCGCGCCGGTGCGGCACAGCTGGGCGACCGGTGAATCCATTACGTGGACCCGGGTGCACGATCTGCCCGATTACGTCTTCTTTAATCATGAAATTCACGTGAACAAGGGCATCGGCTGTTCGTCGTGTCATGGCCGTGTCGACGAAATGCCCATCATGTATATGCAGAATTCGCTGCAGATGGAGTGGTGCCTCAACTGCCACCGGAATCCGGCGAAGAATCTGCGGCCCACCAGCGAGATCTACAACATGGCCTGGCAGGGTGCTTCCGATCTGAAGCCTGTGTGGTGTGCAGCCGAAGATGTGTCGACGGGAACCCCCACCGCGGGTGGCGTCACCTGTACCGAGGAGAATCCGGAGAGTGGCGGAGTGCAGGTGGCTGCCCTGAGCCGGCCTCCGACGGGAATGCACCTGCAGACTGCAACGGCCATCGGCGCTGAAGACACGAATCCCATCACGCTGCCTGCGGGCATGCACTACACCAAGTTCACGAGCCAGGAGGCTCTGGGTAAGTTCCTGGAGCAGCACTACGCCATTCGCAATCCGCGTGAGCTCACCAGCTGCGAGGTTTGTCACCGATGAAGAATACGGCGCAGAACGCAGGGCTCGCGGCTCGGAGCGCAGAAGGAACGATGAGCGAAAACGGCGACGGACTTGTACAGATTGAACCGAAGAAGCTGACCCTCGCTGAAGTGCGGGCGAAGCTGGCGAACCAGAAGGGTAAGAAGTTCTGGCGTTCGGTCGACGAGTTGGCGGATTCGCCCGACTTTGCCGAGCTGGTCAATAAGGAATTCCCGTCGCAGGCCTCCGAGTGGATCGATCCGGTTTCGCGGCGCAGCTTCCTGAAGGTGATGGGTGCGTCCATGGCGCTGGCCGGTCTCGCTGGCTGCACCAAGCAGCCCGATGAGCCGATCTATCCCTACGTCACGGCTCCGCCCGATCTGACCCTGGGTAAGCCGGTCTATTTTGCTACCGCGTTTCCGTTCACGACCGGTGCGGTTCCGGTACTCATCAAGAGTGCGGCCTATCGGCCCGTCAAGGTCGATGGAAACCCGGAGCATCCCTATATTCGTGGCGGATCTGACCCGATCACCCAGGCCACTCTGCTGGATATGTACGATCCGGACCGCTCGCAGCACGTCCTCTACCGTGGCGAGGCGCGCAGCTGGGCGGCATTTCTCGGAGAGTTTCGCGGCATGCTGGCGGACAGGAAGTCTGCTGGCGGCCAGGGGTTGTACTTCCTCAGCACCACTGTGACCTCGCCGACCATGGCCGCGCAGTGGCAGCAGGCGCAGAAGAATTATCCGCAGGCGAAGTTCGTCCAGTACGACCCGGTGAATCGCGACAATCACTATGTCGCGGCAAAACAGGCATTCGGGCAGTTTGTGGATGCGCAGTACCGTCTCGATCAGGCTGACGTTATCGTCTCGCTCGATGCCGACTTCCTCGGCGGTGCGCAGTTCCCGGGCTTCCACAAGCTGGCGCGCGATTATGCGCAGAAGCGCAAACTCGACGGCACCGACCAGATGAACCGGCTCTACGTCGCCGAGTCGGTCACGACCACTACCGGCTTCAAGGCCGAGCATCGCCTTGCCGTCAAGCCCAGCCAGATGGCAGCTTTTGCCCAATCGTTGGCGAGCGCGGTGGGTGCAGGTGGATCGGCATCCGGCAACTGGAGCGATCACGATTCGAAGTTCCTGCAGGGCGTTGCGGCCGATCTCAAGGCGAACGGCGGCAAATGCGTGGTGATTCCTGGCGAGTTTGCGCCACCGGAAGTGCACCTCGCAGCCTTTGCGATGAATCAGGCGCTCGGAAACGTGGGCAAGACCGTGGTCTACACCGACACCGTGAATCCGATGCCGACGATTCAGGGTGACGAACTCAAGGCGCTGGTCGCCGACATGAACGCGGGCAAGGTGGACTGGCTCGTGATTCTCAATGCGAACCCGCTCTACGCCACGCCGGCGGATCTGGACTTCGAGAGCGCGATGAACAAGGTTCGCACCGTCGTGCACCTCGGCTCCCATCTCGACGAAACCGGCCAGCAGGCGCACTGGCACATCAACAATGCGCACTACCTTGAGATGTGGTCCGATGCGCGCGCTTATGACGGCACGGTGAGCATCGTGCAGCCGATGATCGATCCGATGTACGGCGGCCACACGGCTCATGAGATTCTGCAGTCGCTGCTCGACAACCCCGACACATCGGCTTACGACGCAGTCCGCGCGACCTGGATGGCCAGCGGTGGCCCGCTCTCGAAGGGCGATGCCGAGTTCAACTGGCGCAAGGCTCTCCACGATGGGTGGATCGACGGAACGGCCTTCACTCCGAAGACGGTGACGCCCAAAACGGGCATGGCGGGCGCTTCTGCCGCGGTTGCCGCCGCTGGACTGGAAGTCGCCTTCCGGCCGGATGCCCATGTCTACGACGGCCGCTACGCCAACGTGGGCTGGATGCAGGAGATTCCCCGTCCGGTGACAAGCCTGTCGTGGGATAACGCGGCGCTGATGAGCTTCGCGACCATGGAGAAAAACGGCTTCGCCGAGAACGATGCCGTCGAGATCGGCGTCGGCGGAAAAAAGATTGTCGCGGGTGCGCTCGCCGTTCCCGGGCAGCCGGACGATCTCGTTGTGGTCACGCTGGGGCAGGGCCGCAGAATCGGACGCGTTGCTGGCGGCGTGGGCTACAACGCCTACCTGATCCAGCAGTCGGGTGCGCCCTGGCTGCTCTCCGGCGCCGCGCTGCGGAAGACCGGCGACATTTACGACATCTGTGTCACCAAGAGCCACCATATCGACCAGCGGGCACCCTTCGCCGGCGGCCCGGCTGCAGGAGCGGGTGAGCACTCCCTCGAAGGCGATGAGTCGCTGGACCGCGGCATTATTCGCTACGCGACGCTGACCGAGTACAAGAAGGATCCCGAGTTCGCCCACGAGGGCATCGCGCACTGGACGCCGGAGCCGGATGAGAGCATGTTCCCCGCCTATCGCTACGACAAGAACGCGTGGGGCATGTCCATCGATCTGAACTCCTGCGTGGGCTGCAACGCCTGCGTCACCGCCTGCTACGCCGAGAACAACATACCGGTGGTCGGGCGCCTGCAGGTGAAGATCGGCCGCCTGATGCAGTGGATTCGCATCGACACCTACTTCGAGGGCGATCTGGCTGCGCCGCGTGCGCACTTCCAGCCCATGACCTGCCATCAGTGCGAAAACGCGCCCTGCGAGCAGGTTTGCCCGGTCGGCGCTACCGTGCACTCGCCCGAAGGGCTCAACATGATGGTCTACAACCGCTGCGTGGGGACGCGCTACTGCTCCAACAACTGTCCCTACAAGGTGCGGCGGTTCAACTTCCTCCTCTACTCCGACTACGAAACCGAAAGCCTTAAGCTGATGCGCAACCCCGAGGTCTCCGTGCGGAGCCGCGGTGTTATGGAGAAGTGCAGCTACTGCGTGCAGCGCATTGAGGCCGTGAAGATCGAGGCGGACAAGGACAATCGCGACATCCGCGATGGCGAAATTCGGACAGCGTGTCAGCAGTCCTGCCCGACCGACGCCATCATCTTCGGAAACATCAACGATAAGACCAGCCGCGTTGCGAAGATCAAGACCAACGAGCGGAGCTACGGCGTGCTGGCGGATATCAACACGCGTCCCCGAACGACCTATGTTGCGGGCGTGCTGAATATCAACGAGCCGCTGGCGCAGGAACTCGGCGAGTACACGAGCTAGAGGGATCGCAGGAAGCAGCAGGGAACTGAAACAGCCCGGCAATTGCCGGGTGAAGTTCAGAGGAATCGGAGAAGGCAAAGAGACGATGGCGACGAAAGACGCACCCGTCAACAATCCGATGATCGATCCGGTCACGGAAGAATACCGGGTTATTGCGCCTGGACACACGTTCAAGTCGGTGACTGAAGAGGTCTCGCGGATCGTGCTGACCAGCCACACGCCGCTCGGTTGGTGGTTCGGTTTCCTTCTGGCGGGCTCGGTGGCGGGAGCTTTGCTCACCGCCGTCACATGGCTCTTCCTCAACGGCGTCGGTATCTGGGGCATCACGATGCCCATCGCCTGGGGTTTCGCGATCATCAATTTCGTGTGGTGGATCGGTATCGGCCATGCGGGCACGCTGATCTCGGCGATTCTGCTGCTGTTTAAGCAGGGCTGGCGCAACTCCATCAACCGCTTTGCCGAGGCGATGACGATTTTCGCCGTCGTCTGCGCCGGCATGTTCCCGCTGATCCACGTCGGCCGTCCGTGGCTGGGATACTGGCTCTTCCCATATCCCAACACCATGAATTACTGGCCGCAGTTCCGGTCGCCGCTCCTGTGGGACGTCTTCGCGGTTTCCACCTACGCGACGATCTCCGTGGTCTTCTGGTACATCGGCATGATTCCCGATCTCGGCACGCTCCGTGACCGGGCACAGTCGAGCTTCGCGCAGTTCTTCTACGGCATGTTGGCCATTGGCTGGCGCGGTTCTGTGCGCCACTGGGTGCGCTATGAAACCGCCTCCCTGCTGCTCGCCGGCCTGGCGACGCCCCTGGTGCTCTCCGTGCACAGCGTCATCAGTCTCGACTTCTCCGTTGCGCTGCTTCCGGGCTGGCACACCACGATCTTCCCGCCCTACTTTGTCGCCGGCGCCATCTACTCGGGCTTCGCCATGGTGATTACGCTGGCGGTCCCGATCCGCAAGTTCTACCACCTCGAAGATCTCATCACGATCCGCCACATCGACAACATGGGCAAGGTTATGCTGGCAACCGGGTTGATCGTGGCCTACGGCTATTCCACCGAAGTCTTCATGAGCTGGTATTCCGCCAGCCACTGGGAATACTTCATGATGTGGAACCGCATGTTCGGGCCGATGGGCTGGTCGTACTGGGTGCTCATCACCTGTAATATCGCCCTGCCGCAGCTGATGTGGCTCCGCAAGTTCCGCGTCAACGTCGGCCTGATGTTCCTCATGTCCATTATTGTGAACACCGGCATGTGGTTCGAACGCTTCGTGATCGTGGTCACCAGTTTAACGCGCGACTATCTGCCGTCCTCGTGGGGTACCTATCGCGCAACCAGGTGGGACTATATGACCTTCGTCGGAACGCTGGGGCTGTTTACCTTTCTGTTCCTGCTCTTCGTGCGCTTCCTGCCCATGATTCCGATGTCGGAGCTGCGCATGATGCTGCCGCAGGCAAAAGTGAAAGAAGTACATGGCCAACCGCTTCCGGAGGCAGGTGACTGATGCCACTCCCTGAAGGAACTTACGCACTGATGGCCGAGTTTGAATCGCCCACGCAGCTGGTGAAGGCGGCGAAGGCGGCCTATGGCGCGGGTTACCGGCGCATGGATTGTTACACCCCGTATCCGGTGGAAGAAGCCGCGGAAGTCATCGGCTTCCATCGCGACGAGGTTTCACTGGTCTGCCTCATCGGCGGACTCCTCGGTCTCGCCGCCATGTTCTCGCTCGAAACATGGATCTCGGTTTGGGCCTATCCGCTGAACATTGCCGGTCGTCCGTATTATTCCTGGCCTGCCTTCGTCGTCCCGGCGTACGAATGGACTATTCTCTGGGCCGGTCTCTCGGCAGCGTTCGGTATGCTCGCGCTGTGCGGATTGCCCAAGCCGTATCACCCCGTCTTCAATGCGCCCAATTTCCGCAATGGAGCTTCAACCGACAAGTTCTTCCTGTGCCTCGAGGCCACGGATCCCAAATATGACGCTGCGGAGACGCGCAGCTTCCTCGAAAAGCACGCGCCGCTCTCGGTGGTGGAGGTGGAGTATTAAGACCGCAGTGTACAGCGTTCAGGGTACAGAGCGTCGCGTTCGGCGCTCGATGTTCGGCGTTCCTGATCTGCGGACGTTCGGAGTGGCATGTGCTGCGGGCCTGTTGATGCTCGCCGCCGGATGCCGCCAGGATATGCAGAACCAGCCGCGCATGTTTCCCCAGCGCGGCACCACCCTCTTTGCCGACGGACGTTCCGTGCGGCCGCAGGTGGAACACACCGTGGCCCGCGGCCAGCTCTACGAAGACGACTATTTCTACACCGGCCTGATGAACGGCAAAGAGGCGGATATGATGCCCTTTCCCGTCACCATGACGGTACTGGCCCGCGGCCAGGAGCGCTTCAATGTCTACTGCACGCCCTGCCACTCGCGAGTGGGCAACGGCGCCGGGATGATCGTGCAGCGCGGCTATAAGCCGGCCGGTAACTTCCACGATGCGAAGCGCCTGGCTCAACCGCTCAGCCACTACTTCTACGTTATGACCAACGGCTTCGGCGCCATGCCGGACTACAAGGCGCAGATCGCTCCCGTGGATCGCTGGGCGATCGCAGCCTACATTCGCGCGCTGCAATTCAGCCAGAACGCGAAGCTCGGTGATGTGCCCGCCGGAACCCAGGTGGAGAGCCTCACCTCCATCGCGCAGAAGCAGGGCTATCCGGCAAGCTATGCAGGTCCGTGGCCGATGCCCTCAACGGCCATCGATCCCAGGCCGCGCACGGGGATGGCGGCCGGCGCGCCGGCACAGGAGGCAGAGCCGAACAATGCGACCGTTCCCAATATGAAGAGCACGACCGGTGCGACGAGGACGCCGCCGGTAAGACCGTCAGGAGCGCAGCAATAATGGCGAACGATTCGTTCAGCAAAGGATTGCCCAACAACCTCAGCGCTCCGGCGTTCGTGGATTCGTGGCGGCGGCGCGCCCTGATGTTCGGGCTGGTCTTCTCCGCCCTGGCCGTCGTCCTTGCCTTCCTGGCGCAAAGTTTCGATGGTAACGGACTCGGGTGGGATCACCTGTTGCGCGGCTGGCTCGAGGGAATGGTCGGCTGCTTCGGCTTCTGCTTCGGCGGCATGGCGCTGCTGATGGTTCAGTATCTCTCCGGTGGTAAATGGGGACTCATCGTCCGCCGTCCGCTGGAAGCCATGAGCCGGACCTGGCCCCTCATCGTGCTGATGTGGATTCCCGTCGCTGTGCTGGGCGCATCGTACGGCAAACTCTACCCCTGGGCAAAATACGCAGACTGGAAGGCCGCGCTCAGTGCCGGCAAAATCTCCCTGGACATGGCTCATGCCATCCGTTGGAAGAGCCCGATGCTGAACACGACCAACCTCTACTGGGTCTCGCTGGCGTGCTTTGCGATCTTCGCGCTCTACATTACATTGCTGAATCGCTGGTCGCTCAAGCGGGATGCCGATCCTGAGCCGCGCGTCGGATACTGGCGTACGAAGTTTGAAAACCTGAGCGGCTTCGGCGTCGTCCTCTACGCAGCCCTGCTTTTCATTCTCTCAATCTACTGGGTCATGTCGCTCGACCCCACCTGGTATTCGACCATCTACGGCTTCCAGTATCTGGTCGGGCAGGCTTTCATGGTGCTGCCGCTCGCGATCCTGACGCTCATCGGATTATCGAAAACCGAACCGATCAAAAGTACTTTCCGTCTCATTGAGCAACACGATCTCGGCAAGCTCTGCTTCGCCCTCGTCATGCTCAATATCTACTTCGCCTTCGGCGCGTTCCTGATTATCTGGTCCGGTAACTCGCCCGAAGAAATCCCATGGTATCTGGATCGTATTCGCGGTGGCTGGGGCGTCGTGGCAACCCTCGATGTTATCTTCCACTGGGTCATTCCCTTCAGCCTTCTCCTTTCGCGCGATTTGAAGCGCATCCAGAAGCGGCTCTCAGTGGTCTGCTGGATCATGATCTTCGCCGGGTTCTGGGACCTGTTCTGGCTCATCGAACCCAACTTCAAGGATGCAGCACGAAACCTGCACTTCAGCTGGGGAATTCTTGAGTACATCGCCGTACCGTGCGCCCTGTTCTGCTTCTGGCTGGTCTATTACTTCGCAGAACTCAAGAAGCGCCCGCTGATTGCAACCAACGATCCGCACCTTGCGGAGATTCTGGATCACGACTATGTCCATGCATAACCCGAAGGGCGGACAGAACCGCGAAAACCTTGATCCCAAAGCGCATCTCGACGAGGCATCGGTTCGCGAAGGTTACGAAGTTACCGACGCAAATGCGGGCGGAATCGTCGTCTTCCTGGTCGGGCTCTTTCTTTCTGTCGGAGTCTTCTTCGTCTTCTGCTTCGGTATGGGCAAAGTCATTAACAGCGGGCTCGATAAAGCCGACGGCCCGGTGAACAAGTGGAACGCGCCCAACCAGATCGCGCCACGGAAGGCCATTGAATCCAACGCCACCCTGGAACAGGAACAGCTTGCGAAACTGACCCAGCAGTTCCCAACGCCGAGGCTGCAGCTGGACGACGGCAATCAGGACCTGGCTGATCTCCACGATCGCGAAGATTTGCTGTTGAATTACTACAGCTGGGTCGATAAACCGGGAGGCGCCGTACGTATTCCCATCGGCCGAGCGATGCAGTTGATTGCGCAGCGGGGACTACCGGTAGCGTCGCAACCGCAGCATCAGGCGCTCATGGTCGGCGATTCCGAGCCGCACGTGCAGATGCCTCTGACAGACGGGTTTGCGCCAACCGGCTACGAACAGGAGTTACACGGTGGCCTGGGGCAGGGTGGCGAACAGGCCTCAACGAAGGCAGACAACCAGTAAACAGGGTCCAGGGTACAGGCGAGGATGCGGAATAGCATAACAAAGCGGACGACCGGCAGGGTGAAAGCAATCGCCGTGTGCGCCATCGCGCTCATCTCCACGCTGCCCGCTTGTGCTCAGAGCCAGTGGTTCGGCTTTCAAAAGCCGGGCACTCCCGCCGATCAGCAACCGCTCCTGCTGAAAAAGATCAACATCCAGCAGAAGCTGAACGCGCAGTTGCCGCTCAACCTCGAATTTCGCGATGAAACGGGCAAGCTCGTTCACCTCGGCGACTACTTTGGACAGAAGCCGGTGATCCTGTCGCTGGTCTACTACCAATGCAAGATTCTTTGCCCCGAGGAAATCGACGGCCTTACGGGCGCGCTGGAGATGCTGAAGTTCAATCCCGGGAAAGACTTTAATGTCGTCCTGGTCAGCATCGATGCGACTGAAACTCCTGCCATCGCGGCGCGGGAGAAGGCGTTCTATATGAAACGCTTCGGTCGTCCAAAGGACGATAATGGCTGGCACTTTCTTACCGGCCAGGAATCAGCCATTCGCGCGCTGGCCAGCGCTGTAGGCTTCGGCTATGTGCCGATGCAGGGGCCAGATGGTAAGATGACGCAGTTTGCGCATGCCAGCGCCATCGAATTAGTAACTCCCGAAGGCCGGCTTGCGCAGTATTACCTGGGCGTGGAGTTCTCGCCGAAAGATCTGCAGCTGGGTCTGGTCGAAGCCTCGCACGGCAGAATCGGCTCGCTGGTCGACAATCTGCTGACCTACTGCTACCAGTACGATCCGACGCAGAACCGGCACACGCTGATCTACATTCGAATTTTCCAGCTGGGCTGGATCCTCACTGTGCTGGCCCTGGGTATCTTCATGTTTGTGAACTTCCGGCGCGACATACGGCAGGCGCGCGCACAGAAAACGCAATGGGTGAACGGATAGACGATGCATTTCATCAGTCCGGTACTTTGGCAGTTCTTAATTAAGTGGCTTACGTATTTCGCGATCTTCCCACCGGAAGCATCCAATATCGCGCCCTACGCGGACGCGCTCTATTTCTTCCTGGTGGCGATCTCTGTCGTCGGCCTGGGTATCGTTGCGCTTCTGGTGGTTACGTTCTCCATCCGCTACCGCAAGGATGTACATCCGGTGGCCACGCAGATTGAAGGTTCCACGCTGCTTGAGGCGACCTGGACCATCATTCCGCTGATCCTCTTCATGATCTCTTTCGTTTGGGGCGCTTTGCTCTACTTCCGGATCTACAGCCCGCCACCGAACGCGATGAATATTTATGTGGTCGGTAAGCAGTGGATGTGGAAGGTCGAGCATCCGGGCGGCCAGCACGAGATCAACTCGCTGCATATCCCCATCAATCGTCCGATTCAGGTCACGCTGATCTCCCAGGATGTCTTCCACAGCTTCTCCATCCCGGCTTTCCGTGTGAAACGTGAAGCGATTCCGGGACGTTATAACACGGAGTGGTTCGAGGCCACCACGCCTGGCACCTATCACATCTTCTGCACCCAGTATTGCGGCACGCTGCACTCCGAGATGATCGGTGATGTCGTGGCGATGACGCCGGAAGATTATCAGGCATGGTCGGCCGGGTCGACCAGCGGTCAGTCACTGGCCCAGAACGGCGAACGTCTGTTCGCCAGCCTCGGCTGCAACTCCTGCCACAACAGTGGGCCCAACGCGCACGGGCCGAACCTCGCGGGGATCTACGGCGCGCATCTGCAGCTGAAGAATGGGCAATTCGTCACTGTGGATGACGCCTTCCTGCGCGACGCAATCCTTAACCCG
>JBKICP010000411.1:0-9271 GCA_046567085.1 Acidobacteriota bacterium
GCATTCCAAGCCCCCGGGGCCCGGCGTGCAGAATGTCCTGCGCGCAGATCGGCAACAACGCCACAGCGCCGCCCAGCAGTACTGCGAAGAGATCGAGCGAAATCGATCCCAGCAGCACCTGGGTGCGGGCCACGTAGTGAAAGCCTGCCAGGAGCACATCCTTTGAGAGGGCACGGTGCTCCATCCTGCCGGGCCGCACGTGCAGCGATCTCACCAGGATCAGGAACCACACGATCGCCGTCAGCGTGAAGAGGTACACGAGAGCGGCCCCGTGCAATGCGGCAGGCAGAAACTTCTCCAGCGGCAGCGTGAACAGTACGCCCCCGATGGCCGGACCGACGATGTTCGCGAACTGGAAGATCGCCGATCCCCAGGTGATGGCGTTGACGAAGTGCTCGGTCGGCACCAGGTGCGGCACCAGCGCGGAACTGGCGGGGCCGCTGAACGCCCGCCCCGTCCCGACCAGGAAGAGCAGGGCGAAGATCGGCCATACGCGGGCGACATGGGTCCAGGCCAGCCAGAACAGCAGCGAAGTCGCCACCGCCTGCAGGGAATAGCACACCAGAATGACCCGCCGGCGATCGAAGCGGTCTGCGACATGCCCTGCCGGCAGCATGAAGAGCAGCCCCGGCAGGAACAGCATGAGCCCGGTGTACCCGAGGTCGATGGCCCGATGCGTGATTTCGTACACCTGCCAGGCCACGGCCAGCGCCTGCGCCTCCGCGCCGATAATCACCACGACGCGTGCCAGCTGGTAACGAAGAAAGTCGCGGGACAAAAATGCGGATGCGGGTTGGGGCATGCCTCATCCAGTTATACCGGTCGTCCGGGAGTCCGGCCAGCCTGCCTTCTCCCGCCTCCGTCCACCCCTTCGGCGCAACGTCGGCCGGTCAACCCAGTAGGACTGGGTGGGGTTTCCTGTTCCCTATTTTCGATTCCCTACTCTCTCACCACTGCCTTCACCAGGTTCCTGGGCGCATCGACATTCACACCCTTCCGCACCGCGATGAAGTAGGCCAGCATCTGCAGCGGCACAACCTCCAGCATGGGCAGCAGGAACTCGTCGACTGCTGGCAGGGCCACCGCATCTTTTGCCAGTCCGCGCGGGTCTTCGTCGCCTTCCACATGCACCGCCAGGATCTCTGCGCCCTGCGCATGCATGTCCCGCATCAGCTGCAGCGTTTTCTCGTAGCGCAGCGTTGAGTCGGGATCGTTCCGGTCCCGCGTCGCCAGCATCACCAGCGGTGCCTCCGGGCTCACCAGAGCATTGGGCCCATGCTTCAGTTCGCCGGCGGGCATGCCTTCCGCCTGCACGTACGCCGACTCTTTCAGCTTCAGCGCTCCCTCGCGTGCGATGGCATAGTGGATGGCGCGTCCCAGGTACAGAAACGTCCGCGCCTCACGCAGCCGCTCCGCGATGCCGGCAACCTGCTGCTCCCATCGTTCGAGGGTCTGCTCGAGAAGGTGCGGCAACCGCTCCAGCTGTTCGCAATGGGCTGCTACGGTCTGCGGCGTCATGCGGCCGCCAATGCGCGCCAGAAACAGCGAGAGCAGATACAGAACCGTCAGCTGCGTCGTGAAGCTTTTCGTCGCAGGAACCGCGACCTCGCGACCGGCCACGGTCGGCAGCGAGGCGTCGGCTTCGCGCGCCATGGTCGACTGGGGATCGTTCACGATCGCCACCGTACGCAGCCCGCGCGCCTTCGCTTCACGCAAAGAGGCCAGGGTGTCCGCCGTTTCGCCCGACTGCGAAATCACCACCACTCCCGGATCGTGCAGCGTATGCGTCGAGCGATACATGTACTCGCTCGAATACTCCACATCCACGGCAAGTCCGGCGTAGTCCTCCAGCATGATCTCGCCCGCAAGCCCGGCGTGCCGGCTCGATCCACTGGCGGCAATGACCACGCGCTGGCGTCCGCGCAGTGCTTCGGCAACGGGAGCGAAGATGTTCGTGTCCAGAATTCCACCCGGAGCGTAGCGCGCTATCGTGGCTGAAAGCGCCTCCGGCTGCTCATAAATCTCCCGCAACATGGCGTGAGGAAACGTTCGCGTCGCTTGCATATCTACCTCGATCTTAGCCGAAGACAAAAACGCTCCGGGGTCCTGTCCCGGAGCGTCTTTCCTCTACTGTCTGCTCCCTAGTCGGGCTTTCTCCACCGCAGCACGGGTTTCCGCGCGGCCGTCGTCTCATCCAGCCGCGAAACTCTCGTGGAGTGCGGAGCGCCGAGTACGACTTCAGGATTTTCCTCGACTTCGCGCGCAATCTGCCGCATCGCATCGACAAACAGATCCAGTTCCTCGCGCGATTCGCTTTCCGTGGGCTCGATCATCAGGGCGCCGGGCACGATCAGCGGAAACGACACGGTGTAGGGGTGGAACCCGTAATCGATCAGCCGCTTGGCAACATCTCCGGTGCGCACGCCGTTCTTCAGCTGTCGCTTGTCGCTGAAGACCACTTCGTGCATCGACGGCGTGTTGTACGGCAGTTCGTAAAGGTCCTCGAGCTTCCTGCGGATGTAGTTGGCGTTCAGCACCGCATCTTCGGTCGTCTGCCGGAGCCCGTCCGGCCCGTTCGCCAGGATGTATGCCAGCGCCCGCACGAACATTCCGAAGTTTCCATAGAAGGCGCGAACCCGGCCGACGCTCTGCGGCCGGTCGTAATTCAGGCGCAATTGCCCATCCTTGCCCTCTTCAACAACAGGCGTGGGCAGGAACGGCTCCAGATGCTTCCTGCAGGCCACAGGGCCCGACCCCGGACCGCCGCCGCCGTGCGGGGTTGAGAAGGTCTTGTGCAGGTTCAGGTGCATCACGTCGACGCCGAAGTCCCCGGGCCGCGTTTTCCCGCACAGCGCATTCATGTTCGCGCCGTCCATGTACAGCAGCGCGCCTTTCGCGTGCAGGATCTCAGCGACGCGGTGAATCTCGTTCTCGAACACGCCGATCGTCGAAGGATTGGTCAGCATCAGCGCGGCGGTTTCTTCTGTCACCGCTTGAGCGAGCGCTTCAACATCCACACCGCCGCTGGCGTTCGACTTGAAGTTGATGACCTCATATCCGCAAATCGCCGCCGTTGCGGGATTGGTGCCGTGGGCCGAGTCCGGAATGATCACGGTTTTGCGCGGATTGCCCTTCGCCTCGTGATACGCGCGCGCCAGCAGGATTCCGGTGAACTCCCCGTGGGCGCCGGCCGCAGGCTGCAGCGTGATCGCATCCATGCCGGTGATTTCGATCAGGCACTTCTGCAGGAGGCGGATGATTCCCAGCGACCCCTGCGAGAGTTCTTCCGGCTGATACGGATGCGCCTCGGCAATTCCCTCCAGCCGCGACACGAACTCATTCACGCGCGGGTTGTACTTCATGGTGCAGCTGCCCAGCGGATACATGCCCAGATCGATCGCGTAATTCCACGTTGAGAGCCGCGTGAAGTGCCGGATGATCTCGATCTCGCTCAGTTCCGGGAGCTGCGCGCTCTGCGGACGCTGGGCTTCGCCCAGAAGGGCCGCAGAATCGACTTCAGGAACATCCAGCGCAGCCAGCCGATACGCCTTCTTTCCCGGCGACGACTTCTCGAAACTCAGCCCTTCATTCTGCGTCAGGTGCGGCGTGACCTTGCGCGTTGTCCCTGTAAATTTCTCTGTATCGTTCATCTTCACCATGATCCTGTCAGTGCGTCGCTCCGGGCAGTGGCCCGGCGATCGGGTTATCGCGGGCGATGTTCCTCATCGCGAAAGAAATTAGAAATCCGCAAATCGCGTAAATCAAAGCGTTGCTCAGAACCAGCCCGAGCCCGAAAGCCAAACCTCCCGGCCACGCGTGCCTTCCCACGGCGGAGAGAAGCGGCAGAAACGTCGGGGCGAATACGCAGAGCAAATACCACAGATGGCGCGGAATGATCACGCCTCCCTGCGCTGTCGCCGGCGCGAGAAAGCATTCGTAGAGAGCGAGCGCGACGGGGATCATGCCGAGAGCGGCAGACACCATCGCATATCGAAGCCTTCTGTGCATCCTCCTGCCCTTCTCCGGCGGCTATCGCGCCGCTGCCGCTACCGGCGCTTCCGCCAGCACGCGAGCTGCCCGATCGATCTGCTCCTTCGTGGCCAATTCCGTTGCGCACCACAGCGTCGCATTGCCCAGCTCCGGATACCACTTCTTCAGTGCTACTCCGCCGATGATCTTCTGCTCCAGCAACCTTGTGTTCAGCGCTTCCGGCGTCTCCTCGGTCTGCAGTACAAACTCGTTGAAGCGGGGCGACCGGCCGAAGAGCAGCGTGCCCTGCGCGCCGAGGGTCTTCGCCGCATAGTCGGCCTTGGCCAGATTCTGCAGCGCCAGGTCCCGGATTCCTTCCTTGCCGTACACGGTCATGAACACGGTCGCCATCAGCGCGACCAGCGCCTGATTCGTGCAGATGTTCGACGTCGCCTTTTCGCGCCGGATATGCTGCTCGCGCGTCGACAGCGTCAGCACAAACCCCCGCCGCCCCTGCTTGTCCGTCGTCTGTCCAACAAGCCGCCCCGGCATCTGCCGGACGTACTTCTCTTTCGCTGCCATCACGCCGCAGAATGGGCCGCCGAAACTCGGCGCCACGCCAAACGACTGCGCCTCCATGATGACGATGTCCGCCTCAACCGGCGGCTTCACGATGCCCAGGGAAACCGCTTCGGCCACGGCCACCACCAGCAGCGCGCCCTTCTTCTGCGCGATGGCTGCGATCGCCGGTACGTCCTCGATGACTCCAAAGAAATTCGGCGACTGCACCAGCACGCATGCGGTCTGGTCGGTGACTGCCTCTTCGAGGGCAGCCAGATCGATCCGGCCATCGGGCCCGAAGCCGACCTCCTGGGCCTTCTGCCCGCTCTCCTTTTCGCGATGCTGCGCGTAGGTGCGCATCACTTCGCGATACTCCGGATGCACCGTGCGCGCCACCACCACGCCGTCGCGTCCGGTCACGCGCATCGCCATCATCACCGCTTCGGGGCAAGCCGTCGACCCGTCGTACATTGACGCATTCGCGATGTCCATCCCCGTCAGCTCGCAGATCATGGTCTGGAACTCGAAGATGGCCTGCAGCGTTCCCTGCGTGATCTCCGCCTGATAGGGCGTATACGAGGTGAGGAACTCGCCGCGTTGCACGATCGTGTCGATGAGGACGGGCCGGTAGTGGCGGTAGACGCCGGCGCCGAGAAAGCTGGCGTAGCCGTTGGCGTTTTGCGCGGCCGCGGCCTTGAAATGATCCACGATCTCGGATTCGCCCATCTGTCGCGGAATTTCGAGATCCCGCGTTAGCCGGTACTCCTCCGGAATGATCGCAAACAGATCGTCGATCGACGATGCGCCGATCTCGCGCAGCATCGCCGCGCGCTCGGCATCCGATTTAGGTAAATAGCGCATGAGTCCCTTCGGCGTGAAGAGTGCTGGATTGTGCGCAGCGAGGTTGTTCTGCGCGCTGATCGCTAAACGCTGCTCTTCAGTGTCCCGTCTCTTCCTGCACGTACTTCTCGTAATCTTCGGCGCTCAGCAGCGAGGCCACATCGCCCGGATCGTTCAGCTCGATTTTCATGATCCACGCGGCATGGGCATCGGCGTTGATCTTCTCGGGAGCCGTCGTCAGCTCCTCATTGATTGCGGTGACGGTTCCGGTGGCCGGCGAGTAGAGATCCGAGACCGCCTTCACGCTCTCGACGCTGCCGAATACCTTGCCCTTCTCGACTTTGTCGCCGACCTTCGGCAGTTCGACGAAGACGATATCGCCCAGCGAGTCCTGGGCGTGTTCGGTGATTCCGACGGTGCCGGTCTTGCCGCTGACGTCGATCCACTCATGCTCACGGGTGTACTTGTAATTCGCTGGATAGGCCATGAAGTGTTTTTCTCTTCCTCATTGTACGGGCTGGAACCGATGCGACCGGCAGCCGGAATTGCACAACATTTCGTTCGGGTCCCGTCGAAAAGCGTCTGCGCGGCTACGCCTTCTTCGGCTTCCTGTAGAACGGCAACGGCACCACCCTGGCTTTTACGGGATTGTTGCGAATCTCCACCGCCAACTCCGTCCCCGCTTCGGCCAGGGCGCGCGGCACATAGGCCAGCGCGATGTTCTTCTTCAGAAAGGGCGCCAGCGAACCGCTGGTGACGTATCCAATCTCTTTACCGCCGAGGTCGAGGAGGCGGTAACCGTCGCGTGCGATGCCGCGTTCAACGACTTCGAGGCCAACGAGCTTCTTCTCCGGACCGCCGGCCGCCTGGACCTTCTGCAGAGCTTCGGAGCCGACAAACGGCCCCTTCTCGAGCTTGCAGAAGCGGTCCAGCCCTGCCTCCCAGACATTGAGCGACTGGGATATCTCATGGCCGTAGAGCGAGAGCGCCGCTTCAAGGCGGAGGGTGTTGCGCGCGCCCAGACCGCAGGGAACGATGTCGAACTCTTTGCCCGCTTCGATCACCTCGTTCCAGACACGCTCGCTGGTCGCGACATCGGATGGGATATAGATCTCGAAGCCGTCTTCGCCGGTATAGCCGGTTCGGGCGATGAGGGTGTTGGGCAGGCCGCACACGGTTCCCCAGGTGAACCAGTAGAACTTCACCTGGCTCAGATCGGCGTTGGTCAGCTTCTGCAGCGTTTCCTGTGCCTTGGGTCCCTGGATCGCCAGCTGGGTGTAGTAGTCGCTGTAGTCGCTGACGTGGCAGTCGAAAGCCCGCGCCTGGGCGCGCACCCACTCGTAGTCCTTCTCGCGGGTGCCGGCGTTGATAACGAACAGATAGTCGTTGTCGCTGAACTTGTGGACGATCACGTCGTCCACAAACGTGCCTTCCGGGTACAGCATGGCCGAGTACTGCGCCTGGCCCACCTGGAGGCGCGAGGCGTCATTCATCGAGATGTGCTGCACGGCGGCGAGCGATCCGGGGCCGCGGAACTGGATGTCGCCCATATGGCTCACGTCGAACAGGCCCACGCCAGTGCGGACGGCCATATGCTCGGCGATCAGGCCCGAGTACTCGACCGGCATATCCCATCCGCCGAAGTCGACCATTTTGGCGCCCAGGCGGCGGTGCAAAGCGTTCAGCGGAGTTTTGCGCAAGGTTCCGGTAGCGGACACAAGCCCCTCAGGTCCAACAGAATTGGCAGACGCGAACCTTTAACGTTACAACCCGCTCCAACACCGGTCAATGGCGGGAGACCGCGGTGAGCTGAGGCGCCTCCTCAGCTCCAGCAACGGCTACCATAGAGGGGACACGCCTGTGCACGCACCGTTTCCCATTCTGCCTGCCGTCTTCGCGCTGGTTCTGCTCCTCATCCCTCTCTTTGCTTTTGGGTTTGCGGGGGAGCGCTGCACGCGTGCCGTGCAATCCCTGCCGGTCGGTCTGCGGCTCACGCTGCCAGCCCTTCTGGTGGTGCCGTATCTGATTGACGCGGCGGGCTCGCACCTGTTCGTCCCGGGCTGGTTCCTCCTTTACTTATGCCTTCCCGTTGTTCTTGCCGGAGTCGAACACCTGGCCGGGCGGCTCGATCCGGAACAGCGCGGGCACATTCTTGACTTCGTCGTGCTCATTCCGCTGGGCCTCGCGGTTGATTTGCGCTGGCTGGAGCCGGCCTGGCCGCACCGGCTGGCAGTGCTGGGCAAGCTCACGCTTCTCGATGCCGGACTTTATGCGTTCCTGGCGGTGCGGTGTCTGGGTGCGGTCGGTTACAACCTGCGCTTGCGCACGCGCGACTGGGGCACCGGCCTGCGCGAGTTCCTGTTCTACATGCCGATTGCTCTTCCGCTGGGATTTGCGCTCGGCTTCCTCCACTTCCACCGTCACGTAGCGCACCCCTGGCTGATCGCTCCGCTGTGGATCGTTTCCTTTGTCGGCGTCGCGCTGCCGGAAGAGATCTTCTTTCGCGGATGGATGCAGAATCTGCTGGAGCGGCGGCTGGGCCGCACCGCAGCGCTGATCGTGACCGCGGCGGTCTTCGGGCTCTCCCACTTCAACAAGCGGACGACCCTCTTTAACTGGCGGTATGTCGCGCTGGCGGCGATCGCCGGTATTTTCTACGGACGCGCCTGGCGGCGCGATCACCGGATCGGCGCTTCCGCCATCGCGCATGCCACCGTCGATACGGTTTGGGGGGCGCTGTTCCGGTAGGCGGAATGAGAGCACGCGATCGCCGGATCGCCGAACGACTTCGATTCAAATCCGTACGGTCGGCAATCCGCACCTGTCGGAAACTGCGCACCGATCAGATCAAACGCCGGACTTGTGAGGGGCGACCAAAAGCCTTGTCAAAGGTGATGATCTCCCTGACACCGGCGTCGAAGGATACTTCCGCAATCAGATGGTCGGCAAAACCCGTGGCACCGTTCCGGGCAGCTTCGAGAGCCCGGCGGGCCAACCCGGAAGATTCGACGGTTACCCCCCGCGCTCGCAGCAACCCCTCCAGGACATCGAGCACTCTGTCTCTCTCCCAGCGGCACCGGAGAACCCATGAGAGTTCCGCAAGCACAAGGAGGGGAATAAAGACTCCCTCCTCAGAACGAGCCTGCGCAAGCGCCAGCCTCGCTCTTTTCGTCTGCGCCTTGTCATCATTGAGCAGGGCGCGGGCCCAGACATTGGTGTCGGCTGTGAGCATTACCAGCGCCGCCGGGCTTTGGCCTCGTTCATCTCCTCGAACGACATGGCAGGCCCTGGTTTCCCGCCTTCGTCCGCCATCCGCCAGAGATCTTCAATGTCGTACAAAACCCGCTCTACCTGAACCGGGCCGCTCGCGGGGATGGTGAACCGGATTCGATTGCCGGTCTGGATGCCGAGCCGCTTGCGCAGTTCTTTCGGCAGTGTGACCTGGCCCTTCGATGTCACCGTAGCTTCAAGCGTCGAGGAGAACTTAGGGGAAGTGGAAGGCATCACGGCTCCTCCTTACATTATAAGGCACTTTTCCTTACCCGAGGAGAGCACGCCCTGCGGATGCTGAAGGATCCACGGACCACGTTGACTATCGGGGAGGACAGCCCTCGGGCCGGCGGGGTTGGCGCATGGAGGGAGCGGCCCGGGACGCCGCTGAAGAAGTGCGAAAGCAGATGCAGACCGCTCGTGAGTTTCGAACCAGACCTGTTCCCGAGATCGGGAAGAAGCGGTTCCGGGGCGCGTCTGTTCCTGCGGGCTTCCGAGGACTTGCTGTACACTGGCGTGCGATCTGTAGTCCCCAACCGAATTGCTCGTGAAAGGACCCCGTTCCGTGTCGATTGCCAAGCTGAATGTAACCGTGTTCATCGCTCTTGCCCTTGCTGCCACCGCAGCGCGC
>JBKICP010000412.1:0-3116 GCA_046567085.1 Acidobacteriota bacterium
CGCACGCAGCCTGGCGAGTGCCAGTGCGAACTCCGCCATGAGCCGGGCGAAATCTCCGCTCTGAAATGTCTGCGGCAGCGCAGCGATCCAGCGCGCGGCGATCCGGTCGGCGAATGGCGCCGTCTGGGCGCCACCTTCGGCCTCGATATCGGCGAGCAGACCCAAGACGACGCGACGGTAGTGCCCTGCCTGCGCCAGCAGCGCCTCGGGCAACCCACCTTCCGCCATCAGGGTGTAGAGGAACATCCGATGACCGGCTTCAGAAATGCGGACCCGACGCCCCCACCACGGCAAACCGCTCCTGACGAGTTCAATCCCTAAGCCGCGATCCTCCGGCAAACCGAGGCCTCCAAAGATGAAGGCCCAGGTGAGTTGACCCCCCGGGAAACGCGCCCGGACATGCTCGGCTGCCCAAAAGACGAAGGCAGCCCCCATGGGCACACGCCCGTCTCCGGGTGCGAGGCGGGAGCACAACACACACTCAAGTCCTGCGAACTGCTCTGGAGAGGGGCGGTACTGATGCAGCGGCCGGCCATCGGGGGCTACAAGGCCCGCCTCAGAAATGAGACGTTGCAAAAGTTGCGGCGACTGCCCTTGCATCGCTTCCCCCACTGCCCCCGCCGCCGTCAGGCCCCATTACCTACCGCGAATAGGTACATTTAACCTACATTCGGCAAAACTCCGGATCAGGTCGGGCGCTGGTCCGTTGCTGCCGCTGCGGGCGATCGGGGCAACCGGGTCAAGGGGGCGCTGAGCGCCAGCTTCAACCATGCTCGCAAGCTGAGCCCAGTCGAGAGCGCACCTGGAGTCGCGTCCGGGGACACGATCACTCGCTGGGCGCGACGTGTCCTGCTCGACCAGTCTGATGGCGATCCCGCCACCCGAAGCCGATTGCTTGGGTAGATAATATGTGCCCACAAGTATTGTGGGCACGTCTTTTCTACTTGACAGGCGCCCCACCTGACACTACTTCGACCCCCATCGCTTGGGTGTGTTCCAAAATGCCGATTCTGGCCGACCTGTCCGAGATCCGTGTCGGCGCCTCTCCCAGGGGGCGCCTGGAGGCTGTTGCCGCCGGCGGCGAGCGCGTTGTCCACGCCAAAGACCTCGGCCCCGATGGCGACATCGCCAGCGCGCGGCTGACCCGGGTCATGGATCGGTTCGGGGAAAGCGCACCCCGGCTACGTCCGGGCGATGTCCTGCTACAGTCGCGCGGGGTCAGCTACCCGGTCGGTCTTGCCGCGGAAGATGCGAGCGGCGCGGTTCCGGTCTCCCCTCTGTGCCTCATCCGTCCGGACATTGCCCAACTCGACGGCGCCTTTCTGGCCCTGTTCTTGGCGCATCCCCGGACCCAGCAGCGGCTCCGCGCGCAGGCTGCCGGCACCCATGTGCCCGAGCTCACGCGGGAGGCGATTGCCAACATCGAAATTCGTCTGCCCAGCCTCCCGCGTCAGCGAGAGATCGCGGCCTTGGGTCACATGATACGTCGCGAGCGGGTGCTGCATCAGCGCCTCACCGCGGCCCAGGATTCGCTGCTGTTCGGCCTGATCGAACGGTCGGCGAACACGCCCGGAGGTGCACCAACACCCCCGGGCGAACATCGAGCCGCGGGCGCACCAACGCCGGCGGGTCATCCTGCAACCCCCCTCGCAAAAGGAAATCATGATGGGGATCACGATCAGTAACTACACCTTCGAAGGTCCGTTTGCCAAGCCAGACGCCCTTCAGCGACGCTCCGGCGTCTATGCTATCGTTGGCCGGAACGGCCCTGGCGGCTGGAAGATCGTCGATATCGGCGAGTCCGGCGACCTCCGTGGCCGGATCGAGAGTCACGACCGGGAAGACTGCTGGAACCGCCAGACGTCATCGAGCTGGTCGGTCGCCGCCTACTATTGCGACGAGCCTACCCGAATGCGGATCGAAACCGCACTGCGCGGCCAGTACAATCCGCCTTGCGGCAAGCAGTAATTACGGACCAGCGGGGCGGCGGCAACGCCGCCCCACCTTGGGGGAACACCATGATCGACCCGAACAAGCTCGAAGAAGTCAAGAAAGTCGCCTGGTCCGCCTGCGACACCTTCCGTGGCGTCGTCGATGCCACGGAATACAAGGATTACATCCTCGATTTCCTGTTTCTGAAATACATCAGCGACGTTTGGGCCGAGCACTACGAGGAAGCCCGCAAGGCCTATGGCGAGGACGAGGAGCGCATCCGCCGGCGCATGGCGCGCGAGCGTTTCGTCCTGCCCAAAGGCGCCTCGTTCTATGATCTTTATGCCCGCCGCGACGCCGACAATCTCGGCGAGCTGATCAACGAGGCGCTGGACGCCATCGAGGAAGCCAACAAGGCCAAGCTCGCCGACGTGTTCAACGTGGACTTCAACAGCGAGACGAAGCTCGGCCCGACGCGGGATCGCAATCGCCGCCTCAAGAACCTGATCGAAGGATTCGCCGGCCTCAATCTTCGTCCGTCGGTGGTGGATGAGGATATCATCGGCGAGACCTACATCTACCTGATCGAGCGCTTCGCCGCCGGCGCCGGCAAGAAGGCCGGCGAATTCTACACGCCGCTGCAAGTCTCGCGGCTGATGGCGCGCTTGGTCGCGCCCAAGCCCGGCGACCGGATCTGTGACCCGGCCTGCGGCTCAGCCTCCATGCTGCTGCGCGCGGGGGAATACATCGAGGCGACCTACAAGTCGCATGACTACGCACTGTTCGGCCAGGAGGTGAACAGCGCCACGTACGGCTTCGCGCGCATGAACATGTTCCTGCACGGCAAGGATGGCGCCACGATCGTCTGGGGCGATACGCTGAACGACCCCAAACTGATCGAGCGTGACGCGCTGATGAAGTTCGATGTGGTGGTCGCCAATCCGCCATTCTCGCTCGATCAATGGGGCGCAGAGAATGCCGGCAACGATCGGTTCGCGCGTTTCTGGCGCGGCGTGCCGCCGAAGTCGAAGGGTGATTACGCCTTTGTCTCTCACATGGTCGAAGCGGCAAAGACGCGGGAGGGGCGCGTCGGTGTGGTCGTGCCCCACGGCGTTCTCTTCCGCGGCGGGGCAGAGGGGCGCATCCGTCAGGCGCTGATCGAGGAGAACCTGCTCGATGCCGTG
>JBKICP010000413.1:0-37196 GCA_046567085.1 Acidobacteriota bacterium
TTCGCTCCTCGGCGGCTCACGGCGCCATCGACAGCCCCGCTGCGCAGGCTCTCTCCGGAGACTCTCCCCGGCCTCCATCTTTCGGTGGAAGACACCTCAATATCGGCTCCGATAAGGTGGGCAAGGCTTTGCAATCGCTTCGCAACCCCAGCATCCCGGTTTTGAAGTTGTTTCCGCAGTTCGCAGCATCCGCGACAGCACCGGCGAACAACAAGCGCACACCAGTGCGACGGGGGGTTGTGTCTCTTCTCGCCGCTGCCGCGCTTCTCGCTGCAGGGTGCCGCTCCGGTCTGCCGAAATCGAATTCCACTCAGTACACACAATTTGTGCAGTCGTTTTATGTCGGCTTGGCAGCTATGGAAGTCGGCAACGACGTTCGTGCCGAAGCCGAACTCTCCCACGCGACGCAGCTGGCTCCCGGCGAGCCAGCCGGCTGGGCCGACTGGGGCATTTTGGCGCTGCGACAGCGCAACTTCGACCCTGCAAAGCTGCGCCTCGACCGTGCCCACTCGCTCGCCCCGCGCAACAGTCAGATCGATGCCGATCTGGGAGTGCTCGAAAGCGCGCGCGGCAATTCAGCCGCAGCGATCGCCAACCTGCGCAGAGCGGTCGACCTGGATCCCCGCAATATCCGCGCGCTCTATCTCCTCGCAGTCGAGGTGGAACGCCAGGGCGGTCCGAGCAGCGAAGCAGAATTTCAGCAGCTCATCGAGAAGATCCTCGCCGCGCAGCCCGATAATCTCGCCGCCCTCGTCGAGTTGAGCCGCATCGCCGCCAAGCGAGGGGACGCCGCCACACTTCACTCTGCGGTCAGCCGCATCGCTGCGCAGTCCTCATCGGCATGGCCTCCGAGCGTCCAGCAGCAGCTCACCCAACTGCAAAATGCCGCACAATCCGCTCCGGCAACAGCCGCCGTTCGGAGCGTCTTCCTTCGCAACGTCCTCATGCAGGTGCCGAGCTTCCGCGATAGCCTCTCCGTCATCAAGGCGCAGCCCGGCGATGAGGCGCAGCCCTTCGTCACCTTTCTTCGTCTGACCTCGCCCTCGCCGCGGCCCGCACCTCCGGATATGGGACTGCGGTTTGTATCCCAGCCGCTGGCCGGCCCCCCCGGCCAGCATTGGGATTGGATTGGCGCGCTTCATCTCGACGACCAGCATCCTCCCGTCGTCGCCACCGCCAATGCTCGAACCGTGCAGATGCTCGGCGGCTCCTCGTTTCCCTTCCCCGGTGGAGCGAAGAACGCGGCGCCGGGTCCGGAGTCGGTGCTCCCGATCGACTTCAATTACGACTTCAAAACGGATCTGGTGCTCGCCGGTGCTGGTGGCCTCCGCTTCATGCGCCAGGATTCACCGCAGAAATTCACCGACGTCACCTCGCAGACAAAGCTGCCCCCCGCAATTCTCAACGGCGCGTATACCGGCGCGTGGGCCGTGGACATCGAGGCAGACGGCGATCTGGATATCGTGCTCGGCACTGCGGCGGGTATGCCGATTGTCCTGCGCAACAACGGAGACGACACCTTCACCCCCATTCATCCCTTCGCCGGCGTGTCGGGTCTCACGCAGTTCGTGTGGGCCGATCTGGATGGCGATGGGAATCCGGATGCTTCGCTCCTCGACGGCACCGGACACCTCCGCATCTTCCACAACGACCGCGCTGGGAACTTCCATGAGCTGAGCGGCGCACCGAAGTTGGGTGCGCTCGCCGCGATCGCCGCCGCCGACACACGCCACAGCGGCACGCTCGATCTGCTCGCCGTGCAATCGGACGGAGCCATCGCGCGCCTCGTCGACAGCAATGGCGCGTGGAGCACATCGACCATCGCGCAGATCCCCAACGCCGCAACCGTCCTGAAGAACCCTGTGCGCCTTCTGACGCCCGACCTCGACAACAACGGAGCCGCCGATCTCGTTCTGGCGAACGTGAGCGGCGGGTCCTCTCCGCTGATCTGGTTCGCCGGTGACGATGACAAGTTCACGCTGCTCGAGCACGCGCCCGGCTCTCAACGGATCTTCGCATCAGCAGACCTGGACCATAACGGACGACTCGATCTCCTGGCTCTCGACCCCAACGGGCAGCCGGTGACGCTTGCGAACCACAGCACAAAGAACTATCACTGGCAGGTCATCCGCACGCGCGCGGTGACAGCCGTCGGCGATCAGCGCATCAATTCCTTCGGCATCGGCGGCGAAATCCAGACTCGCTCCGGCCTGCTCCTGCAGGCGCAGGCCATCACCGGTCCGGAGACGCATTTCGGTCTGGGCCAGTGGACCAGCACCGACGTGGCCCGCATCCTCTGGCCCAACGGCACCGTTAATGCCGAGTTCCAGATGAACGCCGATCAGGAGGTCCTCGCGCAGCAGCGCCTCAAAGGATCCTGCCCCTTCCTCTTCGCCTGGGACGGCCGCGCAATGAAATTCGTCAAGGACACGGTGCCTTGGGGATCGGCCATCGGGCTGCGCATCAACGCGCTGGGCCCGGCGAAGATCGCGGCCACCCAGGAGTGGTACAAAATCCCGCGTGCCGACCTCGCACCCCGCGATGGGACCTACGATCTGCGCATCACCGGCGAGCTCTGGGAAACCTACTACTACGACTGGCTCCAGCTCATGACGGTCGACCATCCGCAGGGCACAGAGATCTTTACCGACGAGCGATTCGTCGTGCCTCCGGTGAAGCTCGCGATCACCGCGACGGACACTCCGCACCCCATCGCGCGCGCCGTCGACGATCATGGCAGCGATGTGACCGACACCTTGCGCTCGCTCGACGGAAAGTATCTCGATACCTTCGGGCGCGGACAATACCAGGGCATCGCGCGCGATCATTACGTCGAAATTGACCTCGGCAACAACGTGCCAACCAGCGGGCCCCTGTATCTGATCGCACGCGGATGGCTGCACCCATCCGACTCGTCGATCAACGTCGCACTCAGCCAGGGCAATCACGAGCAGCCGAAGCCGCTCAGCCTCGAAGTCCCCAATGGTCGCGGTGGCTGGGTCGTCGCGCGTCCCAACCTCGGCTTCCCGGCGGGCCGCAGGAAGATCTGTCTCATCGACCTCACCGGCGTCTTCCGGCCGGGCACTCCGCGCAAAGTCCGTCTGCGTACGAACCTCGAAATCTACTGGGACCAAATCCAGTGGGCGCGCGGCCTGCCCGCCACACCCCTGAAGATCATGCACATCGACCCATCCATGGCGGATTTGCGCTATCGCGGCTACTCGGCCATCCACCAGGCCAATGCGTCCTCACCGGAGATCCCCGATTACAACCACCTCGTCTCGACCACGCAGATTTGGCGCGACCTCGAAGGCTATTACACCCGCTTCGGCGATGTGCGGCCGCTTCTGAAACAGATCGATGACCGCTACGTCATCATGAATGCCGGTGACGAGCTGGCTCTGCGCTTCGCGGTTCCTGCCCCGCCGCCTGCCGGCTGGGTTCGCGATTACGTCCTCGCGGGCGACGGCTGGATCAAGGACGGCGACTACAACTCGACCGATTCGGCGAGCGTCGCTCCCCTGCCTTATCACGCTCGAACCGTCTACGATACGCCGCCCGGGCCGCTTGAAGACGAGTGGGTCTATCGTCACCATCCCGAGGACTGGCTGACGTGGCAAACGCGCTACATCACGCCGGATCCCTTCCGTAACGCTCTCGACGCCACACCGCAGCCAACAACGGAGGCATCCAGTTCGCGATGAAGCGCCTCTCTGCAGCTCGGGTCCTTGTAACCATCCTCTTCATCGCGGAGATTGCCACACCGTGGATGATGCGCCGCTTCTCGCACGGACGGACCACCTCCTCCGCCGCCGCGCAAACCGACTGTGCCGCCGCGCTCAGCCGCTACGGATTCTGCTTCAGTGAAGTCTCTCGGCAAACCGGCATCCACTTCGTGCATGAGGCCCCGGTCCTCGATTCCAAACTCGACGGCATCATGCCGGAGGTCGCCTCGATGGGCGCCTCGGTTTCGATCGTCGACTTTGACCGCGACGGCTGGCCCGACATCTATGTAACCAACAGCCGCATCGGCAGCATGAATCACCTCTACCGCAACAACCACGACGGCACCTTTACCGACGTGGCGCAGCAGATGGGCATCGCCGATGTGAATCAGCCCGGCACCGGCGTCTCCATGGGCGCTGTCTGGGGCGACTATGACAACGACGGCTACGACGATCTCTATCTCATCAAGTGGGGCCGTCCCGAGCTCTTCCACAACGACGGCGGCCACGGCTTCACACGTGTGACCGATCAGGCAGGCCTGCCCCCCTGGATCAACGCCAATACCGCCGTGTGGCTCGATTACGACGGCGACGGCCGTCTCGACCTTTTCGTCGGCGGCTATTATCCGGAAAACGTCGATCTGTGGCACCTGCAGAACACCCGCATGATGCCGGAAAGCTTCGAATACGCCAAAAACGGCGGACGCAAGTACCTCTTTCACAATTTGGGCAACGGACACTTTGAGGAAGTCAGCGCGAAGGTCGGCATCAGCAGCCGTCGCTGGGCGCTTGCCTGCGCTGCAGCTGACCTGCGCGGCACCGGCTACCCGGACCTCTTCGTCGCCAACGACTACGGCGTCTCCGAGCTTTACCTCAACGACCACGGCCATTTTCACGAGGCGGGCGAGCAGACCGGCGTTGGCTTCGCGCCCAAAAGCGGCATGAACGCTGCCTTCGGCGACATTTTCAATCAGGGCAAGTACTCCATCTACGTTTCGAATATTTCCGAAGAAGGCATCCTGCTCCAGGGCAACAACCTGTGGGTCCCCCAGGAAGGCCCGGGACTGCACTATGCGAATCTGGCCCGCGATCTCGGCGTGGAACTGGGTGGCTGGAGCTTCGGCGCACAGTTCGGCGATCTGAACAACGACGGCAACCTCGATCTGTTCCTTGAGAACGGCTACATCTCGCTCTCGCGCAATCGAAGCTACTGGTACGACTTCTCCAAAGTGGCCGGCGGCAACAGCTCCATCATCAGCGATGCCACACACTGGCCCGCCTTCGACGGCCGCAGCCTCTCCGGTTACCAGCAAAAGAAGGTCTGGATGAATGACGGCGCGGGGAAATTCGAGGATGTCGCCCAGGCCGTCGGCGTGACCGACACCTATGACGGCCGCTCCGTGGCCCTGGTCGATTTGTGGAACACCGGCGTTGTCGACGCCGTCGTCGCAAACCAGCGCGGTCCTCTGCTCATCTATAAGGACACCGTCGCCCCCGGAAATGACTGGATCGAGTTCGACCTTGAGGGCACCCGGAGCAATCGCAGCGCAATCGGCGCCCAGGTTACGCTGTTCTGGAACGGCCAGAAACAGATCCAATATGTATCCGGGGGCAATGGCTTTGCCTCGGAAAATGATCTCCGTCTGCACTTCGGACTTGGCAAGAATCCGCAAATTGAGAAAGCCGTCATTCGCTGGCCTTCGGGAACAGTGCAGACGCTGGACCACCTGACACCCAATCAGCTCGTTCACGTGAAGGAGCCTGCATGAACTGGACCATCGTCGCTCCCTCGGCTCAACCCCGGCCCGCGCTGTGGAGGCGCGTGCTGGACAGCCGCTTCATGCCTCCGATCTTCATCACGCTGATCCTGCTCGCCGGTAATTTCTCCTTCGGAATCCTCGAAAGCTACACGCGCACGCTGCTCGCGATCGCCGTCAGCATCACCGGCGAGCTGATCTTCGGCCGCATTTTCCTGAAGAAGTGGCCGCATCCGGCCAGCGCCTACATCACCGGCATCAGCGTTGGCATTCTCCTCCGCTCCCCCGCCTATTGGACCTACGCACTCTGCGCCGCACTTTCCATCACCTCCAAATACGCGCTGCGCTTCCGCAATCGCCACATCTGGAACCCTTCCAATCTCGGTATCTGCGTGATGCTCTTCCTGGCGTCGGACTCCGTTGCCGGGTTGAGCATTCAGTGGGGCAACAACCTCGCCGCGCTGATTGTGATCTGGGTCCTCGGCTCGGTGATCGTATGGCGCGCACGCCGGCTCAACATCACCGCCACGTATGTGGCCTCGTTCATCGCGCTCTCGTTCTTGCGCGCGTGGATTACCGGCGATCCATGGCAGTCGGAAGTTTCTCCCATCACGGGCCCGATGTATCAGCTCTTCATCTTCTTCATGATCACGGACCCCAAAACCACAGTGCGCTCGCGGACGGGACAGTGTGTCGTCGCATTTGCAATCGCTCTGGTGGAGTTCTTCATGCGCCTCGACAGCAGCGTCTACGCACCGCTGTATGCGCTCTTCTGGGTGGGACCGGCGGCGCTCTTCATTGAGATGTGGCTGGACTCGCGCCGGTCCCGCACCACCGTCCCCGCCACCGTACCCGGCGCACAGCCGGCGTGAACGCACTTCATTGCCTTCACGCCGAATCAGGACCCGGCGCGAAACCGCAGTTGCGCAGCATCGCTTCAATCTCCTCGTGCGTCGCGCCAAGTTTGCCCGCACCGTCGAACAGATCCTGCGTTTCCACCGGATACCAGTTGCGCCGCTCAGCACGACCAAGCCCCGCGACATTAAACGGCTCGACGGCCGCGAGAATATCGCGAACCAGAATTTCCGATTCACTCTGCGTCATGGGCTGTCGGGCCCGCTCCGCCAGGCTGCGGCTCGCCGGCCCGAAAACGGCGTCCTCGCAAAGCAGGAACGACGCTGCACGATGCGGCTTGCCCAGCCGGCGCGCCGCCTCAGAGAAACTGGCCGCAGCGAAGTAGAGCTGCGACAGCGCGGCAAAGACGGGAAAGTTGCTCATGTTCGCATACAGCGCGCCCAGCAGTCGCGCGGTAGCCAACAATTCCGCGTCCGTCCGTTGCGCGTACTCACGAAGTCGATCCGTGAAGAACGGCCTCTCCCAGCCTTCTTCAATAGCCTCGGCCAGGCGCGAGATCCCCAGCAGCGTCAGAGGAAACCCCGTAGACAGCAGCGGATCGACAAATCCGGCAGCCGACGGCAGCAATGCCCATCGTCCCCCCACGATCTGCGCCGAGCGAAAACTCAGCCGCGGGATGTGGGTGAAGCCCCCCCCGGCCTTCGCCCCCGCGAACTGCTCGCGCAAAGCGGGGATCGGATCGAGCAGCCGGCGCCAGGCAGCCTCGCCTTCGTGCAATCGTAACCGTGACGCGCATCGATCGGTCGCGGCCACGCCGGCGCTCGTGATTCCGTTGTTGAACTGCAGAACCCAGACCCATCCACCGTCGAAAATGTGATGCACCGCGGCATCGTCGATCGGGTAAGGCGGACAGGCGTTTCCCATTCGACTGAACGAGGTGTGTTCCAGACGCTGCACTCCGGAGAAATGGGCATACAGCGCCTGCGTCGGCGGATAATCCGGCAGCGGCGCCTCGCTGAGTTGCAGTGTGCGATGGAGAAACCCTCGCGGTCCCGTCGCATCGACCACGAACCCTGCATGAAAGCCGGCTTCGCGCCCCTCCCGCTCACCGCGCAATGCGACGCCGCCCTCACCGAGATCGATCTCATGCAGATCGACGCGATCGAAATACGCCACCCCCAGTCGCTGCGCTTCCTGCAGGAGAAAGTGATCGAAGTCCGCTCGGTACCAGTGCGTATCGGCGATCTCGTCGCGAGGGCTCGCCGCTACCAGCAGTTGATCCTGCCTGTCAGGATCGGCAGCCCTCAACTCTCCCGCCACATGATGGTGAAACGTGAACCCGCGCTTCAGCCCCACCGCGACGTTCGGATAGGTCTTCTGCCAGCTTCCCCACTTCGTGAACGGCCGCAAAGCCGGCAGGTCGTAGCGGATCGCGAGTTCCTCAAGAAGTAGATTCGACAGCGGCGTCGACGACTCGCCGATGACCACGCGCGGATGCGCGCCCTTTTCGATCAGGGCCACCGAGTGACCGAGCCTGCGGGCGATCATCGCCAGCAGGGATCCGCCAAATCCGGATCCGACAATCGCTATGTCGTAGTTTTCCGTCAGCTTTGTCCCCCACATAGGGCGCACGGGATGCGTGGCAAAATCTCCTGAGCCAGATTCATCGCATGCAGCCGCGTGGCTCGCGCACGCTGGCACTCTCCGCAACCAGACCGCCGCTGCAAATCCCACACGTCCACGAAAACTCGCCCACGCGCAAGCGTGATGCCATAGTCCGCCGACTCTTCGATCGTCCTGAGCGACGGCGGCGAGAAATCTCCGCGGGCTGCCAGTGCCTCCATCGCGCCATTGCCGGCGCGCGTCGGGATCAGCGTCGCCGCTGTCGCGCCGCATTCGAACGCAAAGTCCAGCGACCGCGCAGCCCACTCTGCAGCCATCTCTTCCCGCATGAAAGGCGGCTTCACCAGAATGAAGACCCGCAGGTCGATATCCCTCTCGCGCAGGCGATCCGCGGCCGCACGAAACTGGTCCAGCGTCATCCGCTTGTTCAGCCGGCTCAGAATCTCCGGGTGAGCGGTCTCCAGGCCCATGGCAACTTCCAGCCTGCCACCCAGGCGATCGTTGAAGCGGAAGCAATCGTCGCCAACCAGAGCCGGGTGGCATTCGACGATCACGCGCTCAAACCCGCTTACCCTGTCCACAATTGCGGCGTGATCCTCAACCGGAATCGCCTTGCCATCGAAGAAACTGCCGCTGTTGTAGAGCTTGATCTGCCTGGATGGAGGCATTCGTTCCAGCGCATAGTCGATCTGTGCTGGAATTGCTCCAATCGCTGTTACGTTCTCCAGTGTGTTTTGCCACAGGTCGCACATCAGGCAGCGCCACGGACATTCCCGGTTGGTCAAAAAGACGGTGGCAACCGCAACGACCTCCCCGGCTGCGCTGCGCTCCTCTTCGCTGAAAAACGCCCACGGCCGCAGCGGATCAACTGCATTCCGGGCACCGCGCCGCTCCAGGATCCACGCATCCCGCTCCGCGAAGCTCTCCAACGCAAACCTCAGTGGTAGAGTGCAAGAAACCGCTCGCGGTACTCGGCCTCGCGATAGGGCAGCCGCGCCCGGAGTGACTCTCTGGACACCGCGCCGTGCTGAAAACGCCGCTTGGGAAAGACCGGCATCTCCATCCCGGTCACCGCCCTGACGCCGCGCGCGACGATGTCACCCTTCAGTTCGTACAGCCGTTCAACGCTGTGCTGCGTTAGCTCGATGAACGGAATCGCCTCGGCCACCGCGATCACCTCCGGACGGGTGTAAGGGCTGAAGCCTTCGAACCCATAGTGATGTCCCGTCGCATAGGTGCGGACATAGGAGCGGCTCAGCCCGCCGCTGTACGTCAGCGAGTGCTTGATCCTGCCGACGCCCCAGCCCTCCTGGTAGAGCATGGGATTGTGGATGACGCTGCGAATCGTCAGCTCCGGATTCTCTTCGATGGGATAATCCTTCAGGTTTTCGTCGCCGCCATCGCCGTCGATCAGATATCGCCACTCCGGGTAGCGCGCCCGAATGCCCCGCGTCAGCGCCAGGGCCATCGTCGCCGACTCCACATCCAGCAATTTGTAATCTTCGATGATACGAATAGTCTCGTTCGCATCGAGAGAGGCCGCATCCGCTTCAATCGGCTCCAGAAACAACCCGAGTCCGAGCTTTTCCAGAAACGCCCGCGCCTGGCGCACATCCGGCCCATCGCCCAGATCGAGCACGAAGGCCTTCAGCCGGCTGGGATTCATCCCCAGCTTTCGCATGACGTGATAGGTCGCGAGGAAGACGCTGCCGCTGTCAATCCCTCCGGAAAAACACGTGCCCACCGGCTCCGTCTCCGGGATCGTCCGCAGCCACTGCGCGATCTCCTCGGCCAGCGCAGAGATGTAGGCCTTGCCGATGACTTCCGGATCGGCAGGCAGCGAACCCATGACCGGGGTGAAGAATCGCGTGTAGACAGGATCCGGGTCGGGACAGCCGATCAGTTGCAGATCGACAATATGATGCGCCGGCACCATGCGCGTGTAGCTGGGATGAAACTGATCGCCGAAACCCTCCGCCTCCAGCCATTCATAAATCGCATCGATGCGGGAGGCCACGATCAGCGCCGGCCCTTCCTGGCGCTTCGCCAAAAAGTACCGCATCGGCCGATCGAGCGACCGCGCCATGCGCACCATCTTGCCGGATTTCGCAGTCAGCGCAAACGATCCCTGGATGTGTCGCACGGCCTCAGCCGGCCCGTCGAGCAGAATCCTGCGAGCCTCGTCCAGGCTCATGTTGTAAAGGTGATTCGATCCAGGCTCAACCAGATCGACGACCCGTTCGACGTAGTGATCCATCGGCCCCTCGCAAGCAGTTTACGCGGAGCGCCTCAGGAAAGTCTCCGCCCCGCCCGCCCTCGTATCACGCACGCATCTCTGCGAGCGAGTCCTTGATCGTCGGGCTCTGCCCCGCTTCGATCGAACGGCGGCGAAGGTGGTGGAACTGCGACAGGACCGCGTTCGCTTTCGACAACGCTTCGATCCGCTCCGCATAGGTCGCGAGCTTCGCGCCGGGGATTGCGAACAGTGCCACGTCGTCCGATAAAACGTCCAGGTAGGCGCGTGCCCCGCAACAGCCCAGGCTCAGCGCGGCGCGTCCGGTGTTCATCACCTGCGGAACCACGGCACAGGCCGGGCGGCCCATCGCAGGCGCCACCTGATTCTCCACCTGCTGCGTCGCCTCGGTAAGGATGAGCGTCTGGTTCGCCTGAACAAACAGCATCACGAGATCCGGAGCATTCCTTGCCTGAGACAGCGGCGCGTACACGACATACTTTGGCTGCGACTGCAGCACAGGAATCTGCGGCAGGTCCTCCGGCCGCACGTAGCCAAGGTCGCCAAAAACCTTCAGTGCATCCATCAGATCGGTCTGTTGTTCGGGCGAAGGCTCCAGGTTGTGCGTGTAAACTCCGATCGCGCAGTTGTAATGATCGGCTGCCGCTGTGGAGAAAGCCGCAGCCGCGCCGTCTTCCCAGAAACGGCATCCAGCCGCAACCCGTCCGGTATGCGCGGGCACGTCGGCCGGAAGCCTGTCGGTAAACGAAAGGGCGACCGGTGGCTGTTGCAGCTGCAGCGAATCGGTCAGCATCGCGGCAATCGCCGCGTAATTGGTGTCGCGCATAATACTCCTGAATCGAAATTTGGATTTGCTCGCTCGGACGCGTTTCGGAAAGCGCTCAGCCGTGCGATGACGCTTCTGCAGTAAAGCCCAGGTCGGAGATGAATTCCTTCAGCCCAGACTCATCCACCGACGAAGGATCGTACCGGATCGTCACCTGCGCATCAGGATAAGTAGCCTTCACCCACTTCACACCCTTTTGCTCACGCAGCATGGTTTCGAGGCCCACGGCGCAGGTCACGCAGGTGAAGCCCTTCACGTGATACGCAACCGTCTTCGTCTCCCCCGCATGCGCCAGTTCCGCCGCAGCCACCGTCCCCACACCGGCTAACGTCACCATCTGTACAAAACGTCTGCGTTGCATGCATCCCTCTCTTTTTCTGCGGCGCAATGGGCCGCTCATCGATCTTTCAGTTAGCTGCAGCCAGGCCCGGGTCGTACTTCCACGCCGTCTGGATCGCCGCTTTATCCGAAAATCGCGTGTCCGTGTACTGGCTGAAATCGATCTTCTTGTTGAGCACCCCGGTCTCCATCATCAGATCGCGGACCATATCGAAGTCGGCCTTGCGCGGTGCCAGTTCGCTATAGATCACCCGATCCATAGGATTGGTCAAAGCCCAGCGCAGCAAGGCCGGTTTTTGATTGTAGTAGTAACGGCCAACAAAATCGGCCGCATCCTCGCGATAGGGTTTTCCTTTGTCCAGCCACAACCCCGAACGCGCAATACCGTCCACCAAAACCTGCACCGTCTCGGGCCGTTGATCGATCAGATCCTGCCGCACCACCAGGATGCACGACATGTAATCCGGCCAGTACTCGCGCGCCTGAAAGAGCACGCGTCCATACCCGCCCATCTCCGCTTGAGAAGGAAATGGTTCCCCCATCACGAATCCGTCGATGGCGCCCGCCGCCAGCGCCCCCGAAACATCCGGCGGAGCCATCTCCACCATCTTGATGTCGCCGGGCTTCATCCCCCATACCTTCATCGCCCGAAATAGAATCAGGCGCTCGTCGGAAAAACGGCTGGGAATGGCAACCGTACGTCCCTTCAGATCGAGAAAGTTCTTCACCGGGCCGTTCTTCTTCACCACCAGCGCGCTGCCGTAGCGATGTCCCAGATAAACCACCTTGATGGGCACACCCTGCGCGGCAAGAGCAATCGCCAGTGGCGCCACGATGAACGCTGCCTGCACCTTGTTCGAGATCAGCGCTTCCTTAATCTCCGGAAAACCCTGAAACAGCCGCGGCAGAAACAGCTCGCCATTCTCCGAAAACTTCGAGATATAGTCCGCCACCGGACAGGTAAGCTGGCAGGTCACGGGAATGTAGGCCACAACAATCTTTCGCTTCGCCGGCGGACGAAATCCGTTCAGCACCACATCCCAGTTCACATTGAGCCAGGCATGTAGCCCCGTGATCAACGTCAGCCATGCAAGGCCGAACACAATTGCCTTCTTAAGACTCAAGACGGAACCCCCATCGCACCGAACGCAGTTTCTCCAGACGCCGGAAAGCCACATCCAGCAGCAAACCGATCACGCCAATCAAAAGAATCGCCGCAACCACCAGATCGTAGCGCTTGCCGGAGTTCCGCGAATCGATGACCAGGAAGCCGAGCCCGGAGTCCACCGCGATCATCTCCGCCGCCACGACCACCAGCCAGGCAATCCCAAGGGCGATGCGCAGCCCCACAAGGATCTGCGGCAGCGCCGCCGGAAAAAGCACCCTCGCCAGCAACTGCGTCGGCGTGAGCCCGAAGTTGCGGCCCGCGCGCCGGTAAACCGTTGGCACATTCGAGACGCCATGAATGCAGGCCACAACAATCGGGAAAAAGGAGCCCAGAAAAATCAGGAAAATTGCCGCCTTGTCCCCAATCCCGAAGAAGATGATGGCCACCGGAATCCACGCGATGGGACTGATCGGCCGCAGGATCTGCAGGGTCGGATTCAGCACCTGATTGGCGGCAGGATACCAGCCCAGCGTCAGCCCCAGCGGAATGCCGATCAGCACCGCCAGGCCGAAGCCGACAGCGACGCGGCGCAGCGAATCGATGATGTCCTTCCACAGGACATGATGGCGCAACAGCTCCGCCATCCCCTTCTCCACCTCCAGCGGCGACGGAAAAACCTTCGTCCCGCTCCCGCGCACGGAGTAGTACCAAAGCGCCAGCAGTAGTCCGGTCGCGATCACCGGCCAGAAGATGCGTTCCCACTTTGCAGGCTGGCTGAGCGTGTTCATACCCTGTGGGCCAGTCCGATCTGCTGGAAGATGCCATCGCGCAGTTCAAGGTACCGCGCAGAGCTCATGTCGCGCGGATGGGGAATGTCGATGTTCACGATCTGCTGTATCGTTGCAGGCCGCGCGCTCATCACCACCACGCGATCCGCCAGCTGCACAGCTTCGTCGATGTCGTGCGTAACAAAAATGATCGTCTTGCGCTCCGCTTCCCAGATGCGCAGCAACTCGCCGCGCATCACGAGTCGTGTGATCGAATCCAGCGCGCCGAAAGGCTCGTCGAGCAGCAGCATGTCCGGATTCACCGCCAGCGCCCGCGCCACCTCGAGGCGCTGCTTCATGCCCCCCGAAAGCTCCTGCGGATATGTCTTCTCGAATCCCTGCAGGCCGACCATCTTCACGTAATGCGCAACGCGCTGCTCGCGTTCCGGCTTCGCCAGCTTCGACAGTCCGAATCCGATGTTGCCCTCCACCGTCAGCCACGGAAACACGCCCCTCTCCTGGAAGACGAAGATGCGCCGCGGATCCGGCTTTCGCACCATCTCGCCATCCACCGTGATCTCTCCGCGCGTCGGCGACAGAAATCCCGCCATCGCATTCAGCAGCGTCGATTTGCCGCAGCCCGACGGTCCCAGCAGGCAGACAAACTCGCCATCGCCTACCTCAAGGTTGATGTTGTTCAGCACCTCCGTGCGCTTGCCATCCCGCTCGAAGACGACGCTGACCTCATCGACACGCAGCTTCGTCTTCAGCCGGACGGGCACCGAGGCGGCAATGGATTGCGTGAGCGGCACTAGTCCTCCGAATAACCCCAGCGAAATGACTTCACCCGTTCCAGCGACTGCATCCCCAGATCGAGCAGCAGCCCAATGATGCCGATGATCAGCATGCCCGCGACCACAAGATCGTAGCGATTACCCGCGTTGCGCGCATCCACGATCAGGAATCCGAGCCCCGAACTGACTGCGATCATCTCCGCTGCGACCACGACCAGCCACGCGATCCCAAGCGTAATGCGCAGACCGACAATCAGATTCGGCACCACGGCCGGATACAGCACCCGACAGACCAGCGCAGCCGGGCTCAGACCGAAGTTCCGTCCTGCATTCACGTAAACGGCCGGAATGCTCTGGACGGCATTGATCGCCGTGAGCAGCAGCGGGAAAAAGCAGCCGACGAAAATCAGGAACACTGCTGCCAGATCGCCGACTCCGAACCACAGGATCGCGATCGGAATCCAGGCCAGCGGCGAGATGGGCCGCAGAATCTGCAGGATCGGATTGATCGCCATTTCTGCACGGCGATACCACCCGATCGCTAGTCCCAGCGGTATCGCCAGCACCACCGCCAGCGCGAATCCCCATGTCACCCGAAACAGCGAGGCCACGACATATTTCAGAAGCAGTCCATGCCGCACCAGATCGGCGATGCCGCCCACAACCCCCCATGGACCTGGCAGCAGATGACTGGGCTGGTACCGAATGCCGATCTGCCACAACAGCAGCAGCAGCGCGATGAAAGCAGCCGGGCGCCACAGGAGGCGAAGCTTCCTCGCTGCCGCGTTTTCGTCTCGCATCGCCGCTGCCTTCTCTGCCCCGGCGCGCAAATGCACGGCCGGCGCGGTGAACCGCCTGCCGCATACTTCCACGTTGACGTTGCGAGCCTGGGGAGCTCAAAGAATAACTGCGCGATGATCTTAGCGGCTCAACCGCCGCTTGCGCCTCAATCCAAAGATGGATACTGCCGCAAGGATCCTGCACCTTCGCCAATCCGGTTCACCACAGGTCCATCGCTCCGGCGCAACCCGCCCTCTCCCAAAAAGAAAGACCGGCATCGGGAAGATGCCGGTCTGCACATGAGTGTTCGAACAATCCAGGAATGGCCCTTGCCGAGCCATCCTCAGGAAACTACCACCACCACCCCCACCAGCCCGGGGACTGCTGCACGGTAACCTTGGCAGTGGCCGAACTCGCTGCTCCGCCAGCTGCGCCCGAGAACGTCACGGAATAATTTCCCGACGCGGCGTTGGACGGCAGAAAGAGTCCCGCAAGTGCCCAGCCCTGGCCGTTGTAGAACGTGACCGTCGAAGGCAGAGTGATACAGGACGATCCTGCCGGACCGCCAGAGCAGTTGAGCGTAACTGCGCTGTTGAATCCTTTGCTGGCCTGGAGTTGCACCAGGAAAATCGCCAGGCTGCCGGCGTACAGAGTCTGGCTCGGCGGATTCACCGACATCGTGAATGCTGCAACTCCCGGATTCACCGTGAGCGCCACCGGGGCCGCTGCCAGCACCTCGCTGCCCACCACCGGCAGGTTCACCGACACTGTGTCTCCGGAAGCCGCCGCGGTCGTTGCCTGGAAGCTGCTGAAGGTGGCTCCCGTGCCGCCCAAGGTCGTTGCCGTGAGCCCGGTCGCCGACCCCGTACCGTTGAACGTCAGCGTCACCGGCACGCCACCGATGTTCTGGCCGCTCTCCGTTACCGACACAACGATTGCAGGCGTCGTCCCTGGTTTACCTGCAGTCGCGACGTAGGGACCCGTCCCGGCGAACTGCACCGCCGTGTAGTTCGTCTGCACCGCGCCCGAATCGACGCAGGGAGCAGTGGCAGAATAACCGGTGTAGGTCAGGTTTTCATTGGCAAAGCCACGCTGATCCGTCAGAGCGTTGACCGGAATCAGCGTCGAGGAGCCACCGCAGATCGCCGCGCTGCCAGGCTGTGGCAGAACGGTCAGCGTCGGACCTCCATAGCTGCCCAGCGCCGCCAGACCCGCCGTGATCACATTGCCGTTTCCGGATGCCGGGCAGCCGCTGCCCGCGCACTCCGCGCTCGCATCCAGCACGCTGTTCGTCACCGACAGGGAACCGAGGTTATCGATGCCCGGGCCTGTACCGCCCGTATTCGCGGCGAAGGTTGCATTCGCAAGCGTCAGAGCAGCGCCGCTGTTGTTGTAGATTCCGCCCATGCCGCTGGCGGCGTTGTTGGCAAAGGTGCTGTACGCCGCATTCACCGCGCCGGCGTTGTAAATGGCGCTGCCCAGCGAAGCCTTGTTCCCGGAGAAGGTCGTATCGCTCGCCAGCACCACTCCGTGATTGTCGATGGCCCCGCCGTCGCTCGTTGCGCTGCTGTTGCTCACCGCAGCGTTCGTCAGCGTCACCAGACCGTTGGCGTTCTCAATGGCCCCGCCATTCGAAGCCGACTTACCGTTCACGATCGATAGCCCGGAAATATCCAGCGTCCCGTTCGTCACGTTAAAGATCTGGGAGGCATTGTTTCCGGAAACCGTCAGCAGGTTGGCGCCAGGTCCGACGATGTTCGCCATTCCCGAGACGGCCGGCAGCGCGCTCGCCAGCGTAATCGTGCCGGTCACGCTTTTCGCAAACGCGATATCGGCGAAGCCGGCCGCGTTGGCGCGCGCGATCGCATCACGCAGCGTGCAGCTCGCACCGCAGGTGCCGTTGCCGTTATCTCCGTTCGTCGTCACCGTCAGGTAGCTGGTCTGCACCGCACCGGCATCCACTTTGCCCGTCGCGCAGCCTGCATCGAGCCCAAAACCGCGCTGATCGCTCGCCAGCGGTTGTCCGCTAACGCTCAGGGCGCCCGCGCTGCTGCCGCCGCAGATCAACGCGCTGCCCACCTGCGGCAGAATCGTCTGCGTCAGGCTGCCGTAGTAGCCCAGAGGAAGCAGACTCAGGCTCGTTGCCGCTTCATCGAAGTTACCGTTCGCATCGGGACTGCTCGGATTGGCCGGGCACTGTCCCGCAGGAGCCGGTGCCGCCGTGCACTGGTATGAGTAAGCCGTGGGTTCGGCGATCACGTTGTTCGTCAGCGTCATGGCCCCGGCGTTCGCAATGCTGCCACCCGTAGCCGGAAGATTGCCGGAGAAAGTGCTGTTCCGCACCGTCAGCGTCGCACCTGACTCGTTGTAGAGGCCACCCCCGCCGCCACCCGGCGGAACAACGTTGTTGGCAAATGTGCTGTTGACGATCGTCGCCGAAGCAGAGCTGGCTCCATAGTTCAAAATCACGCTGCCTTCGTTCACCGCCGTGTTGAAAGAAAAGGTGCTGCCGGTAACGTTCAGCGCTCCAAGATTAAAAATCGCCCCGCCGCCCGTATAGGAGGTGACCGAGTTGCCCGTAAACGTGCTGTTCGTGACGTTCAGGATGCCTTCGCTCAGAATCGCCCCGCCGCCGCCCGCCGTCGTCACGTTGTTGGCCAGAATGTCGTTCTCCAGCGTGAGTATCGTGTCCGCACTCGTATAGAAAGCCGCGCCCCAGCCCGGATCGGTGGGATAGCCGCCGCCGGCGCCCACATACCCATCGGCAATCGTCACGCCGGAAATGGTCAGGTTGCCCTTCTCCAGAACCATCACCTGATACTTGCCCTGGCCGGAGATCGTCAGCCGATTCGCGCCGGGTCCGGTGATCGTCATCGTGCCGCTCGGCACATTCACGTACGGCAGCGAGCTCTGCAGATTGATCGTGCCGGCCACGCCGGAGGCAAATACGATGTTCCCCGCAGGGTCGGCGCTGGCCGACGTCATCGCTGCGCGCAGCGATCCGCTGCCGGAGTCATTCAGATTCGTCACGGTGTAGGTACTGGCCCAGGTCGTTGCAGCGCCACCCACAAGCAGACATGCCAGCCACGCGCAACGATGCAGCTGTTTGGGGAGTTTGCGAGACAAAGGGAAACAGCGAGCAGAATTCACAGAACCATTGGCAGACATTGAAGAGCCCTCAGGAGTAAGTTTTGAGCTTGCCGGACCGTGAGCGATCCTTCGCCATCTTGCGGTCAGGCACATCGTCCGGGATGGATGACCATTCCCGGTTTTCAGCTGCGAATCCAGCAATATCCCTTGTCACGAATGCGGAGTGAGCCGGCGACGTGCCGACACGGGTGTGGAAGGGAGGAGTTTCTTCGACGTACCTTATTCGCCTCTCTGGACACGGTCAACGAATCTTTGGTCGCCACACCAGAGGCACTGCGGAACTCAGGTACTCGTCACTTTGGTGGGAGTTACCGGAGGGCTATCCGCACCGCGGCGAAGTTCTTTCTCTGCAACGCAGACACCACCCGGCTATCCCCCTGCACAGTGCCATTCGAATGACGTCGGGGGTACTTTGGGGGCATGCGGCCCCGACCGGGAGGGGGCAGAGCCCGTTTTCACAGACCGCCAGGTTTATACGACTGTAACGAAGATCGATCCCGCCTCGACCGACAATTCGAGACCGGCTGCCTTCGCCGCTTCCTGCAGCGCGGCATCCAGCATCGCCACCGGATCCCTGCTCACATCCAGCCGGCGCATCAGGCCCTCGCCCTTCTTCGTCCCGGCGGAAAGCATGATCTTCAGTCCACGGCGCTTGCACCGCACCGCCGTGCCATCCTCGAGCTTCACGTTCATCGGCTTGATGTACGCGTCGACATAATGAACCCCGATGCCGGACTTATCGTCCGTGTGCTGCGGAAGCTTCTCCAGCGCAGTCGCATTCACTTCGCAAAGTTTCACTTTCATCCTCGGCTCCGCTCCAGGGCATTGCCCTTCGATTCCACAAATTCGTCCATCACCTTCCGGAACGCACGAATGTGCTCCGGCGTGCTCCCGCAACAGGCGCCTACGATATTCGCCCCGGCTTCCAGAATTGGCGGCAGGTCCTTCACCATCTCCTCCGGCGTCTCGTCGTACACCACCTTCATCTGCACCAGCTTCGGCTGGCCCGCGTTCGGCTGCACCATCACCGGCAGGCTCGTCACAGACTGGTAGCGCTGCACTGCCGTGAGCGCGCGCTGCATGTCCATGCGCGTGCCGCAGTTCAGCGCCACGATCTGCGCGCCATGCTCTTCCATGAATTCCGCCGCACGCTCCGGCTCCACCCCCATCATGGTCCGAAACGTCGACCCATCCAGCGTCACGTCGTACGCCATCGAGCCAATAATGCACTTCGCCCCTGCCTTCTGCGCCGACTCGATCCCGATCCCTAACTCCTCCAGCGAAGTTTGCGTCTCGATGATGATGGCATCTGCGCCCCCGGCGACCAGCGCGGCGGCCTGCTCCTCAAAGGAGCTGCGCACCTGAGCCTCGGTGAAGTCACCGTAGGGCTCCATCAGCCCCCCGAAGGGCCCAATGTCCCCGATGACGTAACCGTCCCGGTCACCAAAAGCCTGCCGCGCGATCGTGACCGCGGCCTTGTTGATCGCCGCCACGTGCTCGCCCTCGCCATGCCGTGTCAGCATGATCTTCGATCCGCCAAAAGTATTCGTCAGCAGGCAATCCGATCCCGCCTCCACGTAGCGCCGCTGGATTCCCAGCACCCGTTCCGGATGCGTCAGATTCCACGCCTCACCGCAGTTTCCCTGTTCCAGTCCCGCGAGCATCAGCTGCGTGCCCATGGCCCCATCGCACAGCAAGGGCCGTTCGAGTATCGCCTCGTGCAAAAGCTTCTTCGTCATGATTCAGTGTCCTGTTCCGCCTCTTTTTGGGCGAGTGCGTAATGGATCGTTTCCAGCACCAGCCCCCACTTGTGGTTCCGGCTTGCCGCCTGGCAATAACATCCGGCCCCGCTCGACTCGCGCCGCCACGACAACACGGCGCTCAGAGGCTCGCCTCCCAGCGGATTCTCCCGCTCGATGGCCCCCATCGTTCCCTCCGGATCGGCGATGTACTGGCACATATGCGTGTGCCCCGTATCGCCTTCTGCCGGTGCGCATCGCTGCTCCCGGATCGGATAGCCCTCGTCCCGCGCGCCCAGCCGGATGCTGTACTCGAACGTAAGCGGGCGTCCCATGTTCGTGCAGGTCGTGCCCTCATAACGGAAGGTCGCATCCAGCGAACCATCCTCGCGCTCCCGCATCGTCAGCCGTTCCTGCGCCCATCGCTGCAGCGCCTTCCGGTTCACACTGTAAGCGGCGTCCCGATCCAGCCCGGCTGCACCGGCGACTCGCTCCCCGGTTCCGCGCGGAGCCCGCCGGTACGGCGCCCGCCGGAACTGGCACCGCCCGAAGGAACAACTCTCGCACGGCACCAGTTCGGTGAGCCGGCGCAGCCGCTCAGCATGCCGCGTCACCCCGAAAACTGCCAGCTGCGACTTCCTGGGGCGCAGCATGCCGGAATCAAGACACTCCAGATGGGACGGAAATTCCTGGTGACGCGTCCTCCGGATCAGGTCCAGCAGCCGCGGCTGCTCGGCCACATCCCACTCCGGATAACCAGGGCTGGAATGCGGCAGCACGGCCATACCATGCTGCTCAGCCCACGCGCACAGGCGCGCACCACAGGCGGTCGTCAGATGCTCGACAACGGCCGAGGTGTACATCTCCAGGAAAAAATACTCATCGGGCTTTTCCTCGCTCCACAGCCGCTGCGTTTCCGCTTCGGCCTCGGCGCCGGCTCCCACCGCCACGAGCACCGCGCCATGCGCGCCGGCCTGCTCCAGGGCCTCCTGCAGTCGCCTGCTCGCGAATCGCTCTCCATCGATGCAGATCGAACCGTTATCGACCCCGAACGTCTCCGCCGGGCGCGCATAGATCCAGGGCCGCCCGCGCTCCGCATACCATGCGCGTGCGCCCTCTGCCAGTTCCAGCGCACGCCCTTCCAGCACATACCCCCGCGGATAGCCGAGGAGCCGAACGTACTCCTCCGGCTGCACGCTGACTGCAACGCGCTCCTCCGCCAGTTCGAAGCTCTCCCCTACCGCGCGCATGCCATTGGCTCCACGGGCTTGAACTGGCAGCCCTCCACAAAGAAATCGAAGAAGCTGGGGTGCGTCTCCAGACGGCAGTGCTCGACTCGGCGAACCAGATCCTCCAACTCCTGCCGCTTCGTCTTCGACAGCAGCGCGATCGTCGCACCTTCAATTGCCAGATTGCCGGCCTGGACGATCTTCGCGGAATCGATCCACGGCACCAGTCCGATCCGTTTCGACGCCTCCACCCTCAGGTGCCGCCCAAATCCTCCCGCCACATAGAAAACGTCGATGTCGTCGAAGTCGATGCCGTACGCCGAGAACACAACGTGCAGGCCGGCAACGTTCGCCCCCTTCGCCTGCGCCAGCTCATTCACATCGCTTTCCAGCAGATAAACATCTTCGTCTTCCCCGGCTCCCCGCCACAACGTGACGCGATGGAGGTCGTCCTCGAAGCGCCCCTTATCGTTCATCTGCCCGGTGCGCAACAATTCGCTCAGCGCATCCACCAGGCCCGATCCGCAAATGCCCTCCGGCTTTCCGTCGCCGATCACTTTGAGACGAAAGCTCCCGTCCTCTGCCAGAGCGGCTTCTTCGACAGCACCCTCCAGCGCCGGCATTCCGCACGCAATCGCACCGCCTTCAAACGCCGGCCCCGCCGGACACGAAGCCGCCAGAATCCGATCCTTGTTCCCGACGATCAGCTCCGTGTTCGTACCAATGTCCATGATCGCGACCCGCCGCTCTTCATGCGCCAGGTCCACCGCCAGCATGCACGCTGCCGCATCAGCGCCGACATGCCCGCTGATGATCGGCGCCCCATACACGCGCGCCTTCGCGTGGATGGGCAACAGGCTGCGCAACCCGCTCTGTTCCAAACTCGTGGTCGTCCGCTTCCCCTCCTCCATCTCGATTTCAGTGATGGAACGGTAAGGCGTCTGCCCGATCGAGTACACGTTCTGCCGAAAGAACAGATCCCGCATCGTCGAGTTGCCGACCACCACCATCTCGTAAATCGTCTTCGGATCGACCGGAAACCTCTCAATTGCGTGGCTCAGGTATCCCGCCAGCGTCCGCATCAGCAGCTTGCCCGGATGATCCGTATCGTAGGCAATGCGCGACATCACCTCGGCGCCGCCAAAGCGCTGCGGATTCTCAAAGGACGTATCCGCGATCAGCTCGCCGGTCTCGAGATTCAGCAGCCGCACCACCACGGTCGTCGTCCCCAGATCCATCGCCAGACCGTGAATGGGTCCGCCGCAACGGTCCACCTCAACGCCATCGATCAGGATGCGGTCGCCCTCGCGCGTCACCGCCGGATCAGGCTGCATCGCAGCACCACGCGCCGGCAGCCCCGCGCCCAGAGTCAGGCCCTGGCTCTCAATGCGCATCTGCCCCCGGCGCATCGTGTGGCAACGCACCTGCCCCGCCGCGCCCGTCACAAAAGTCTGGCAGGAGAGCCGGAACTTCCCCTTCAGGTGCTGCTCCGCTTCGGTCATCGGCGAAAGCAGCGCAGACCCTTCAACGACCTCGACCATGCACTCTTTGCATTTGCCCTGCTTGCGGCACGAGGTCGGCACCTCGATCCCCAGCGCCTCCGCCTGATCGAACAGCGAGAGCCCGCTCTGTGCCGCGGTCGAGTGTCCGTTGATGGTGAGGTGAACCGCCATGGTCATTCCGCGCGCAGCGAGGGCTTGCCCTGAGCGAAGACCCGACATCGCGCCAGGCGAGTCGAATGGGAACCCGCTTCTCTCATTTTTAGAAGTCCTGCCACCCCTTCGCTTCCAGCTCCGCCTTCACCGCCTCCGCCACTTCGCGTGCTGAGCCCGCCCGCTCCTCTTCCTCGCTCCACTTCCACTGCGCCAGATAGTCATCGGCAGCCTGCAATCCCCGCTTTGCGGCAAGAATGTCCACCTGCTGCATGAACCTGCCATCCAGCATCACCGTGACGTCTTCGTCGTCGTCCTCGGCTTTCACCTGTGTCGGAATTTCCTGCCAGCAAAGAACCTTATAGATCGCCATCTCCAGCCCCTAACTCGCCGCCGGAACCGGCTGCTCCGCGAGCCGCAGGAACAGATCCACCGCCGCTGATGCATTCGCCCCATAGCCATCGGCGCCAATCTCATCGGCGAACATCTGGCTGATCGGCGCGCCGCCCACCGCCATCTTGATCTGCGTCAGCCCGGCCGCGTCGAACCCCTCGATCACCGTCTTCATGTACATCATCGTCGTGGTCAGCAGCGCGCTCATGCCGATAATGGTCGGCTTGCACTTTTCCGCCGCCGCCATAAACTTCTCCACGCTCTGATCCACACCGATGTCGTGCACTTCGAATCCGGCTCCCTCGGCCATCATGCCCACCAGGTTCTTGCCGATATCGTGCAGATCGCCGCGCACCGTGCCCATCAGCAGCACACCCTTCGGCTTGGTGCCCGCATCCTTGGAGCTCAGCAGCGGCTTCAGCACCGCCATGCCTGCCTTCATCGCCCGCGCTGCAATCAGCACCTCGGGTACGTAAAGCACGTTATGTTTGAAGTCTTCGCCGACCACGCTCATGCCCGCGATCAGTCCGTCGTTCAGTACCTCCTGCACCGACCGCCCTTCGGCAAGCGCCTCCTTCGTCATCTGCTCCACCTTGGCTGCGTTGCCTTCGTAGAGGTACTGGTTCATCAGTGCGTAATCGGGCATGGTCTCGGTTCCTTACCGCGCGCTCGTCGCCGCATGGGCTGCGCGTTTTGCGTTGAATTCGTTCAGAGCCTCGAGCATCGCCAGGATGTTCTCCTTCGGCATCCCCGGACTGGTGCCGCCGCCGACGGAAAGAATGATCCCCTCGCCGCCGGAACCCTCCAGCACTTCGAGCGTTTCGTCCTTCACTTCCTCCGGCGTCCCGCGAACCCCAATCTCCAGTGGATTCACGTTTCCCATCAGACACATGCGATCGCCCACCCGCCGCTTCACTTCGGTGATGTGCCGCTGCTTGCCCCAGTTCAATACATTGAAACCCGTGTCCGGCAGATGGTCGAGACACGCATCCACCTCGGCATCGTTGTGGTAAAGCTTCACCCAGTCCTTCGGGAACGCATCGCAAATTCTCTTTAAATATGGATGGGCGAACTCCAGGTAATGCTCCTCATTCACGAAGCCAACAATATCGTCGAGAATGAAAAGGCTCTCCACCGTATCCCCCATCACCTTCTGCTGCGCCTTCAGCCAGTCGATGATCATCCGCGTGCAAAGATCGATCAGCTTGTGCGCGCCTTCGGGGTTCTCCACCAGGTCGATCATGAAGTTCGTCGTGCCCCGCACAAATCCCGCCGTGCACAGCGGCCCGCGCGCGGTCACCATCGGCAGGATGTAGCCCGCATCGAAGATCCGCTGCCGCGCCATCTTGATCCGGTGCAGCGTGAGTCCCGCAAACCCGTCCGCCTCGACCTCATACTCTGGAAACAGATCGATGTCCTCGAGGTGGTGCAGCGTGTGATACTCGCTCGGCGTATTGTCCTGCCAGAACTTGATCTTCGCGCCCAGCACCGACGGCTCCGCCGCCATCCCGTATTCCATCCACCACGACGGAATGAAGATCACGTCAGGAAACTCCTGCATGATCCTCAGATTGGACTGGAACCACAGCTCCGGATCCAGAAAGTAGTCCAGGTGGCTGATCCCCAGATAGCCAGGGATCCACGGGCTGTCCACAATCAACGCCATCGGGATTTTGTCCATCTTCTCCCGGCGTGCGGCCTTCTTAAATATTTCCCATTGTTCAGGCAGCATACTTTTTCCCCTCAGCCCTCTTCAGATACGATCCATCCCGGCCAGACCCCAAATTCATCATGACGCAGTGCGCCTCTTCGGCCGCTCGCGACAGCTACAAAGCCGCAGCTCGTGCGGATATTGTTTACCATAACAACAAAAGACTGATCAAAGACTTATTTTCTGCCCCCACCCAACCCGCACTCTCAAGTCTACGAAGGGGCCCCAGGTCCAGACATGGAGCGGTGAAGGTCCGAATCCGCTTCTCTCCCCAACAACCCCTTCTCTGCGGCCGCCAGCACCAGGATCGCGGCCAGCCCCGCCACCGGCACAGCAAACCCGATCCGCAAGGACCCCGTCCTCGTCGACACCAGTCCCGTGAGCCATGGCAGGACCGCCCCGCCGCTCGCCGTCATGGCAAACACCCATCCCGTGTTGCGGTGGTCCCGCAACTGCCCCAGCATTCGCGAGATCCCGATCGGGAATACCGGCCCGAGTCCCGCCCCCGCCAGAGCCACAGCCAGCATCACCCCTGCCGGACCGTGCGGCACCACGAGTGCAATCACCGCCGCCAGCGCCAAACCCAGGCTCGGCAACCAAACGGCGCGTTCCGACCACGACCGCAGTGCCAGCGATCCCAGCCATCGCCCCGCAAGCAGCGACATCCAGTACAGCGAAACCATCAGTCCGGCCTGCGCGAGGGTCATCCCGCTGAAGCGGTGGGTATAGGTTGTGATCCACCCCCCCACCACCGTCTCCACCCCCACATACAGGAAAAGGAAGGCCGCAAAAAAGATCAGGACCCCCGCCTCGGCCCGCACCGAGCGCCGCCCCGCAGTCCTGCTCCCAAACTCCGGCTCCCGACACTGCGGCACCAGCCCGGCAAACATCCCCGCCGTCGCCAGCGCGATCGCCAGCAGCAACGCATCCAGTTGCCCCCTCTGCTCAGCACCCGCAATCAGCCATGGACATACCACCGCCCCCAGACCCCACCCCAGATTCACAATCGAGATCCTGCGCGCGCGCGCCCCAGGCCCCCCTTGCTCTTCTGCCGTGATCCCCACCGTCAGGTTGGTGGCCGTCACCGACAGCCCGATCCCCAGCCCAACCAGGGCAAATGCGGCCAGTGCCAGCGTATGTCCCGAGGATCCGGCCGCCCTTCCCGCTGCGATCAGCAACAGTACCCCCGCCGTCATCGACGCGTAGCCCAGCGGCAGGTTGCGCCGCAGCCAGTGCGGCGAAAAAATTGACCCGACTGTTGAAGCCAGAAATTCCGCAGCGAAGAAAGCGCCCGACTGGACGTCGTGCAGGCCCCAGCGTGCCGCCATGACTGGCAGCAGCGGCCCGGGCAATACGGTCACCATGCCGCATACGACAAATCCGGAACACAACAGGAAAAACGGGGGGACACGCCTCGACGTCATAGAAACGCCGATTCTACCCCCCGCTGCTGGCTGTCCTCTTACTTTTTCCTGAGCCGCGCCGGATTCGGCGGCAGCGTCGATTCCCGGATGATCAGCTCCGGCACGATCGAAACCTGTTCCGGAAACTCCTGCATCCCCCGCAGTCGCTGCAGCAGCAGCCGTGCCGCGGTGTTGCCCATCTTCGTCAGCGGCTGACGAATCGTCGTCAGGCTCGGCGTGTGATAGGCAGCGCCCTGGATATCGTCGAAACCGATGATGGAAACATCCTCAGGCACCCGCAAACCATGGTCCCGCAACGAACGGATCGCGCCAATCGCCGCAATATCGTTATAGGAAACCAGCGCCGTAAAAGGCCGCTTGGATGCCAGCAGCTTCGGAACCACGGGATAGCCCAACTCCGGCGACGATAGGTTCTCCTCCAGCTGGACCACGAGTTCCGGAGGCACTTCCAGCCCCAGTTCCTTCGCCACCCCCATCAGGCTCTTCCACCGATCGTCCGCGTCGGAGCTGAACGTCTGCCCGCGCATGAAAGCGATCTGCCGATGTCCCAGCTGATGCAGGTGGCGCAGCGTCAGATCCGCGGCCCGTGCGTGGTCCAGCAGGATGCGCGTCACTCCCGGCAGAGGCTTATGCCCCGCCACCGCCACCACCGGCAGCGGCAGACTGTGCTGTAGCGCCGTATCGATGGCGATAAATCCCTCCACCGCCCGGTCCATCAGCAGTCCCGGATACTCCTCGATCAGATCGGCCTTCCGCCGATGGCTCGCGGTGAGGTAAAAATAGCCTTCCTCGATCAGCACTTCCTCGATGCCGCTCATCACCAGCACCGAATAGCCGTCGCTTAGCTCCGGCACCAGAACCCCGATGGAAAAGCTTTGCCGCCGTCGCAGAGACCGCGCAAAAAAGCTGGGCCGGTATTCGAACTTCTTCGCCGCTGCGATCACCCGGTCCCGGGTTTCCTGCGGAATTGATCGCACCCCAGGCGCGTTGTTCAGCACCAGCGAAATGGTCGCCGGCGACAGATCCAGATAATCGCCCAGCGTTCGCAGGCTGATCGGCCGCGGGGGCAAAAACTCGCCCTTGCCTGCCTCGCCCGCTCCGCTCCGCGCTTCCGTCGCATTCTTCTCTGCTGCTTTCTTGCGTCCAGCCATGCCCAAGTATCAACGCCGCCTGCGGGAATCTACAACTAAAATGCCAGCTCCGCCGTTCCTGCTTCGGTTCGCGCTATCCTTATATCATCCCTTTCGCAAAAAGGATGGCCCGTCTTCACGCGCGTGCGGGCGATGGAGTCTCCTCGAACCGTGCTCAACCGCGAAGAAAAACTCCCCTCCGTTCGCCTCGCCGTTATCCAATACCTCATTGCGGCGATCATGGCCATTCTCGTCTTCGGCCTCTGGCGGCTCCAGGTCGTCGGCGGCCAGAACTACCACGCCCTCGCGGAAGCCAACCGCATCCGCAAAGTCCCCATCCTCGCCCCCCGCGGCAAAATCTTCGACCGCGAAGGCCGCCTGATCGTCGACAACTATCCTTCCGTTTCCTGCTTCCTCGTCCGCGAGCAGGGCCATGACATCACGCCCGACCTGCCCCTCATCGCCCGCGGCCTCCACATGACCGTGGATCAGATCGACGCCATCCTGAAGAAATACCGCCTCGCCCCGAAATACCAGCCCCTGCCCCTGAAACAGGACATCACGCCCGACGAAGAAGAGTTCATCGAGGCCCATAAGGACGAACTCCCCGAACTCGACACCATTCAGGAACAGCGCCGCCTCTATCCCCGCGATGGCTTCGCCGCCCACCTCATCGGCTACGTCGGCGAGGTCAGTGAAGAAATGCTCAACGACCCGCGCTACGCCATGTACGAACCCGGCGACGTGGTCGGACGCTCCGGCGTTGAAGCCTCGTACGACGGTATTCTCCGCGGTGAAGACGGCTCTGAAGACGTCGTGGTCGACAGCCACGGCCGCGAAGTGGGCCGCCTCGGCACCGAACCCGCCAAACCCGGCCAGAGCCTCCGCCTCACCATCGATCTCGATATTCAGCGCGCCGCTGAAAATGCGCTCGGCGATCGCAACGGAGCCATGATCGCCATCGATCCGCACACCGGCGAGGTGCTGGCCATGGTCAGCCGCCCGGTCTTCGATCCGAACGCTTTTGCCGTCCGCATCAGCCGCGACACCTGGAACAAATACATCACTGATCCCGAACATCCGCTGATGAATAAGGCCATCCAGGCGCAGCTGGCACCGGGTTCCACGTTCAAGATCATCATGGCCGCCGCCGGCCTCGAAGAGGGTATCGCACAGAATATGCGCGTGGTCTGCAACGGCGGCGTCAATCTCTTCGGGACCTATCAGCGCTGCTGGATCTCCGCGCGCCACCAGGTGCACGGAGTCGTGGACATCTCGCACTCCATTCCCTGGTCCTGCGACGTCTTCTACTACACCCTCGCCGCCCGCCTCGGCATTGAGAAGATCGCATACTGGGCCGGCCGCTTCGGCATCGGCCAGAAAACCGGCATCGATCTGCCCGACGAAATGTCCGGCATCATGCCCTCGCCGGAATGGAAGATGCGCAACTACCACCAGAAGTGGTACCCAGGCGAGGTCACGTCGGTCGGCATCGGACAGGGCGCCGTCGCCGTCACACCGATCCAGCTCATCCGCGCCATCGCCGGCATCACCTCGGGCGGAATCTTCAAACGCCCGCACGTGGTCTTCCCCAACGAACTGCAGCCCGATGTCCGCCAGTCGATTCTGGATTCCTATCCCGGCTCCGGCAATCAGACCGTGACCGTCGCTCCCGATATCTGGCAGACCGTGACCGACGCCATGGCCATGGTCACCGAGCCCGGCGGCACCGCCGCTCTCTCCCACCTGGAGGGCATCGATTTCGCCGGCAAGACCGGCAGCGCCCAGACCATGAGCAATGCCCTCGCCCAGAGACTCGGCCACTCCCACACCGTCAACGACAATGCCTGGTTCGTCGGCGTCTCACCGCGCCGCAATCCGGACATCGCCGTAGTGGTCCTGTGGGAGGGTGGCAAAGAAGGCTATCTCTCGGCCCGGCTGGCCTCGCGCGTCATCGCCGCCTACGTCGACAAGCAGCGGACCCTCAACCACAACCTCATCGCCGCCCAGCCAAAACCGATTGAGGTCGGCGCCATGTGGTCCGATCCTGCCAACCCCAACAGCATGGGCGGCAAACCCCTGCCATTAAAGCCCAACCAGAAATCCAACCCCGAACTGGCCTCGGTCCGCGCCGGCCACTTCACGCTCCCAGCACAGGCGGACGCGCAGTCTGCCAACCGCTAAAACTCAGAGGGATTCCGGTTTTGCGGAGCCCGGTGCCCGGTGCCCGGTACCCTGTGCCCGCATTGCGCTGCCTGGTGTCCTGCAAAAGCCATCACCACCGCCTCCACCAGCCCGCCCAGATCGTGCGGCTCAGCCTCCGCCGCCGGCTCCCACCCGTTCTCCCGCAGCGTCCCGCTCGTCACTGGCCCAATGGACACCGCCCTCATCCCCACCGGCCTCTCCACCCCGGCCTCGTGCAGCAAGTTCAGAAAATTTGTAACCGTCGATGAACTTGTAAACGTCGCCGCATCGGGCACCTGCCCTTCTCGCCCGAAAATGGTGCCTATTGCTGTTACAGATCCCTGCGGAATCACCGTCCGGTAAGCATCCACCACATCCACCATCGCGCCGCGGGCACGCAGCGCATCGGGGATCACATCCCGCGCCACCGCCGCCCGCGCCAGCAGCACCCGCTCGCCCCGCACCTCATCGCCCAGCGCCGCCACCAGCGACTCCGCGACGTATTCCTTCGGCGACACCGCCACTGCCAAACCCATTTCCCCCAGGGCGCGCGCCGTCCCTGACCCCACGGCCGCCACTTTCACAGCCGGAAAAACCTCCGGTCCCACCCCCAACAAACGCATCCGCTCGCCCAGCGCCTCTGCCCCGTTCGCGCTGGTCACAATCAGCCACTGATACTGTGACAAATTCCCCAGCACCCGATCCAGATCCGCATACGACTCAGGCGGGACGATTTCAATTGCCGGAATCTCGACAACATCGGCCCCCAGCGCCCGCAGCTTTTCCGACAATTGCCCCGCCTGATGCCGCGCCCGCGTCACCAGAATCCTTCGCCCGGCCAACGCCCCGGAGTCACTCTTGTCCATGGCAGCCTGACTCCAGCCAACCCGAGGCTGGCCACGCAAAGCGGGTCCTGCGCAGCAGGACTACGGTAGAAGCCTCGGCCTTCAGGCCGGGGAATGTGTCATCGCGAAAAGACGGGGCTTTAGCCCCGGCCGCGTTCTCTCTCATCACTTGCCACTATGCCCCCGCGACCCGCGTGCCATTCTCCGGTGTACCCAGCGCGAGCAGCCTCTCCGCCCCCTGCCGAACCAGTTCCTCCGCCACCTTCCGCCCCAGTTCTTCCGCCGGTTCCACCTGCCGATCCAGCGCCACCCGCAGCACCTCGGACCCATCCGGAGCTGCCACCGCCGCCAGCACGCTGTACCCCGCATCGCCTGCAAAGCAGTGCACACCGATCGGCACCTGGCATCCGCCTCCCAGGCCCGCGAGCGCCGCCCGCTCCGTGGTCACCGCATAGCGCGTCGCCTCGTGTTCCAGAAACTTCAGCGCCCCCAGCGTGCCCTCATCCCCCGCGCGCGCCTCAATCGCCAGCGCCCCCTGGCCTGCCGCCGGACAAAGGATCAGCGGCGAAAAACACTCCCGCCGATGCGCCGTCAGCCCCAGCCGCTCCAGCCCCGCCGACGCCAGAAGGATCGCATCCACCTGCCCCTCGGCCAGCTTGCGCAAGCGCGTGTCCACATTGCCGCGAAACTCCATGCACACCATATCCGGACGCTGCGCCTTCAGCTGGGCTTGCCGCCGCAGGCTGCTCGTTCCAATCCTCGCGCCCTGCGGCAGCGCCTCAAAGCTCTCGTACTTGACCGAGACAAACGCGTCGCGCGGATCCACCCGCTCGGGAATCGCCGCAATCGTGAACGGCTCCGCCAGTTCGGTCGGCAGATCCTTCAGGCTGTGCACGGCCAGATCGATGCGCCCCGCGTACAGTGCCTCCTCGATCTCCTTCGTGAACATCCCCTTCGCGTCGCGATCCGTTGTGCCCACTTCGGCAAACGGCACGTGCTGCATCGCGTCGCCAAGCGTTTTGATGATCTCGATCTCCACCGCGTGACCTGCCGCGCGCAGCCGGTCCGCGATGTGATGCGTCTGCCACAGCGCGAGCTTCGAGCCACGCGATCCGATGCGCAGAACTCTGGAATTGTCGTTGGAATTCTTCATGCGGGATCCGAAATCAGCCTATCGCGTCCCTGCCCACTACGTCTTATCCGGCTGCTCCGGCTGCTCCGGCCCCTCGACCGGCTCCGATACACTCGGCGCTCCCTTGTGCCCGTAGTTGCGTTCGAACATACCGCGAATCGTATCCAGCGCCGCTTCATCGCCCTCGCGCGCCGCCGCTTTCATCGCCTGCAGCGGCATGTGCATAAACTTGTTCATCAGCCCGCGCGTCAGCGCCTCGACCGCCTCCTGCTGCTCCCGCGTCAGCGACTGCAGCAACCTCCGCTGCCGGTGCAGTTCCGACTGGCGCAGCTCCTCCGCCGTTCCCTGCACGTCCACCAGCACCGGAGCAATATCGATGGTCCGAATCCGCCGGCGGAAGTGCTCCGTCTCCTCGGCGATAATCGCCTCCGCCTTCTCCGCCTCGTGCCCGCGATCCACCAGATGCGTCGCCGCCACCTGCTGCAGGTCGTCGATGTCGTACAGGAACATGCCTTCCAGCCGGTTCACCTGCGGCTCCACATCCCGCGGCACCGCAATGTCGATGACAAACACCGGCTGCCCTTTGCGCCGCTGCAGAATCGACTGCGCCTGCTCGACCCCCAGAATCGCCCGTCCCGCACCCGTCGACGTGATGATGATGTCCGCTTCATGCGCCCGCGCGTGCAGATCCTCAAAGCGGATCGCTTTGCCGAAAAATTGTTCCGCCAGCCTCACCGCGCGCTCCCAGGTGCGATTCGCCACCGTAATCGAATCTGCCCCGTGCTGCATCAGGTGGCGCGCCGCCAGCTCGCTCATCTTGCCCGCGCCCACGATCAGAATCTTCTTGCCTTCGAGCGATCCGAAAATCCGCCGCGCCAGATCCACCGCCACCGACGCAATCGATACAGACGACGAACCGATCTCCGTCTCCGTCCGCACCCGCTTGGCCGCCGTGAAGGCGCCCTGCAGCAGCTTGTCCAGCGGGCCCTTCACCGCGCCCAGATCGCGCGCCAGGTTCCACGACTGCTTCACCTGCCCCAGAATCTGTGCCTCGCCCACCACCATCGAATCCAGGCTGGCCGCCACGCGGAACATGTGCCGAACCGCATCGTCGTCCTGGTAGCGGTACAAATGCGTCTCCAGCGCTCCGCGATCCACCGCAAACCGCTCCGCCAGAAATTCCGGCAGCTGCGGCTCCAGCCCGTTGTGAGCCACCAGCAACTCCACACGGTTGCACGTCGAGAGGATCATGGCCTCCTGCACGCCCGGCCGGTCCAGCAGCGCGCGTGTCGTCTCCGGCAGCGCATCCTGGCCGATGGCCAGCCGCTCGCGCAGCTCCACCGGAGCCGTCTTGTGGTTCAGACCTGTGACCAGAAATCTCATTTCAGTCCAAACCTGTGGGCGGAACTATGGACACCATTCAGCAGATTCGCTGCCCACACGCACAGCATCACGACAAAGACGCTCGATGTCACCCACGCCGCCCGGCGACCCCGCAGTCCCACGCTGCGCCGCACGAACAGGATCACAACGTACAACCCCCACATCACAAACGACAGCAGCACCTTCGGATCGGCAAAGTACCCGATCCCCACCTGCTCCTGCGCCACCAGCGAGCCAGCAAACAGCCCCGCCGTCATACAGATGAAGCCGATCTGCAGCGTGCTCTGCGTCACCTGGTCCATCGTCGCCAGTGGCGGCAGCCACGTCAGGAATCCGCGCGGCCGGGTCTTCGGCCTCGGCGTCACACCCGCCTTCGCCCAGTCCTTGTTCTTCAGCCGCTTCTCCTGGATCAGATACAGGAAGCTCGACAAAATACTGAACAGCAGCGCCGCATACGCCACCAGCAACATCACCACATGGAATGCGATCCACCCGTTGCGCACCATCGGCGAACTGAACGTGTAATGCTCCGGCCCGATCGCCGGAATTACCGTCAGCAGAAACGCCAGCGGCAGCGCGAACAGCCCAAACGACACCGTCCGATAAACAAAAAATGTAAAAAGAAAGACCCCGACGATCGCCAGAGCCAGCGTCGAAACAATCTCCGTCGCCATCACCGGAATCAGGTGATGCGCCAGTGCCAGCATCTCCACCGTCGCCACCAGGTGGAAGAACCACCCCCCCAGAGCGACCGGCAGGCAATACCGGTGTCCCCTCGGGTGATTCCCGAGCACCGCCGGGATCGCCAGAATGCTGGCGACCCCGTACAGACCTGCCGCGATGCGTAACCAGAGGAGAAACATGGGGAAAACCTGAGCGGGGAGCGCGGAACCGGAGGTAAGAAAAGTATAAATAACGCCGGGTTTCCGAGCTCTCCGAAACCCATTATCCGAATCTCGCCAGGCCTGGAATGTGAGCTAAATCACACAGCCCCGGATCTCAGAATGCACCGTCGCCCTCGCCCACCGACCCCGGAAACAGCCGCTCCGGCTTCCCCGTTCCGAAATCCACCCCGCTGCCCAGCAAACGGTTGAACATCGATGCATCGCTGGTCTCAATCACCCAGGCCACAAGCCGATCTTCCAGATCGACCACCGCAACCCCGATCAGCTGCTGATCCGCGGTCTGCACGTCGCCCGTCGTCACCGGCTGCCCCTGCGACGCGCCGAATCCCGCTCGGCGGCCCTCCAGCAGATACAGCGCCGGCGCCTCCACCGGCATCGTCCCCATCACCGTGGTCCCCTGCGTGACCAGATTCCGCAACAGCAGCGGTACCCCCTTCTTGTCTTTCAGCATCTTCGCCGGAAAGCACTGCCCGCTCACCTCAAGCAAACCCACCCGCGTCCAGGCGCCTCCCGATCCCTCGCGCCCGTTCCCCACCGAGAGCAATGTCTTCAGGCACCCCCCCTTGTTGGCCCGCTCCGAATCCGCGTCCTCTCCATAAAGCATTCTCCTCCCGTCCGTCTCCGCAAAGGCGCCGTCCACCGGCTTCAGATCGGCCGGATACCAATAGGTCAGGTGCAGCTCCGGACTCGACCACGTCTGAAATCCCGGCACAGGCGTCGCCGGCTGCCCCGCCCCCGACCCCGCCTGCCCTGCCACAGCCAGCGGCAGCATCAAAAACAGAACCGCCCAAGCCCGTCTCATCCCCGCAGCCTACCACTCGTGCCTCTCAGCTGGGGCAAACCAGCCCCGGGAGGGTTCCAGTCCGGCCCTTTCGTCCCACCAACATCAATGCGCTCTCTCCCCGATCTTCCGGAAAGAATTCTGCCGATAAGACAGAAGACGGCGGCCCGGCCGCAGGCTCGCGACAGCGCCTCGAAGGAGTGAAGTTGTGTCCACAAACGGCAAGGTGCCCAACAGCAAACACGCTCCCAACGGATCGTCCCACAGCCTCCCAACGACAAAGTTCAGCTACAAAAAAGAACTGCGGCGCCTCCAGATCGAGCTCGTCAAGCTGCAGGAGTGGATCCGCCACGAAGGTCTCCGCGTGGTGGTTCTCTTCGAAGGCCGCGATGCCGCCGGCAAGGGCGGAGCCATCAAGCGCATCACCGAGACCCTGAACCCTCGCGTCTGCCGGGTCGTCGCCCTCAGCACCCCCACCGAACGCGAAAAGACCCAGTGGTACTTTCAGCGCTATGTGGCGCATCTGCCCTCGGCCGGCGAAATGGTCCTCTTCGACCGCAGCTGGTACAACCGCGCCGGCGTCGAACGCGTCATGGGATTCTGCACCGAAGCCCAGTATCAGGAGTTCATGCACAGCTGCCCGGAGTTCGAGCGCATGCTCCTCCGCTCCGGCATCGTCCTCGTCAAATACTGGTTTTCCGTCAGCGACGAGGAACAGGAACGCCGCTTCCGCGAGCGCATCGAGAACCCCACGAAGCGCTGGAAGCTCAGTCCCATGGATCTGGAATCCCGTCGCCACTGGGCCGACTATTCCCGTGCCAAGGATGAGATGTTTGCCATGACCGACACCCGCCAGGCGCCCTGGTACGTCGTCAATGCCGACAGCAAAAAGAGGTCGCGCCTCAACGTCATCCACCACCTGCTCGCCCGCATCGACTACAAGGAGCTGACCCCGGAAAAACTAAGGCTCCCGGAACTCGACCGCCGCAAATACACCCGGCCGCCCATCCACGAGCAGAACTTCATTCCCGCCGTCTACTCCTGATCGCGCCACCCGGCATCTCGACCGCCACCCTCTCCACGCCTCATGCGAAGTTGGGCTCCGCCGGCACGAATGAGACAATATCCCTCGTGCCACGTCTTTCCAGCGGCGTCCTCGGCTTCCCCGACTTCCGCGGCTTCACCCGCACCCTCATCCTCTGGAACCTGTTCGCCTACTTCGGCCTGCTCCTTCTCGGCGTTGCCTCGCCGGCCTTCGCGGGAAACCTGACCGGCCTCCTCATCCTCGACCCCATCGCTCTTCTGCATCGGGGCTGGATCTGGCAGCTGGTCACCTACTGGATCATCCACGTCGGCATCCTGAACACCGCCTTCGAGCTACTCTCCCTCTGGTTCCTCGGCAGCCTCCTGGAGTCGAACCACGGACCGCGCTGGCTCGCCGAGCTCTTCTTTGCCTCGGTGGTCGGCGCCGGCCTCGCGGCCCTGCTCCTCTTCCTCGTCCTTCCCCAGGACGCCGCTCCCCTCTACGCCTGCTGGGGAGGGATCTTCGGCCTGCTCGCCGCCATCGGCATCCTCTACGCCGACACGCCCTTCATGATGTTCCCCCTGCCCATCACCATCAAGGCGAAGTACCTCGTCGCCGTCTACATGCTCATCGCGCTGGCCATGCTCTTCTCGTCGCAGAAGATCGTCGCCTTCTCGCAGCTCGGCGGCGCCCTCTTCGGCTACCTCTACATCAAATTCTCCCCCCGCCGCGGATTCGCCATGGCCGGCAGCGAAACCATGTACGGCCTGCGTAATCGCTACTACCGCTGGAAACGCCGCCGCGCAGCGAAAAAGTTCGAAGTCTATATGCGCAAGCACCGCGACAATTGAATCGCCCATCCAGCCAGGCGTTCGGCTGCAGTACGAAGCCCCGCTCCCTCACTTCCGGTTCCGCTTCTCCTCCATCCTCACCCGCACCCCCACCGGCAGCCGCGGCACCACCCCCACCAGCGCCCTGTACTTCCAGTCCGGCACCACAAACAGCTTCCCGCCCCGCAATCCCTGCAGCGACTCCTCCACCACAAACTCCGTATCCAGCCACCACGCCTTCGGTGCCAGCTTCGCCCGATCGCGCCCCAGAACATCGTGAAATTCCGAATACGTAAAGCCCGGGCACAACGCCTGTACCTGCACCGCCGATCCCGCTGCCTTCAGATCCAGCGACAGCCCCTCGGTGAAATGGGTCATCCACGCCTTCGTCGCCCCGTAGCTCGCACTCCCCGGCGCGTGCACAAACGACGCCACCGACGCGACATTGATGATTCCCCCGGAATTCCGTGCCACCATCTTCTGCAGCGCCGCATGGCACAACCGCACCACCGCCATCACGTGGAGACGATGCATCTCCTCCTGGCGTCCCAGATCCGTCTCCCAGAAAGATCCCGACACCCCAAAACCCGCATTGTTCACCAGCAAATCCAGATTCGCCTCAGCGGCGATCCGCTCCGCTGCCGCAGCCACGCCCGCCTCGGTCGCCAGATCTGCCTCCAGCACCTCGACGCGGCCGCCCCATTGCCCCGCCAGTTCCGCAGCCAACGCCTCCAGCCTCTCTCGGCGCCGCGCGATCAGCAACAGATCGTGCCCAACCGCCAGTTTTCGGGCAAAGACCTCTCCGATTCCGCTCGATGCCCCCGTCACCACGGCCACTGGTCTCGCCATCCCACTC